>CABUDL010000014.1 GCA_902490335.1 uncultured Clostridium sp. | reverse complement strand
AACTTCCTTTTGTCAACACCTTTTTTCATCTTTTTTTGACTTTTTTTGAAAAATCTTACTTTTTCCCCTTTTCTTCCCTTTTTACAGTCATTCTTCCTCCTCCAATTCCTTTCCGGCTCCCTCTTTACTTTTTTGCTCCTTTCTGTTATAATATATAAGTCAATTCAAGATATGCGCCCGTAGCTCAGTTGGATAGAGTGTCAGACTCCGACTCTGAAGGTCGTGCGTTCGAATCGCATCGGGCGTACCAAAAACGCACCTCACTGTAAGTGAGGTGCGTTTTGTTTTATCCCTGTTCTTTTAAAATCAACCGATAAAGGAGTACTTACATGATGAAGATGAAAAAACTTGCCCTGCTTTCCCTGCTGCTCTCCACCGGAATCACCGCCTGTCCCATCGGCGGCAGCGACCCCTTCACCCAGCTCTCCCCCCAGCAGGCAAAAGAGATGATGGACCAGTCCTCCGACTTGACCATCCTGGATGTCCGCGAATCGGACGAGTATGCCAAGGGACACATCGCCAATGCTATCCTTTTCCCTCTGTCCACCATCCGTCCGGCAACCACCGCTGAACGTCTGCCCGACAAGGACGCCACCATTCTGGTCTACTGCCAAAGCGGCAGACGCAGCAAAAAGGCGTGTATCCTGCTGACAAAGCTTGGCTATACCCACGTCTACGACTTCGGCGGCATCATGGACTGGCCATACGACATCGAAGCCTAATCTTTATCAAAGCTTAGTCTTTATCAAATCCTATTCTTTCTTTTCTTCTATGTCCTTTTTCTTTTGACTCAACAGCACGCCGGCGCACAGTGCCGTAAAGGGAGCCACTGTGACCAGACCAAACGACCCGATGACGGTATGCACCATCTCCGCTGCCACGTGCTTATAGTTTAAGATATTGATTAGCGGTGTGCCCTGTGCCATAAACACCATCAGCAGGGCAATGTATCCCCCCGAATAAGCCAGCAGCAGGGTGGTCGTCATCGTTCCCATCGCCGAGCGTCCCACGTTCATCCCGGAGCGGACCGCTTCCTTCCAGCCAATGTCCGGGCGTTTTTCAATCACCTCATGCACTGCGGAGGTGATGTCTACCGATAAATCCATCAAAGCGCCGGACGCTCCGATAAAAATGGATGCCATAAAAATGCGGGTCAGATTTAAATCCTGGTATCCGGCATACAGCAGGCTTTCCGAGGAAGACATCACCGCCCCGTGGATTTGGAACAAATCGGTAAACAGTGAACCCAGCAGGCAGGTAACTAAAATTCCTAAAAAGGTCCCCGATACCGCGCTTGCACACCTGCGGTCAAATCCATAAACCAGCGCAATAATCAGCACGCTCAGCAATAAGGTAAAGACCAGTCCGGTCCAAATCGGATTATACCCCTTCAGATACAGCGGAACCAACAGCTTCCAGATGGCAAGAACGGTCAAAAAGAAGCTGAGCACCGCGCGCACTCCGGTCCTTCCCGCAAACAGAATCAAAAAGAGGATAAAGATGGCGCCCATCACCAGCTCCATCGGGATGCGGTCATGGTCGATCATCGTCACCATCAAAATTTCGTCTGCGTTGTAGCTGACCACCACCTGCGCACGATCTCCTTGGCTAAACAGCTTGTCCTGTTCCAGCGAACCGTTGAGCATATTGACCCCTTCGGCAGTCCTGCCTTTAAATTTGCCGCTGACAATTTCCAGCTGACATCGCTGCTCCCCTGAGCGCACCAGACCGGTGTCGATGATTTTGCTTTCATCGGTTTGGATGACCTTTGCAACACACTGTTCTGCCTCGCGGTAAATTTCCTGGTAACCGGTCGGCAAAATCGCCAGCCATGCAATAAACAGCAGGCAGACCCATACCGGCGCGTGATATTGTATCTTTTCCTTTGTGAACATTGCTTTCAGAGCGGCTTTCATATGATGTTCCTTTCCTATTCAGATGCAGCTGTCAAAGCCTTTACTGCAAAAAAGCGGCGGGGAATACCCGTCCGCTTTTTTGCTTTTTTAGAAAACTTTTGGGAGTGTGGGATTTCTTATTTGTCAATGCCCATCAGGTCGGCAAGCTTGTGGTAAACCTGTGTGTTGTCATAGAAGCCGCCAAATTTTTCCTGACCTGCGCCCTTTGCAAATACCGCTACCGGCAGACCGGTGTGTGCATAAGAGCTAAAATTGATACCGGATTTGTTGTTGAGCAGGTGGGTGATGGTAACCGACAGCGGCTCATAGCTGCCGTACAGAACATATTCCTTCTGATTGTCGGAATCTGCTTTTTTACCGGACAGGGTTTTCTCATACGCTGTTTTCAGCAGTCCAACCTCATAGTCGGTCAGCACCAGCTTGTCGTCTGCGCTGCCCTTGAGCTTTAAGCCGAACAGCTTCTCTACATCCTGCATCATGGTTTCAAAAGGAGTCTGATTTTCCTTATATTTGCTGACATAATCGCTGTCGAATTTTGCATAGGAGATTTTCTGGTTGGAGAGGTTGGTCAGATAGGTGTCGTAGTCGGTGCCTGCATAACCGATGGTCAGACCGCCGGTTTCATGGTCACCGGTAACCAGAATCAGGGTGTCGTCTGGATGTTTCTTTGCAAACTCGATCGCTTCGTCCACTGCATCTGCCAGAGCGATGGTGTCGTTGATGGTGGAGCCTGCATCGTTTGCATGGCAAGCCCAGTCGATTTTACCGCCTTCTACCATCATAAAGAAACCTTTGTCGTTGTCGCTGAGGACTTCGATACCCTTGGATACATAGTCGGCAAGCGCCCATTCGCCGGATGCTCTGTCATTCTCATAGGAAATCGAATCGCTGTCTGCCAGCTTTTCTCCGATGATAACGACCTTCTCATCCTTTGCCGATACCTTTTCAGCCTCTGCCTGGGTCTTTACTACTTTATAGCCGGCTTTTTCTGCTTTATCGTAGATGCTCTCCTGGTCGCCCTCTTTTCCCTGTGGGTCCAGCAGAGCGCCGCCTGCAAAGTAATCAAAATCAGAAGCGACCATCTCTTCACCGATTGCATAGTAGTTGCTTCTGCTTGGCTGATGGCAATAAAAGGCTGCCGGTGTTGCATGGTTCAGATTGACCGAGCTGACCACACCGATGTCATAACCTTTGTCGTGCAGCTTTTCTGCAATGGTTTCATATTTCACTGTCATGGTCTCATCCATGTTGATGGTGCCGGAATAGGTCTTGTGTCCGGTGGAAAGGGAGGTTGCAGTAGAGGCAGAGTCCGGGCAAAAAGAGGTGGAGTCATAGGTCACTGCCGAACCTGCTACCGGGAAGTTCATAAAGTTCAGCGGCTTGTTTCCATCGAGGATGTCGTCGTTATCCTGGTCGGCTACTGCGCCCAGATAGTCGGATGCTGCCTGAAACTGTGGGTAGCTCATACCGTCTCCGATGAACATGAAGACATATTTCGGTTTTTTGCCGGTTGTTGCCGAAGCGGTTGTGGTAACCTTTCCTTTGTTGCTGACTGCATCGGAAAGGGTTTTCTGTGGAGCTGCCGCAGAAACGCAGCTGATCAGCATGGCGCTTGCCAAGGAAGCTGCCAGAATTTTCGAAAATACCTTTTTGATTTGCATGGTACACTCTCCTTCGTGATTCTTTCTTCTTTGCTCGTGCATCTCCTATTTTATCGATTTCGTGTAAAATGCGCTCCCACGATTTGGTTAATCTCCGGTTAAACTCTCATCCAAAATGTTAGTAATCGGTAAAACTCCGTCGAATCCATCCGCCTTCCCCTTCCCTTCTCTCTGCCATCTGCTTTCTTTTCCCGACAGCAGCATTCCTTTCAAAAATTTCTTCTCGGAGGTACCTCTTTATGAAACAGCTGATTCCCCACTTTTATCCTGATTTTGCGTGTATCGCTTCCCGCTGCTCGGACAGCTGCTGTATCGGCTGGGAAATCGACATCGACCCCAACACCGCCGACTACTACCGCAGCTGCATCGCCGACGGCGACCCCTTCTCCCACCAGCTTTCTCAAAAAATCTGCTGGGAATCCCCTGCCCATTTCCTGCTGAAAGCGAATGACCGCTGTCCCTTTTTAAATCAGGACAACCTGTGTGAAATCTATATCCACCTCGGAGAACAGGCGCTGTGCGAAATCTGCGACCAGCATCCGCGCTTTCACGAGTGGTTCGGCGATTATAAGGAAAGCGGGCTTGGTCTTTGTTGTGAGGAAGCCGTCCGTCTGCTGCTGGAAAGCGGCGAGCTTTCCTTTTTGTCACGCACCATCGACGAACCGGCAGACGAGCAACCCTTCGACTCTGCCCTTCTTCCTGCGATGCTTTCGGTTCGCCAGCAGATGTTCTCCCTTTTAAAAAATACCGACCTTTCCTTTTCCGCCCGCCTGCAAACTCTCCTGCGCTATGCCGATGCAGTCCAGCAGGCGCTCGATTTTGCCGATTTTCCTTCCCTGACCGCCCTCTCGCAGGAAATCCCCGCGCAGCTGTTTTCCTCTCCCTGTGATTTTACCGATTCACCGGCGATGCTTCTCTCCGACCTGCTGGAATTTCTGGCTTCCCTTGAGCCAATCGACCCGCGCTGGACGAATCGCCTGTGCAAGCTGGCACAAAATCTGCCGGAGGTTCTTCCGCTCTCGGAGCAGCTGCCCTTTCAAAATCTGTGCAGCTACACCCTCTACCGCTACCTGCTCAAATCAGTCTGGGATGCTGATTGTCTCTCCCGCACCAAATTTGCGGTCCTCTTCACCCTCCTCTGTCGACTGCTGTGGTTGGCTCTCCCCGGCGAGTCAGGCAGCGACCTGCCGGTTGAACCGCCGACCAACAGCCGCATCAACTGCATCAAAGCAATCTCCAAAGAATTGGAGTATTCGGAAGAAAATCTCCAGACCCTCCTCGACCTCTCCTGGGAACACGATGAGCAGGGCGGCTTTCTTTCCATCGACTCCCTCTCCTGTCTTTCTGCCTTTCTCTTTTAATCTTCCCAACACAAAATGACCCTGCCGGATTGAAAATTTCCAATCCGGCAGGGTCATTTCTCATGTATCAGCAGCAGGATGCTTCACATCTTTCCTACTCGCCGTCGCTCTCTGCCCAACCTTTGCTTCGTCCGACCGCTTTGTGCCAACCGTCAAGCAGCAGGATGCTTCACACCTTTCTTATTCACTTTCTGCCCAGCCTTTGCTTCGTCCGACCGCCTTATGCCAACCGTCAAGCAGCAGGATGCTTCACATCTTTCTTATTCACTTTCTGCCCAGCCCTTGCTCCGTCCGACCGCCTTATGCCAACCGTGAAGCAGCAGGATGCTTCACACCTTTCTTATTCACTTTCTGCCCAGCC
>CABUDL010000013.1 GCA_902490335.1 uncultured Clostridium sp. | reverse complement strand
TTCACAAGGGGAGGTGTCCGAAGGACGGAGGGGTCATCAAATTTTCCCCTTCACAAGGGGAGGTGTCCGAAGGACGGAGGGGTCATCTCCCTTCACAAGGGGAGGTGTTCGAAGGACGGAGGGGTCATCAAATTTTCCCCATCACAAGGGGAGGTGTCCGAAGGACGGAGGGGTCATTCCATCCTCCCATTTACAAGGATAACAGTCCTGACAGACAGATGAGATTCCCGGAAATTAAAAAAACCGACCGATGCACAAGCATCGGTCGGTTTGCAGGTAGAACGAAATCGGGAACGTTTGTTAATCGGCAGCGGCAAGTTTGTTTTCCAGCTCCCGATGCTGCCATTTGTTCGAGTGCAGACGGTAAGCGAAAAAGAAGATGCGGAAAATCCAGTCGGCAAACATGGCAAACCAGGTGCCCAGTGCGCCCAGACCCATCATGGTGCCGAACACATAGCTTAGACAGATGCGGCACAGCCACATGGACACCACCGAAACAATCATGGTGAAGCGGACATCGTTGGCAGCGCGCAGACCGTTTGGCATGGTGAAGGCAGCCGGCCAGAAGATAGCACAGAACAGGCTGTGCCACAGCATCATCTGCTCGGCGGTATGGGCAGCCTCCGGTGACAGGCTGAAGCAGCCGATAATCGGTCGGCAGAAGACGGCAATGAGGATGTTGAGCACCAGCATAAAGACATAGGCAAGTCCGGTCAGGCGATAGATATAGGATTTTGCCTGGTCGTACTGGCGGGCGCCGACACATTGACCGACCACGGTGATCATCGCAAGTCCGATGGCAGTGCCGGGGATAATAGGAAATCCGGCAATCGAGTTGCAGACAGCGTTGGCAGCGATGGCAGCGGTGCCATAGGAGGCAATCATTCCCTGTACGATGATTTTGCCCAGCTGGAACATACCGTTTTCCAAGCCGTTTGGAATGCCGATGGCAAGGATATTTTTGATCATGCCCGGGTGGAAGTTCAGGTGCAGGTAGGAATCAATGTGGATGACGTTGTTTGAGCGGTGCAGCAGGATAAGGATGAAGATGGCTCCGACAATGCGGGAAATCAGGGTGGCAAGAGCAGCACCACCTGCGCCCATATCAAAACCGAAGATAAACAGAGCGTTGCCGCCAACGTTGATACAGTTCATCACGATGGAAATGACCATCGAGATACGGGAGTTGCCCATCGCACGGAACAGTGCCGCTCCGGCGTTATACAAGGCGATGAACGGGTAGGACAGTGCGGTCAGGAAAAAGTAGATTTCGGCGTTCTGCATAACAGCCGCCTCGACATCATGGTAGATGAAGCCCAAAATCTGTGGACCGCCAAAGACAAACAGCGCACCGATGGCAGTCGAGAGGACAAACACCGACAGGATGAGCTGCTTGGCTGCTTCACACGCCTGATGCGGCTCTTCGCGCCCGATGTATTGGGAGGAAACGATGGCGCCGCCGGTAGCAAGGGCGGAGAAGATGTTGATGAGCAGGATGTTGATGGCATCCACCAGAGAAACGCCGGATACGGTGGCTTCTCCGCAGACCGAAACCATAACGGTATCTGCCATGCCGATGGTGATGGACAAGAATTGCTCGATGATCAGCGGGACGATCAGCCGCTGAAGGTCTTTTTTGGAGAACATGAAAGCTTCGTCCTTTCTTTTAAGATAGATTTTGACTGCAATCGATAAAATGATTTATAAATATTTCATAATTTTAGCATTTTATTGCGATGAGAACAATATTGTTTGGTGCTATTGCTTGATTTTTTATAAAAATTTAGCCAATTTTATCAGAGAGCGGCTTACAAAATGAAAAATTTAGGGCAGAGTGCAGAGTTTTTTGCGGACAGAGAATGTATCTTTTTGCGTTTTTGATGTTTGATAAAGAGGAACAACTTCGTTATAATAAAAAGAAAATCGTTTGGAAGGATGGTGGAAAGGATGGCAGTTTATCTGGCGCTCTGCCTGTTTTTATGCCTCGGTTCGGTGCTGTGGGCAAGGGAGTTGGGCTTCTCCGACGGGATTGCCGATGAAAAGAGGACTGCTCAGATGCAGTGGACGTTTTTGCTTTTGGCAGGCGGGCTGTTTGTGCTGGTGGCAACCATGCGGTACGGCATCGGCTATGACTATTTTAACTATGAACGGCTGTATGAGCAGCTGGGTCCGATGTCGGCAGCGCAGCTGGTGCAGGACCCGGTCGGCAGAAAGTTTATCGGATACTCTCTGCTGACCCATCTGTTGTATCGGGCAGGGCTGGATTATCGTTCTTTGCTGTTGGTCCTCAACCTGCTGATGACCGGGGTGGTGCTGTGGTTTGTCAAACGCTATTCGCCCTTGCCGTGGCTGAGTTTGTTTTTCTATCTGACCCTGCAATTTTTTGCGCACAGCATGAACCTGTTTCGGCAGTCGATTGCGGCTACCATCTGTCTGCTTGCCTATCCGTTTTTAAAAAAGAGAAAACTGTTGCCCTTTGTGCTGGTCGTTCTGCTGGCAGCGACTTTTCACACCTCGGCGCTGTTCTTCCTGCCGTTTTACTGGATTCTAAACTGGAAGTGTGACGGCAGGCTGCTGGGTGGTCTGGCGCTGGCGGCAGTACCAATCTACCTGTTCAGCAACCAGGCAGCGCAGCTTGTGACCCAATACCTCTTCCCAAATTATGCGGGCTATATCGGTTCGCGCTACTGGGCGGGTTTGGGTTACCGATATGCGATATTTCCCATTCTGTACTTTGCGGCGGCGTGGCTGACCCGACATTGGCTGCTGGCAGAAAGACAAGAAAATCGTATTTTAATCAACAGCTCCTTTTATGTGATGCTGCTATACGTCTTTAGCACCCACCACATGATTCTGGAGCGTTTTTCCATCTACCTGTTTCCATACGCCATGCTGCTGTTGCCAAAGATGGTGGTCAGCGTCCCGGCAGTACAGGGAGAAGGCAGAAAAAAGGAAAGTAAGCGTCTGGAACGCCGGCGGCGGGAAAGGATGGTCCTGCTGGCAGCGCTGGCAGTAACGGCGGGTTTTGCCTATCTTTGGTTTGCTTCTGTGCAGGGCACCAACGGTTTTCATAAGGTTTATCCATATGTATCGGTGTGGAGCCGGGAATGATTGGTCGAAAAAACGCTTGTATCATCCGCAGAATTGTGATAAAATGGATTCGGTTTATGCGGTCCGAAAAGGAGCTGCTCAAAAAGAACAGGACGGTCATTTGACCGTATGACAATATTGGAAAGGGAGTTTTTGGCGATGTCCGGACATTCTAAGTGGAATAATATCAAGCGTAAAAAGGAAAAGACCGATGCCCAGAAGGGAAAAATCTTTACCAAGATCGGTCGTGAAATGGCAGTAGCGGTTCGTGAGGGCGGACCTGACCCGATGAACAACGGCAAGCTGCGCGACCTGATTGCAAAGGCAAAGGCAAACAACGTGCCAAACGACAACATCGACCGCATCATCAAAAAGGCAGCCGGTGACGGCGATAAAAACACCTATGTGGATATGGTCTATGAAGGCTACGGTCCTTGCGGCGTTGCTGTCATCGTAGAAGCGCTGACCGACAACAAGAACAGAACTGCCGGCGACCTGCGCCATTACTTTGACAAGTGCGGCGGCAACTTGGGTCAGACCGGATGCGTTTCCTTCATGTTCAGCGAAAAGGGTGTCATCGTCATCGACAACGAGGACGAAAAATACACCGAGGACCAGATTATGGAGGACTGCATGGAAGCAGGAGCCGAGGACTTCGAGTTTGGCGACGGTGTCATCGAAGTTTCCGCAACCAACGACCCGAACGAATTCCGCGCGGTTCGTGAAGCACTGGAAGCAAAGGGTTACACCTTTGTGGAAGCAGACATCCAGAAGGTACCTTCCACCTATACCAAAATCGACGACCCGGAGCTGGCAGAAAAGATGCAGAAGCTGCTGGACCTGCTGGAGGACAACGACGACGTGCAGGAAGTTTACCACAACTGGGAATCCGACGAAGAGTAACGACAAATCAAAATCCACCCCGCTCCCTCTTTGGGAACGAGGTGGATTTTTCTTTTTCTGCAATGGGACAGCGGGTGTTTACAGGTTGTCAAAATCATCCTCCTGCGAGTCGGTGTCGGTTTTCTCTTTCTTTGCTGCCAACGATTTTCTGACCAAAAGTGCAATCACACAGAAGGCTGCCACTGCAACGGCGGTGATGCACAGGTAAAGGATGAGGTCATTGTCCTCCTCACTGTCAAAAGGAACGGAGGAATCCTCCTGCTGCGACAGACCGATGACCGGCTGCTGATACAGCACCGAGGCGACAGCAGCTTTTTCCTCCCCGGAATCGCTGCTGTTAGGAAGTACCTCATCGGTACTTCCTAAAATAGCCTGTAGGTTTTCCAGGTCATCCGGTTCAATGCCCAGTATATCGCACAGGGCAGCGGCAGACTCCGGCGACGAGCCGATGAAGATATAGTTGGTGGTGTAGGTGGTGGTAGAATTGTTCGAGTCGCTGGTGGAACTGGAGGTCGAAGTGGAGGTCGAGGTGGTGGTTTCTACCCTGGAGTCACCGCCGGAGGAACTTTTGGTGGAATCAGAGGATTTCTTGGCGGAGGAGACAGTCTTTTTTTCCGCCTTTTCCTTTGCTTCCTCTTCATTGGTTTCCTCTTCACCCGGCGGCAGGTCGGCCCCGTCGTCCGGGTTGAGCGGCTGCACGGGACCCGAGCAGCGCACCTGACGAATCATGGAAAGGTGGGGCAGATTGACGTCGGTAAATCCCTCCACTCCGTCGGCGTACAGATAGGGCAGGCGGGAAAACTGTTTGAGCTGAACCTTCAGGTAGCGGCAGTCGGTCGAAGGCGCAGCCTCAAACCGCTCGTCAAAGAGGAAGGCGCCGTCCTGGTCGTACAGAGTGGTTTCTGCTCGCTTGACCGGCAGCTCCTCGAAGGATGCTCCGTCAAACGATTGCAGCAATCGCAGCCCGTAGGGAATCAGCTCTCCCTGTGGGTAGCAGTCGTCAAAGGGGGGCGATTCTTCTTCAGGGGTTTCTTCTTCGGAGGTTCCCTCGTCGGGATTTTCATTGTAGGAGCCTTCGCTTTGTGCCGCTTCACTTTGCTGTGCAAAGCAGTATTCTCCGGTTTCCTCCCTATAGTACAGCAGGTAGTAGTTGCCGTCGTCGATGCAATAGACAAGGTCGGTCTGCTCATCAATCCATAAATCCAGCAACTCGTCCTCCTTGTCGGGCAGGCGGTTGTAGCTGAAAGAGCCGTCGGGCGATTTGACTGCGAAAGAAGCATAGTTCCTGCGGTACAGATCGACTGAAAGTTTGTCCACCTGCTTGACCGAGTAGATGATTTCTCCATATTGGGCAGGATTTTGCACCGCCAAGGCGCTGGTGTCCGCAAGGTCGGCGTAGCCCGGCATCGAAAAGAGCGGGTTGGCAGAAACCAGGTTGTAGGTTTCACGGGTGGTGGTGGACTGGTTGGAGGTACAGGGATCATTCAACGAGTCGGCACAGACCGAAAGAGAAAGAAGCAGGAAGGCAAGAAAAACAGCACAAAATTGTTTCAACTTTATCAACTCTTTCTGGTGAAGATTTTCTTCTGTTATTTTATCACAAGAAAAATAAAATTTCGACACCCTTTGAGCCGTTTTGAAAAATTTTCTTTCTGCTGACAACCCAAAAAACACGCTGCCTTTTTTGGAAAAGGCAGCGTGTTTTTCACCTTTAACTGAGCAGACGGTTGATAACCCGCAGCATCGAATCCTTTGTTTCGGGCAGATAGCCCTGGATGGTCAGCGCATCCATCACAGTGGTGTCCATAAAGTAGGTATCCAACGTCAGCGATTCCAGCAGCAGCCGTTCTTCAAACAGGATTTCGCGGTTGCTCATGGGGACAAACTCACCTTTTTTGACCATCTTCTCCAAAGGGGTATCTTCCCATATCTTCAGCTTGAGCGCCCAGACGCATTTGGGATGGATGCGGTTGAGCAGGTTTGCAGTTTCAATCGCGTGCAGGTTGCGGTAGGTCTTGCCGCCCAGACCGAGGATGATGGTGACAAAGTATCCAATCTCTGCCCGGTCGAGCATCTTGAAGGCTTGCAGCATCTCAAAGGAGGTGACGCCCTTGTTCATCCACAGCAGGATGGGGTCGCTGCCCGATTCCACGCCGATGTGCAGGTCGCTCAGTCCCATTTCGCGCAGCTGCCGCAGCTCCTCCGGTGTTTTGCGCAGCACGTCGTCGACGCGGGCGTACATGGCAAACTCTTTGATGTTGGGCATAAAGGTTTTGGCAAGGGAGAAAATCTGGCTCAGCTGTTCAAAGCTCAGGCAAAAAGCATTCTCTCCCAGCAGGAACAGTCGGGTCTTCTCCGGCTCCAGCCGACCGAGCATCCGCAGATTCCACTCGATTTTTGCCATCGAATGAAGCTGAAAGCGGTCCTTGGCAAAGTCACAAAATTGGCATTTGCCCCAGCTGCACCCAAGTGCAACCTCCAGGCAGGCACAGTTTTCCTCCTGCGGCGGTCGATAAATCTCATCGTGGGTATAAATAGAAGAGTAGATTTCTTCTCTGGTCATACCGTTCCTCCTTCCGGTTGCTTTTACCATCAGTATAACAGAAATCCCTCCAAAAGAAAATGGGAGCAAAGGGATGTGTGAACAAAAAATCCATAAATTAACAGAAAAGAATTGAAAGACATCTGCGGATGGGGTATAATGGACAGGTATAAAATCTACTGCGAGAGGAGAAGTGTCCTATGGCAGAATACATCATTTCTACCGATACTTCCTGTGATTTCCCTTATGAATATGTACAGCAGCATCAGCTTCCGCTGGTGACCTTGTTTTATAGCATTGATGACGTAATGGGACCGGATGGTTCTCCCACATTGGAGGACCTGAAATCCTTTTACAATAAAATGCGTCAGGGCGCACCGACCAAGACCCAGCAGGCAAGCATCGAAGATACAGAAAAGCTTTTCCGCACCATATTGTCTGGCGGGGTAGACCTTTTGCACATCGCCTTTTCTTCTGGACTGAGCGGAACCGCCAACGCAGCCCGTCTGGCAGCCGAAACGCTCAAAGAGGAATTCCCGGACCGAAAGATCATCGTGGTCGATTCCCTGTGTGCTTCGATGGGACAGGGTCTGCTGGTCGACTCTGCAATTCGCATGAAGGAAGCAGGAAAGAGCATCGAGGAGGTCGCACAGTGGCTCAAGGAAAACATCCCGCACCTGTGCCACCTGTTCACCGTCGAGGATTTAAAGTATCTGCAAAGAGGCGGCAGAATCTCCAAAACCACCGCACTGGTGGGCACGATGATCGGCATCAAGCCGGTGCTGCACGTGGACGACGAGGGCAAACTGATCCCGCTGGCAAAGGTGCGCGGCAGAAAGCAGTCGCTCCAGGCGCTGGTGGACCGCATGGAACAGCAGATTGGCAGCTACCGCGACAGCAAGCAGCGCATCTTCATCAGCCACGGCGACTGCGAGGAGGATGCCCGCTATGTGGCAGAACTGGTCAAACAGCGCTTTGGCTATGAGGACTTTATGATCAGCTTTATCGGACCTACCATCGGTTCCCACGCGGGTCCGGGAACGGTAGCGCTCTTCTTTATGGGAGAAAAACGCTAAATACAGCAAGATTCTGTCTATAATCCCCATATTTTATTTTTGAAAACTGTGCAATAAGAAGAAGGTGTAACTTTAGTTACATCTTCTTCTTGCTTTTTCGGGCGTTTTACGGTAAGATATACGATATAATGTCGTTTAAAAAAACACTTTAGGAATCAAGGAGCAGGAATCATGGCAGAATATGTAATCACCACCGAGAATGCGGCAGATTTGCCGGAGAGCTTTGTAAAGGAAAATGAGATCGGCGTGCTTTCGCTGTATTATACCATCGACGGGGTTACCTATGGACCGGGACACGAGCCGCAGATGAGCGCGGAGGATTTTTATGCAAAGATGCGCGCAGGCATGATGCCAAAGACCCAGCAGGTCAACCCGGATCAGGCGATGGAAACCTTCCGCAGCTACCTGAAGCAGGGCAAGGACGTTCTTCATCTTGCGTTGACCTCCGCAGTCAGCGGCAGCTGCAACAGCGCAATGATGGCAGCCAGAGAACTCAAGGAAGAATTTCCCGAGCGCACCATCACCGTCATCGACACCCTCGTCGGCACCCTCGCCCAGGGAATGCTGGTGGAGCGGGCAGTCCGCATGAAAAAAGCAGGAAAGACACTCGAGCAGGCAGCACAGTGGATTCGGGAAGCGGTTCCGCACACCTGCCTGTATGCAACTGTGGATGATTTGAAGCATCTTTACCGCGGAGGAAGAGTTTCCAAGACCAGCGCATTTTTGGGAAGTGCCATTGGTATCAAACCTATCTTAAAGCTGAATGAAACCGGGAATCTGGTTCCATGTGCAAAGGTGCGCGGCAGAAAGCAGTCGATACAGACCCTGGTCAAGCAGATGGAAGAGCATATCGGCAGCTTTTTGAAGGAAAATGATACGGTATACATCAGCCACGGCGATTGTCTGGAAGAGGCAAATTATCTGGCGCAGTTGGTCAAAGAGCGGTTTGGAATTGCCAAAGCGATGATCAGCCACATCGGTCCGGTCATCGGCTCTCATGCGGGTCCGGGTGCGATTGCTTTGTCCTTTTTGGGAGAAAACAAGTAAAAAAGCAAGATAACAACAGATAAGCGGGTAAAACAGCTGATATTCGGTAAAAATGGATAAATAAAAGCAAATTTAACCGAATTTTAAAAAACAGGGCTTGCCATCACAGCCAAAGGCGGTTATAATATAAACGTAAAAGAGTGAACGCTCGAATCTTTGAAAGGAGGAAGGAACGTGGAAGATCGCAGTAGAAGTACAAAGAAATCCCGGCGCGATTTTTGCCATCATGAGAATCATCGAATGGAAGACCCTCCTCCTGCCAGCTTGGACAGATTTTGGAGCGGTTGGTTCTGTTGACCGCATGATTGCAAAAATCGGCGCACAGTCTTTGTACTGTGCGCTTTTGTTTGGGCTTGTACTTTGCTGTCCCTTGAAAATGACAGTATAAGGAGGAGCTTACCATGAAAAAAATGATGTTTGCAGCAGCGATTGCACAGGAAAAAAGAAACGATATGCCAACCCAGGGCATGAACACCCTGGCAAGGGAGAGGGATTATCAGGCAATCAGTGACCGTCTGAGCCGGATGGAGCCGCGGCAGGCAGCCCGTTGGCTGTCTCTTCAGGAGGAGGAGCTTCGCTTTGCAGTGGCTTGCAAGATGCAGCCGGAGCAGGCAGAGCAGATTTTCCGCTGCCAGCAGGAACAGGCAACACAGGGAGGCTATCTGCACACAGGAGCCTTTACCTTGGCAAAAAACAGAATTTTCTGGTTGATGGCATTGATGGTATCCGGTATGATTACCGGAAGTATTCTGGCAAAATATGAAAGCGCCTTTGCCGCTGTGCCGATGCTGGTCACCTTTATCCCGATGCTGACCGATACGGGCGGCAACGCCGGTTCGCAGAGCAGCACGATGGTGATTCGTGCGATGGCAACCGGAGAGGTGCATTTCCGCGACCTGTTTGCTGTGCTGTGGAAGGAAATCCGTGTGGGTGTGCTGGCGGGTGCGGTGCTCAGCGCCGTCAATTTCCTGCGTCTGTTGCTGACCACGCCCCATTCGGCGGAGATTGCGCTGACTGTTTCGCTGGCGATGTTTTTTACGGTTGTGATGGCAAAGACCATCGGTTCTTTGCTCCCGCTGGTAGCAGGTTTGGTCAAATGCGACCCTGCTATTATGGCTGCACCGTTGATTACCACCATCGTGGACGCATTTGCACTGATTATGTATTTTAAAATTGCACAGCTGGTGCTGGGTCTGTAAATAAACCCGAGGAATCGCCTTGAGCAGAAGCGATTCCTCGGGTTTTATGCAGGAGAAAAATTGAAATTTAGCAAAATTTTTCTGCTCCCTCATGGGAATCGGCAGAAGAAGGGAAAAAATGGTGGATAGAAGTCTGCAAAATTGCAAAAGGACCCTGTTAACAGATTGTCAAGCAGAAGGGAAGGTGGTATAATAGATTACTCAAGGGGAGATTTTTTTTAGCTGCCTGCGCAAATGCTGCCCGGCAGCGAAACGGTAAGGAGGAATTGCAAAATGGAAAAGGTGATCACGATTGCAGTAGCGGGATACGGACTGCGTGGACAGTGCTATTCCCAGTACACATTGGAGCATCCAGATACCATGAAGGTGGTGGCAGTGGCGGACATCGTCCGTGAAAAGGTGGATGCGGCAAAACAGCTGTTCAACCTGCCGGAGCAGATGTGCTTTGACAGCGCCGAGCAGATGCTCGAGCAGCCAAAGCTGGCAGATTTGATGTTCATCTGCACACAGGACAGACAGCACGTTCCGATGGCGTTGGCAGCTTTGGAAAAGGGCTACCACGTTCTGTTGGAAAAACCGATTTCGCCGGAGCTGTCCGAATGTATCGAATTGCAGAAAAAGGCGCACGAGAAAAACAGGGTGGTCACCGTCTGCCACGTTCTGCGGTACAGTCCGTTCTACCAGACGGTCAAACAGATTATGGACAGCGGCAAGCTGGGAGAAATCCGCAACATCTCCGCCCATGAGGATGTCGGCTACTTCCATCAGGCACACAGCTTTGTCCGCGGCAACTGGAGAAATTCCGAGGAAACCAGTCCGATGATTCTGGCAAAGAGCTGCCATGACATGGACCTGCTGCAGTGGCTGATGGGACAGCGCTGTGAATACATCAGCTCCTACGGTTCCCTGAGCCACTTCCGTGCCGACAAAGCGCCGGAAGGTGCGACCGAGTATTGCCTGGGCGGCTGCAAGTGCAAGGACGACTGCCCTTATGATGCAGAGAAAATCTACATCACCAACAAAAAGACCGGGGTGCGGGACAACCACGGCGGCTGGCCATGCAACGCTTTGTGCGTAGACCCGACCGAGGAAAATGTCTACGAAGCCATCAAGACCGGTCCGTACGGACGCTGTGTTTACCATTGTGATAACGACGTAGTAGACCACGAAGTGGTGGATATGGAGTTTGAAAACGGTGCGACCGCCGTCTTCACCATGACTGCCTTCACCAAGAACACCCGCCGCACCATCCGCGTGATGGGTACCCTCGGAGAGCTGGAGGGAGATTCGGTTAAGGGAACCATCGAGGTCAAACCTTTTAACGGCGACGAGGTGGAAACCATCGACGTTTCCAAACAGCTGGTGGGTCATGTCGGTCATGCAGGCGGAGATACCCGCTTGGTGGACAACATCATCGACATCCTAAGAAAGGATGATTTACAGCACAACCTGACCTCCATCGATGCTTCGGTACACAGCCATGTGATGGCACTGGCAGCCGAGGAATCCAGGGTCAACCACGGAAAGAGCATCTCCATCCGCGAGTTTGAAAGCAAATTCTAAGGATGCTTTTGTTTTAAAATAACCGCGCAAAAAAAGGCACAGTTTTCCCATGCAGCAATCGCTGAGAGCTGTGCCTTTTTCTTTTCCTCTTTTTTGCCATTTATTTCTGTAAAGAGAGGAAAGATTGGCAATTCAATCAAATTCAATCAACAAAATCAGCGGTATGATTGGATTTAAGCGCTAAACAGGGGGAAAAGTGCAAAATCGGTCAAATTGCATGAGAGGACAAGGAAAATCTTATTGATTATTTTTGATTTATTTTGACTGATAATGATTGAAATTTGAAGGCGGCTGTGCTATAATCAAATCAACAAAGAGCAAAGGATACGGAGGGAAGAGTATGCTGGCAGAAGAAAGACTGCGCGTGATTCTGCAGGTGTTGGAGGAAAAGCGGGCGGCAACGGTCGCTGTGCTGTGTCAGGAAACAGGTGCATCCGAGGCGACCATCCGGCGGGACTTGACCGAACTGGACCGTCAGGGAAAACTCAATAAAGTACACGGCGGCGCGGTGCTTCCGGTCAGTGAATTTGAAAGCCAGGAGCCGGATGTTTTGACTAAGTCCACTCTGCACACCGAGCAGAAGGAGCGCATTGCCCGATATGCGGCAGCCCAGATCCACGATGAGGACTTCGTCTTTATCGACGCGGGGACGACCACCCTGCGCATGGCGGAATATCTGGAAGGCTCCAAGGCGACCTTTGTCACCACCGGCATCGAGTGTGCCCGCAAGCTGGTGGAAAAAGGACTGCTGGTGTATGTGGCAGGCGGTTTGTTAAAGCCGGGGACACAGGCGCTGGTGGGTGCGGCAGCCAGAGAGTCGATTGGACGATACAACTTTACCAAGGCTTTCATCGGGACCAACGGGATTTCACTCAGTCGCGGTTATACGACGCCGGACATCGAGGAAGCGTCCATCAAGTCGCTGGCAATCGAACGCTCCTATGTCAGTTATGTGCTGGCAGATTCCAGCAAATTTGGAAAGGTGTCGGCGGTCACCATCGCTTCGCTGGACAAATCGTGCATCCTGACCGACCGGATGCCGGATGAACCCTATTGCAAACAAACCCTGATAAAAGAGGTGGATTGATTTGATTTATACAGTAACCTTTAATCCGGCGCTGGATTATGTGGTGCGAATGGAGCAGTTTCAACCGGGACAGGTCAACCGTACCACAAGTGAAGAAATCCAGTTTGGCGGCAAGGGAATCAACGTTTCGGTACTGCTCAAAAATATCGGTGTGCCAAACTGTGCATTGGGATTTGTGGCAGGGTTTACCGGACAGGCACTGGAAAGCAAGCTGCAAAGGATGGGTGTGGACACCGATTTTATCCACCTGCCCGAAGGGATGACCCGCATCAACGTGAAACTGAAGGCGGATTGTGAAAGTGAAATCAATGCACAGGGTCCAAGGGTCGGTCGTGAGCAGCTGGAACAGCTGTTTAAACGACTGGAGCAGTTGAAAGAAGGGGACACCCTGGTGCTGGCGGGCAGCATCCCAAGCAGCCTGCCCAGCGACATCTATGAGAAGATTCTGGAGCGGATGGAGGGCAAAAAGATTCTGGCAGCCGTGGATGCGACCAAGGAACTTTTGTGCAACGTTTTAAAATATCATCCGTTCTTAGTCAAACCCAATCACATCGAGCTGGGAGAAATCTTTGGAGTGCAGTTGGACACCGAAGAGAAGATTCGGGAGTATGCCGGCAGGCTTCAGCAGATGGGCGCCCGCAATGTCTTGATTTCGATGGCAGGCGACGGAGCGATGCTGCTGGATGAAACCGGTGGATTTCATCGACTCAAAGCGCCGAAAGGAACGGTCAAAAACTCGGTGGGTGCAGGAGATTCGATGGTGGCAGGATTTTTAGCGGGATACTTACAAACAGGGGATTATCTGACCGCTTTGAAGATGGGGACTGCTGCCGGCAGCGCCACAGCGTTTTCCGAACAGTTGGCGACCGGACCGGAGGTTTTGGCGTTGTACCAGAAGCTTAAATAAAAAAGGAGAGATGGTATGAGAATTATTGATTTACTCAGCGCCGAGCGCATTGTGCTGGGTGCACATATTTTTAATAAAGAACAGGCAATCGACAAACTGGTGGAATTGCAGGCAGCAGGCGGCTGTATTGCCGATAAAGAGGCGTACAGAAAAGCGATTTTGGCACGGGAAGAGATGAGCAGCACCGCCATCGAGCAGGGCATTGCTGTTCCTCATGCAAAATCGGATGCGGTGAGCGCTCCTTCTCTGGCAGCGATGACACTGGCACAGGGGGTAGACTACGGCGCGATGGATGGACAGCCCTCCGATTTGTTCTTTATGATTGCAGCACCGCTCGACGGCGATCTGCATCTGGAAATCCTGTCCCGTCTGATGGTCCTGCTGATGGACACAGAGTTCGTTAAAGCCCTGCGCGGCGCTGCGGATGCACAGCAGTTCATGGAGGTCATCGACCGCTTTGAAAAGGAAAAATATCCGCAGGAGGTCGTTTGCACCGAGAGTCAACCGACAGAAGAAAAATCCGGCTATCGGGTGCTTGCTGTGACCGCCTGCCCGACCGGTATTGCACACACCTATATGGCGGCAGAGGCGCTGGAAAAAGCGGCTGCACAGATGGGTCTGTCCATCAAGGTGGAAACCAACGGCAGCAGCGGCGTGAAGAATCGTCTGACCGCGCAGGAGATTGAGCAGGCGGACGGCATCATCGTGGCTGCGGATAAAAATGTGGAAACTGCACGCTTTGTAGGAAAAAAGGTGCTGTTTGTGCCGGTGTCGGACGGCATCCATAAAGCGCAGCAGCTGCTGGAGGAAGTCGAAAGCGGCAAAGTGGCTGTTTATGAAAAGGATAAGAAAACAGCTCTTCATCAACCTCAGCCGGAACAGCAGGAAGGCAAGGAAAGCCTTGGAAGACAGTTGTACAAGCATCTGATGAACGGTGTCAGCCATATGCTTCCGTTTGTCATCGGCGGCGGTATCCTGATTGCGATTGCCTTTCTGTTGGACGACTACTCCATCAATCCGGCAAACTTTGGTATGAACACCCCGCAGGCAGCCTTCTTTAAGACAGTAGGAGGGGTCGCCTTCGACTTCATGCTCCCGATTCTTGCCGGTTACATAGCCTACAGCATCGCGGACCGTCCGGGTCTGGCAGTCGGCGTGGTCGGCGGCTACCTTGCCAAGGTGGGCAACTCCTTTGCCAACATCACCGGCGAAAATGCGGTTTCCGGCGGTTTTCTGGCAGCGCTGCTGGCTGGTTTTGTGGCTGGCTATCTGGTACTGGGCATCAAGAAGCTGGCAGACAAGCTGCCCGAGAGCATGGAAGGTATCAAACCGGTGCTGGTTTATCCGCTCTTTGGCATCCTGCTGATGGGTGTTTTTATGTTCGCAGTCAATCCGGCAATGGGAGCCATCAACACCGGCATTGTCAACCTGCTCAATTCGATGGGCGGCAGCAGCAAGGTCCTGCTTGGCTGTGTGGTAGCGGGTATGATGAGCGTCGATATGGGCGGACCTTTCAACAAGGCAGCCTATGTGTTTGCGACCGCGTCAATCGCCAGCGGCAACTATGATGTCATGGCAGCGGTTATGCTCGGCGGCATGATTCCTCCGCTGGCAATCGCTTTGGCAAGCACCTTCTTTAAAAAGAAATTTACAGCGGAGGAACGGAAGTCGGGTGTCGTCAACTACATCATGGGACTTTGCTTCATCACCGAAGGTGTTATCCCATTTGCAGCAGCCGACCCGCTGCGTGTCATCCCGTCCTGCGTGGCAGGTTCGGCGGTGGCAGGAGGATTGTCGATGCTGTTCGGGTGCACCCTGCGCGCACCGCACGGCGGCATCTTTGTATTCCCGGTCGTAGGCAATGTGGGAGGTTATCTCATTGCTTTAGCGGCGGGTTCTTTGGTAGGAATGCTGTTGCTGGGACTGCTGAAGAAGGACGCAGTCGAGCAGTAAGGCTTGTTAGAATAGAAAAAACAGTAGAATCAGGAAAGGCAGGATGAATTATGGTATCGGCAAAGGTAAAGGTAATCAATCCAACAGGAATCCACATGAGACCGGCACAGCTTTTTATCAAGGAGATCACTCCCTTTGGCTGTGATGTTACGATTCACTTCAACGGCAAGGACATCAACGGCAAAAGCATCATGAATCTGATGGCAGCCTGCATCAAGCAGGGCAGCGAAATTGAAATCAAATGCAGCGGCGACAACGAAGAAGCCTGCCTGAAGGCAGCGGTCGCCCTGGTGGAATCCGGTCTGGGAGAATAGATAAGCAGCAACGGGAAAGGGGTGCGAACGGTATGTTCAAAGGAGTCGGTGCTTCGGCAGGCATCGGGATTGGAAAGGTTGTCTGCATCAGAGAGCAGAATCTGGATTATTCCCAGGTGCAATATCAGGGAGCGGAGCAGGAAAAGGCTCGGTTAAAACAGGCGATGGACACCTTCTGCGAAAGGACCCAGCAGATGGCAGAGGATATCCTCCGGCGTGTCGGACAGAAGGAATCGGAAATCCTCAGCGGGCAGGTGATGATGCTCTCCGACCCGTTTATGCTCAGTCAGATGGAGGATACCATCCAGAGCGGAAGCTGCGCAGAAGCTGCGGTGGACACCGTCTGCCGGATGTACATCGAGATGTTCTCCAATGTGGAGGATGAATTGATGCAGCAGCGTGCCACCGACATCGGGGACATCAGGACCCGGATGCTGCGCCTGCTGCTGGGTGTGGAAAGTGTGGACATCGCTTTGCTGCCTAAAGGAACGGTCCTGGCTGCAAAGGATTTGACCCCTTCGATGACAGTGGGTCTGAGAAAGGAAAATGTGAGTGCCATCGTCACCGAAATCGGGGGAAAGACCAGCCACTCTGCCATTTTGGCGCGCGCACTGGAGATACCGGCGGTACTGGGTATACCGGACGCTTTGCAGCAGCTGACCGACGGACAGACCGCTATCGTGGACGGCACCAACGGTCAGGTGATGACCGAGCCGGACGCAGAAACGCTGTACCATTACACCAAACTCCAGGAGGAGCAGCTGCGGCAGAAGGCGATGCTGTCGATCTATCGGGACAAGCCGACGGTCGATGCCTCCGGCAGAAGCTACCAGCTGTACGCCAACATCGGCAGCGTGATGGAAGCGCAGGCGGCTTTGGATAATGGAGCGGAAGGAATCGGGCTGTTCCGCACCGAGTTTTTGTTCATGGACCGCCCTTCCATGCCGGACGAGGAGGAGCAGTTGCAGGCATACAGCAGCGTTTCTCATCTGATGAAGGGCAAGGAGGTCATCATCCGCACGCTGGACGTCGGAGGGGACAAGGAGGTCCCCTATCTGAAGATGGGCAGCGAGCAGAACCCGTTTTTGGGCTGGCGCGCCATCCGGTATTGCCTGAGCGAACAGCCGCTTTTTAAGACCCAGCTGCGTGCCCTGCTGCGTGCAGGCGCGCAGGAGAGGAACATCAAGATTATGCTGCCGCTGGTCACCGGAGTGCAGGAGATTCGCGCTGCCCGCAGTCTGCTGGAGGAATGTAAGCAGGAACTCAGCCGCGAGGGTCTGGCATACGACCCGAAGATTTCGCTGGGTGTGATGATTGAAACACCGGCTGCTGCTTTGACCGCAGACCTGATGGCAAAGGAGGCGGACTTCTTCAGCATCGGCACCAACGACCTGACCCAGTACATCATCGCAGTGGACCGCGGCAATGCCAAGGTAGAACAGCTGTACACCACCCTGCATCCGGCAGTGCTGCGCAGCATCCGTGCAATCATTCACGCAGCAAAGCAGGAACAGATTCCGGTGGGAATGTGCGGCGAATCGGCTGCCGACCCGCTGCTGATTCCGCTGCTGATGCAGTTTGGACTGGATGAGTTCAGCGTCAGTGCTTCCTCGGTTCTGAAAACCAGAAAGAACATCTCCGAATGGAGCCGGGAGCAGTTGGAGCAGGTTGCAGAACGGGCAATGCAGATGACAACTCCACAGGAGCTGGACGAATATCTGCATCGTGCTTGTAATCGTTCTATTTAGAAAACTTCTATCAATTTGACATACACCACCTTTTTCTCCCTTTACAACAGGACAAGTTCTTCGACATGGACAATGCCGAAAAACTTGTCCTGTTTTCTTTTACAGCCCGGGCAGAGGGTGGAGAGAAAATAAACAGGAGAGTTGACTTTTTTATACAAATACAGTATACTATAATCATAAATTAGCTTACGCTAACTATAAGAAGGAGAGGATTTTATGAGCCATGCTCTTGCTTGGGCAGCCGGAGGAACCGGTTTTACCTTTTTGATGACGACCTTGGGGGCAGCGATGGTCTTCTTTTTTAAGAAGGCGGTCACTGCCAACATTCAGAGGATTTTTCTTGGATTTGCAGCCGGTGTGATGATTGCAGCGTCGGTTTGGAGTCTGCTGATTCCTGCGATGGAGGAGGCACAGGCGGCAGGTGTCGCGGGATGGCTGCCAGCCGGCGGAGGATTTGTGCTGGGTGTTGCCTTTTTGATGCTGCTCGACAGCCTGCTGCCGCATCTGCATCCGGGCGCCAAACAGCCGGAGGGACTGGATTCCAACTGGCAGCGCAGCACCATGCTGATGCTGGCGGTTACCCTGCACAACATCCCGGAAGGGATGGCAGTGGGACTGGCGTTTGCTCTGGCAGCCCAGCACAATGACAGCAGCGCTTATGCCGCAGCGATGGCGCTGGCGGTTGGAATGGGCATCCAGAATTTCCCGGAGGGCGCAGCCATCTCTCTGCCGCTGCGGCAGGAGGGGATGAGCCGGGGAAAGAGCTTTACTTACGGGATGCTCTCCGGTATCGTCGAGCCAATCTTTGGGGTGCTGGTGGTGCTGGCAGCAGGAGGAATCCAGCCGCTGATGCCGTGGCTGCTCAGCTTTGCAGCGGGTGCGATGATGTATGTCGTAGTCGAGGAGCTGATCCCGGAGGCGCATCTGGGCGAACATTCCAACATCGGTACCCTCGGCGTGATGGGTGGATTTTTGCTGATGATGGTGCTGGATGTGGCACTGGGGTAAAATAGTATCCGGCGGATAAAACAAAAGCGACAGGTCAACGTCCGACCTGTCGCTTTTGTTTTTAGGTGCTTTTCTCTTTTCCCTTTCGCAACCGAGGGACCCCGAGAGAAACTGCTGTTCCCCACAGACCCAAAGGAACCGGTATGTCCATCGGATGAAACCATCTTGTTGGTGTAAAGAAAAAGGTTGCTGCAAGGAGGAAAGGGTGCTTTTAAAATACCTGCTTCCTTTTTCCCTTTCGCAACCGAGGGACCCCGAGAGAAACTGCTGTTCCCCACAGACCAAAAGGAGCCGGTATGCCCATCGGATGAAACCATCTTGTTGGTGTAAAGAAAAAAGTTTAGTGCAAAGAGGAAAGGGAATCGTCGGTTGCAAAAACCCACCTGCTGATGCCAAACGGTATGCAGCAGGTGGGTTAGAATACGATAGGAGGAATCAGTTCCTTACAGGATCAGCGAGCCGACCTGATAGATGAGGGTGCCGACGATGTAGGCGACCAGTGTCTGGTACCCGGCGGTGAGCAGCGCCTGCTTCATCGAACCCAGTTCTCTCTTAGAAGCGGCAAAAGCAGCAACGCAAGGCATATACAGGATGGTGAACGCCAGGAAGCTGAAGGCGCTGAGTGGGGTGAAAATCTGGGTCAGCATTGCGCTCAACTGTGCATCGCTGGAAGCGCCGGTCAGGATGGTCAGGGTGCTGACGACCGATTCCTTGGCGGTGAATCCGGTAATCAAAGCGGTGGAAGCGCGCCAGTCGTTGAAGCCCAATGGAGTAAAGAGCGGTGCAATCACCGAGCCGATAGAGGCTAAGATGCTGTTGGCACTGTCGCTGACCATGTTGAGCCGCCAGTCAAAGCTCTGGAGGAACCAGATGATGATGGAGGCGATGAAGATGATGGTGAACGCCTTGTGCAAAAAGTCCTTTGCCTTTTCCCACATATGAAGAAGAACGCTCTTGGCATCCGGCAGACGGTAGGCGGGCAGCTCCATGACAAACGGGACCGAATTGCCCTGAAAGATAGTGTTTTTCAGCAGCAGACCGGACAGGATGGCAACCACGATGCCCAGCACATACAGAGAAACCATCACAATGGCAGGATGCTCCGGGAAGAAGGCTGCGGTAATCATACCGTAGATGGGCAGCTTGGCGCTGCAGGACATGAACGGGGTCAGCACGATGGTCATTTTGCGGTCACGGTCGCTGGACAGGGTGCGGGTTGCCATGATGGCAGGAACGCTGCATCCGAATCCAATGAGCATTGGAACAAAGGAGCGACCGGACAGACCAATCTTGCGCAGCAGCTTATCCATCACAAAGGCGACCCTTGCCATGTAGCCGCTGTCCTCCAGCAAAGAGAGGAAGAAGAACAGCAGGACGATGATGGGCAGGAAGGAAAGAACGCTGCCGACACCGGCGCAGACGCCGTTGATGAGGAGGGAAATCAGCCACGGTGTGACCTGATTGCGCACCAGAAAGCCTTCCAAAAAGGCGGTGAAGCTGTCAATCCAGCCGCTGAGCAAATCCTGCAAAGGAGCGCCGAGCACCGAGAAGGTCAGCCAGAAAATCAGCATCATAATCAACAGGAAAATCGGGATGCCCAGATATTTGCTGGTCAGCAGCCGGTCAATCTTCTCCGAGCGGAGCTGTTCGCGGGTTTCCTGATGTTTGACAACGCACTGCGCACACAGCTGCTCGATGTAGCTGTACCGCATATCTGCCAGAGCCGCTTCGCGGTCGGTGCCCAAATCCTGCTCCATCTGCTCGACGATGTGGTCGATGATGTGGATGTCGCCGCTGTCCAGGTCCAGCGCTTTGAACATCGGTTCATCTCCCTCCACCAGCTTGGTGGCAGCAAAGCGGATGGGATAACCGGCAGACTGTGCGTGGTCCTCGATGATGTGGGCAATCGAGTGGATGGCGCGGTGCACTTC
>CABUDL010000012.1 GCA_902490335.1 uncultured Clostridium sp. | reverse complement strand
AACAGGAACAGCCAGCCCGAAAGAATTTACGGACTGGCTGTATCAGCAGAGTAATATTATTGTAGAATTGGCCGAGAAATCTTCTTGAAATCCCTTGCTTTATTTCGCTTAAACGAATATAATTATATCAGTTTTCAAAATCCAAAATACAGGTTCGAGGTGTCGCAAGTGAATGGGTATATAACAGTTCAGGAAACTGCTGAAAAATGGGGCGTAACGCCACGTCAAGTTCAAATTCTTTGTAAAGAGAACAGAATTGTTGGCGCTATGCGTATGAGCCGTATTTGGATTATTCCTGAGAATGCTCAAAAACCGACCGATACCAAACGAACTTCAAATAGGACGGGAGGAAAAAAGTTTGCTACAACGCACTCTGTATAAAAAACAAAATATTGACTTGTCCTCCGCGCCTTGGACAATGCATGAGTTCTTTGCCGGAAGCGGTTTAGTCGCCTATGGCTTAAAAGGTATGTTTGCGCCAATTTGGGCTAACGATATTAGCGAACAGAAAGCGGCTGTATATGAAGCTAATTTTGGTTGCGAACATTTTGAACTTGGCGACATAAAAGATGTGAATGGCAGAGATTTACCTTTCGCTCATTTATCTTGGGCCAGTTTTCCATGTCAGGATTTGTCTTTGGCTGGTTCTTTAGGCGGTATTCACGCATCCAGAAGCGGATTGGTGTGGGAATGGCTACGTGTGTTGGATGAGATGGAAGAAAAGCCGCGAATATTGGCTTTAGAGAATGTAACCGGCTTGCTTTCCACAAACGGCGGCGATAATTATCGGGTTCTCCATATGGCGCTTGTGGAGCGTGGTTATGACTGTGGAGCTATCGTTTTAAACGCTTCTCACTTTGTTCCGCAGTCAAGACCGAGGGTTTTTGTTATTGCTGTGCAACATGGATATGCAATCCCGGCGTATCTGACTGGAGATGCCCCTTGCTGGCTGCATAATAAAGCCGCCTCTAATTTAGGTCGGTCTTTACCCGGATGGATTTGGTGGCAAGCGGAGAAACCTCCGCGCCGCCACAGCACATTAAAAGATATTATTGAAGAAGCAAAATTTGATAAGGATACTGTCCTACCGCTTGTTCCAGAACGACATCAGATCAAGCTAAATGAGCATGACACGGTTTATGCTACGGGCTATCGCCGAACTCGTCATGGAGAGCAGCAGCTAGAATTGCGCTTCGATGGTATTGCCGGTTGTTTACGAACGCCGGAAGGCGGAAGTAGCAAACAGTATTTAGTTGTGAAAAAAAATGATGAAATTCATGCTCGCCTATTAACTGTTCGTGAAGCCGCTCGATTGATGGGAGCGCCGGATAGTTTTGTTCTCCCCGGCAGCTACAACGATGGTTATAAAGCGATGGGAGATGCTGTCGCAATGCCGGTAGCTCAATTCATAGGAGAAAAATTTTTATCAAGACTTGCGGAGGCTGTATACGATGATTAGTACACAAGAAAGATTAAAGATATTTCAAGAAGAAAATAATATCTATACGAAAGGGCCGCTGTCGTTAGTAGTTCAATTTACCCGACTTGTTCAGAACAAGGATTTTCCTTTAAATCCAGACGATTTTCAAACAAGCAGCAAGGGACAGGTCGCTGGGCTTGGCGGCGGTAATCTCAAAAAAATATTAAAAGAGCATGGCATTGCTCAACAATTATCCGCAGAAGGTGGGCGCACCAGTCGCGGAAGTATGGGGTTAATGATAAAGTACGTTGATTTTCTCAACGCATGGAACGAAGAAGAAACTGTTAATTTTTCAATCGTGGAAGAATTTTGGGCGGAACAAGTCAGAGAATATTTCAGAAATCAGCCGTTTGTTTTGACCGCCGATACTTCCAAAACTATTGGAGCAAACTTAGACGAACTATTTGAACAGGCAAAAAAACGTCAGAAACAAAATCCGGGAACGCAGTATTTGGGAACGGTTTTGCAACACTTAGTAGCCGCAAAATTATGTCTTATTATGCCTGAAAATACATTTGAGATTCATGGCGCTTCCGTTGCGGACGCACCGACTGAACGAAGCGGCGATTTTGTTATAAACAACACGATTATCCATTGTACAACAATGCCTAGCGCTTTGCTGATTGAAAAATGCAAGGCGAACTTGCGTGGCGGATGCCATCCTGTCATCATTACAATTTTTGAGCGCGTACATACGGCATTAAATCTTGCGGAAGATGCGGGTCTTGCCGGGCGCGTTGAGGTTTGGGATATTCAGCAATTCCTTTCGTCTAATGTATACGAGCATAGCCTTTTTGATGAAAGTAAGAGAAATTCTACGCTTTCAGATATTATTGGTCGTTATAATAAAATTGTTCTTGAGGCTGAAACTGATCCGAGCCTTCGTATTGAGTTTGAGGCGAGATGATTTATCATGGCGGATATTTTTAATAATGAAAAACGTTCTGAAATCATGCGAAAAGTTAAATCAAAAAAGAACAAATCAACAGAACTGCGATTGATAGACATATTTAAACAGAATGGTATTACTGGATGGAAGCGCAATTATCCGGTCAAAGGACATCCCGATTTTGTGTTTCTAAAAGAAAAAGTTGCAGTATTCGTAGACGGTTGCTTTTGCCATGGTCATGATTGTCGAAATGCACGACCAGCAAACAATCAAGAATATTGGCAGAACAAACGAGAGCGTAACATGAAGCACGATGGAGCAGTAACTGCTATGTTCGAAAATAGAGGATGGACAGTTCTGAGAATTTGGGAGTGCGAGTTAAAAAAAAGAATGAAGCGGACTTGATGCAAAGGCTTTCTGCCTCACTAAGTAGTAAGAGAACGCTTGTATCCAAGGAGGAATCGTAGCATGCCGGTTACAGCGGTAGACTTATTTTGTGGTGTGGGTGGGTTGACTCACGGTTTGCAATTGGCAGGATTGCCTGTAATTGCCGGATTTGATATAGAAAATTCTTGCCGATTTGCATATGAGCATAATAACAATTCAAGATTTATATTGCGGGATGTTACGCAACTTACGGGCGAAGAATTAAGAGGTTATTATCCGAACAATACAATTAAGGTTCTCGTGGGATGTGCCCCTTGTCAACCTTTTTCTACATATTCTCTAAGATACAACAAGCATGGGAAAAAGGATGATAAATGGCGTTTGTTATACTATTTTGCAAATTTAGTTGAAGAAGTTCTCCCTGAAGTTGTTTCAATGGAAAATGTTCCGCAACTTAGCCATGAGCAAGTATTCCGAGATTTTGTGGAACGATTGGGAGCGCTTGGCTATCATTGCAACTGGCGAGTTGCTAATTGTGCTGAATATGGTGTGCCGCAATGTAGAAAGCGATTAGTGTTACTCGCATCTAGGCTGGGTAACATTGAATTAATCCCACCGTTATATGATGAAGCGCATTATCGAACGGTAAGAGAGGCAATTGGGAATCTTCCTATGATTGAGGATGGTGCCGTTGCTCCGAACGATCCGCTCCATCGCGCAAGTAGATTGTCAGAAATGAATAGACGTCGTATACGTCAATCTATTCCCGGCGGCTCTTGGCATGATTGGGACGACGACTTAAAACTACCTTGCCATCAGCGAGAATCTGGCAAGGGTTATCGTGCCGTTTATGGGCGAATGGAATGGGATAAACCTTCTCCTACAATTACTACTCAATATTATGGATATGGAAATGGACGCTTTGGACATCCAGAACAAAATAGAGCATTGTCCATGAGAGAAGGGGCATTGTTGCAATCTTTTCCGCCGGATTATCAATTTATTGACCCGGATCATCAAGAAACCAATCGCAGCATAGGTGTGCATATCGGAAACGCAGTCCCTGTCGAATTGGGGCGTGCAATTGGCGTTAGTATTTTACAGCATTTAGAAAACATGGGGGTAGAATAATGGCGGCACAAAATATTATTAGCGAGGAACAAAAAGCAACCGCTGAAGAACAAATTCGCGCTTTAAGAAAGGAAATTGACTATAATACCAGAGATTATTCGATTGATTTCCTTATTCAGCAGTTCAGAGAAAATGAATTTTATATTCCCGACGAATATCAAAGGCAGTATATTTGGAATAATGCGGATAAAAATCGGTTCGTTGAATCTATTCTTTTGGGACTACCTATTCCCCTTATGTTCTTCTCTGATACCGAGGATGGACGATGTGAAATTATAGATGGTGCGCAAAGAACTCAAGCAATGGAAGAATTTATGTCAGGCGATCTGATTCTTTCGGATTTAAAGAAATTAACCTCCCTTAATGGCTTCTCATACAACGACATTCCTGCCTACTTTCGCAAAAAATTTGATAAGACCAACATGCGCATTATAGTTTTGTCTGACGATACCACGCTTGAAATACGGCAAGAAATATTTAATAGAATTAATACTACCGGACGTGAAGCAAATCCCAGCGAAATTCGTCGAGGTAGTTTTAGAGGTCCATTCATGGATTTCCTAATGGAATGCACAAAAGACGATGTATTTAAAGATGTATGCCCAATAAGTGAAACAATGGAAAAGCGATACGAGCAACTTGAATTAGTAATCAGGTTCTTCGCTTTTTTGGATCATTACCAAGAATTTACACATCGCGTTGATAGCTTTTTGGATGACTATATCGAAAATACTAAATCTTCTTTTGACAAAGCGGCAATGAAAACGGAATTTGACAAAATGTTACAATTTGTCAAAATATATTTCCCCTATGGTTTTGCAAAAAGCGAACGTGCAAAATCAACGCCACGAGTACGTTTTGAAGCGATTTCCGTCGGTGTTGCATTAGCCTTACGTGAAAAACCAGATTTAATTCCAGTATCAATGGATTGGCTGAATTCGGATGATTTTAAGCGTCATACAACAACACATGCCAGTAACTCTCCGGCCAGAGTTAGCGGAAGAATACTGTATGTAAAAGATCAGCTTCTTAAGGGGGCTGTATAATGCAAGCAATTTTCGATATGTTTGACGAACGTGTTCAAGAAATAGATTTGTATTTCGAAGCCCTAAAAGAGTTAGATCAGGGGAACACCGAGCATTTAGCTACTTCGCATTATTTTGATGGCGAATTTATTAAGATTCTCAAAGCGAATACCTTGCTAATGGTTTACAACTTGGTAGAATCAACTGTAATGGGCGGAATACTAGAGATATACGACAGGTTAAAACAAGAGGGCCTTACATATTCTAGTGTTAGAAAAGAAATAAAAGACATTTGGTTTGCATACAAATTTAGGCAAGTGTATGATCAACAAGCCCATTATAACTCCTATAAAGACAAAGCCATAGAAATTGTTAATTCAATTTTGACTGGAGAAATAATTGAACTTGATAGAAAGGCAACTGCTATAAGCGGAAACCTTGATGCGCAACAAATCCGCAATGTGTGCCACGATCATGGGATATGTTTCACTCCAGAAGCCGGTAGTAGAGGCGGTATCGTTTTGGAAACTGTCAAAGAGCGACGAAATGACCTTGCTCATGGTACGCTTTCTTTTGCAGAATGTGGACGAGATTATAGTATTGAAGACCTTGTTAAAATCAAGGAAGAAACGGTTTTATTTCTTCGTGGGTTGTTAAATGGAATGAAACAGTACTATGACGGCAAACAATACAAATTATGAAAACGGGAACGCATTTCTAAAAAAGAGGTGCGTTCCCGTTTTTAAATAAGCAGTAGTGTATAAGCGTAGTATTGTCATGTCTGGTGTGGTATCTTTAACTATGGGAAACTCCGCGCTCCCATTTTGAAACAGCTTGAAAGGAGATGTTCAACCGCTCTCCCAGTTGGCTTTGGGTCAAGCCCTTCACTTTGCGCAGGTCTGCAATCTGTCTGCCTACTTTGGCTGCGTCTATCATGGAAAAACCTCCTTTTTGTTTTAAAACCGGTTTCTGTTAATCAGTATATCAATTACAGAAAGAAGCTTCAATAACGCAAGGAGATAGTTTTTTACCCGGCTGCTCAACGGTTGGTTGAAAAGGATGTAGATAACGGTAGAAAATACATCGGTACAAGCACAAGTGTTGTTACAGAGAAAGAGGATTCACCCAGAAGTACAATAAAACGGAGCGGTTCCCATTTGGGAACCGCTCCGTTTGTTACAGAAAGTAAAATCAATTATTTTGCTTTTCTTGCTTCTCTGATAGCTACCATTTCTTCATAGGTGTAGCCGTCTTTGCAAGTTTCAAAGTTTTTGATTTTTTCTTTTGCCCATTCACCCTGAGTGTTGAAGCGGCTCAGTGCGAAGGAAGAAGTTGTGCTGGAAGGCATTACGAGAGCATGCTCCAACAGATAAGCTTCTGCGGTTGCAAGAGCATCGTAACGTGCATCCATATCTTTGGTGATAACAACAGCTTCGTTTACCAGTCTGGTAAATTCAGTAAACTGTGCAATCAGTTCTTTGTTGTAATCTTTTTCTGGGAGGTCTTTGATGTTTTCAAAGGAGGTTGCATACCATGCAGCATCGCTGTCATTTACCATCTGAGTGAGGTAGTTTTCAGGGTCGCTGTAGTCTGCACCCCAACCACTGGTCTGAACAGACTGGAGTTTAGGAGTACGAACTTCCTGGTTGATGCTGGAAACGTACTGGTTGATTTTTACAGTGATGAAGTCATCGCCGAGGGAGTTTTTGAATACAGTCTGAAGAACGCTTGCCATGTCAAGAGCCTGCTGGTTACCACCTTTAACGAACCAATCCAGTTCAACCGGGAAGGTAACGCCCTGAGCGGTCAGCTCTTCCATTGCTTTTGCTTTGTATTCCTGTCCTTTTTTTGGGTCAAAACGGGTTGGTTTGCCTTCTACTTTTGGCTCTTTTGGCAGGTTGATTTTTTCTTTTACCAGGTCGGTGTAGTCTCTGCCGTCAGAAGTATAGCTCAGACGATCGCAAGTGAAGGTGTCGTTCTGGCAGGAGAGAGGGTCAAGGGTGTTTTCACGACGGAGGAAGTCGGTGAGGTCCAGACCATAGTACATGGCTTTACGGAAGTTTTCGTTAGCGATTGCTTTGTTCCAGTTTTCATCCTCGGAGCCGTCTTCCAGATGTTTGTCGTAGTTCCAGTGGAACTGGTTGGAGTAAGCAGCCGGAACGTCTGGAACCAGGTAGTCATGGAATTCATGGTTTGGATTTTCGCTGATGGTTTTTACCATAGATTCGCCGAGTTTTACATAGTCAACTTCACCGGACTGATACAGCTGGTAAGCAACGTCGTTGGACTCTACCATTCTGATGGTAACGGTGTCGAACAGGAAGCAGTCTTTGTCCCAGTATTCAGGGTTTTTGGTGAGGACTTTTTCGTTGCCCTGCAGATAAGAGGTCATGGTGTAGCAGCTATTGTACCACATATTTTCGTTGTTCATTGCACGAACGCCGTCAACGCCGCCCAGTTCGTCGATCATAGCCTGAGACATTGGCATACCGGTGGTGTAAGACATCAGAGAATCGAAGTATGGTTTTTCAGCGGTGCAGGTGTAGTGCAGGGTGTAAGCATCTGGAGCTTCAACGGCAACCATTTCACGGAATTTGGAGCCTTCGCCGGCATTAAGAGCGTAAGCTTCTTCTTTGGACAGACCCTTGGTGTAATCGTAGTACTCCTGTGCGCCTTTGATCATCTGGCAAGGCATGGAGGTTCCGATGGAGTCGTTTTTGTGGAAGTTCAAGGTCCACTCAAGAGCGGTCAGGAAGTCGTCTGCAACGCAGTCCGCTTTCACATTGCCGTTCATGTCAACCCATTTTACATCGTTACGCAGTTTGAAGGTCCAGTTCAGACCGCCGTCTTCGGTACCCCATTCGGTAGCAACACATGGATGACGTTTGTCCAGGCTGTCTTTTTCCAGAAGACCTTCAACGAGGTTGAAAAGGATTTCAAAGTCTTCGTTGGTCTCGCTGTGCAGAATGTTGAAGGTGGTCAACTCATTCTGAGCCAGTTTTGGCAGCACCAAATCGGTGATTTCGTGTTTGCCAGAGACATCAGAAGCATCAGCGGTTTTGTCCTCGTCTTTTTTGTCTGCTGCTTCGCCTTTGGTTTCGGTGGAAGCTGCATCACTTGGCTTTTCTTCCTCGGTAGCAGGTGTATTACCTGTGCAAGCAGTCAGAGTCATCATAGCAGCTGCACACAGAGCCAGCACCTTTGTTGCTGTTTTGTTCATTATTATATCCTCCTTAGATCTCTTACAGAAAAATCCTGCTCACCAGCGTTGATGTGGGCATTGTTTTGTATGATGAGGTACAAAACAATGCCCACATAGTTTCTGATTTGCAAAATTTTTTGTTCTGACTTTAAAAGTAGCATATGAAAAAACACAAACCCAGATGAACGCGTATATCTGAATCATAGCAGATAAAAAAGTTTGTGTCAATATTGACGATAAAAAATGAATAAAAAGCGAATATTTCCGAAATGCGCAGCGGCAATATTTGTAAACTCTTCACATCGCTGCTTTAATTCGCGAAAGTAAAATCGCAGAAAAATTTTCGTAAAATCTGACAGAAAGCCACTTGAAAATAATTAGAAAAGACCAGAAGCGACAGAGCACAAGAGAAGTTTTTAATTGACAAAAAGTTCTTTCCTTTTTTCATCAAGCACTCCCGCCGATAGCACCGGATAGCCCATGACACCCCAATCGCTTCAACCAATTCCGAGTGATTCCTTCTGCTGTTATTAGGAAGAACAGTGAAAACAAAAAAGGCTCACCGTCTGTCGACGATGAATCTATACTTGGAAAGGGTGAACACTTTGGAAACTGCTTTGACGTGAGCGCTTGCCAAGTTAAAAGAAAAGAGTCCAGACGCGAATTGCGTCCAGACTCAGTCTGGTGGTTGCGGGAGCTGGATTTGAACCAACGACCTTCGGGTTATCGCTCGGTGCCAGTTGCGGTGCCCGAAATCTGTTGCTTGCAGTTTGCTGCGCCAGATTTCGACCGCAGCCTTTCCGAATCCTCCCTTGTTCTGCCACAGGCAGCGGTCGGACTCGTCACCCAACGAGCTACGCTCACGGGCATGAAAAAAACTCACCGTCGGTTGACGATGAGTTTATATTTGGAAGGGGCGGTGCTTTGAAAACTGTTTTCGACGCGAGCGCTTGCCAAGTTAAAAGAAAAGAGTCCAGACGCGAATTGCATCCAGACTCAGTCTAGTGGTTGCGGGAGCTGGATTTGAACCAACGACCTTCGGGTTATGAGCCCGACGAGCTACCAAACTGCTCCATCCCGCGATATTTATTTTTCAGTGCCTAATTATAATACCATATTTGATTTATAAATGCAAGCCCTTTTTTCAAAAAAGAATAACAAATATTTAGAATAAATCGACAGGTTCAGAAAATCCGACAAAAAACTGCCTCCTCTTTGGATACAATAAAAGGAGGCAGTCTGCATATCGTTTTATTCGGCGTCATCCTCATCGGCGATAGGTTCGTCTGCGTGTTCGACATACTGTGCGGCGATGTATTCAGAATCGTCGTCGTCCATCAAAAGGTCGTCGTCAAAATCGTCACAGCAGAGTTCTTTTTTCTTGCGCATCCAGGCAGCCAGTGCAATCACCAGACCCACCAGAGAAACTCCAAGCGCGATCAAAGAAATCAGCACGCTTTTTTTCATGGAAGCTACACCCCTTTACAATGTTGATAGCATCTTTGTGCTTCTAGGCTTCATTATACCCAATTTACAGGAAAATTACAATTCATTTTTGGGAAGAAAATTTTCCAGAAGAAATTTTCCATAAAAAAGGTTTCCTCCATCGGCAGCAATCTGCGATGCGGCTTAGTCCTTCTTGTCCTCCATGCAGCGAATCTGCTTGGAAAGGCTCTGCATCCGCTGGTCGGTCTGGGAGATGATGTCCGCACACTCGCGCAGTTCATCCACCACGCAGTCCGGCACCTCATGGCTGGCTTTGTAATGGATTTGATGTTCCAGGCTTGCCCAGAAATCCATGGCGATGGTGCGCAGCTGGACCTCGACCCGCACCAGCTCCTTGTGGTCGGACAAAAAGACCGGCACGCTCAGCACCAGATGGTAGCTGCGGTAGCCGTTGGGCTTTGGATTTTGGATATAATCCTTCTTTTCCACCACCTTCAGGTCATCCTGTCGGGTCAGCATATCTGCTACCGTATAAATGTCCTCGATGAACGGGCAGATGACGCGGATGCCGGCGATGTCGTTGAGGTTGGTTTTAATCGATTCCAGCGAGATGGGAAAGCCCTTGCGGTGCATCTTTTCCAAAATGCTCATCGGAGATTTGACCCGGCTTTTGATGGATTCGATGGGGTTGTGCTTGCTGAATCGGGCGTCCCGCTGCAAGATTTCCAGTTTAGTCAAAACCTCCTGGATACCGGATTCATAGATTGCCATGCTTTGCTGAATGCCGCTGAGCAGTTCGATGAGATCGTGCGAGGACTGAAGGCGCGCGATGTCATCCATCAGTTTTTTGCTGTTGTAAATCTGTCCCATTTTGTTGTACAGTTCCTTTCTCGTTCGATGATAAGCCAAACGGCTTTCATACTGTTACATTTTAGTTTAACGAAAAAGTGTGTCGAAATCAATGGTAAAAAAGAAAAGAAACTTTGAATCCGCACCCTCTATTTTGATTGACAAACGGGAGGAAAATGTTTTATTATAGTAAAGATATAACAGTTGTTACAAATATATAGTGAACAATACCATTTCATATCGTATTCTGAGCTACTTTTGAGGGAGGAAATATCTTGGAACCACATCAGCCGCGGCTGAATATCGTGCTGTTTGAGCCGCAGATTCCCCAGAACACCGGCAATATTGCGCGCACCTGTGCCTGCACCGGAGCGCGTCTGCATCTGGTAGGACCGATGGGATTTTCCATCGACGACAAAAAACTCAAGCGTGCCGGTTTGGACTACTGGCATTATCTGGACATCACCTATTATGAGAATACACAGGAGTTTTTGGAAAAGCATTCGGACGACCCACTCTTCTTTTTTACCACAAAAGGAAGAAAGGTCTATTCCGAGCAGAGCTACCCGGACGACTGCTACCTGATTTTTGGCAGGGAGGATGCCGGCATCGACGAGCACATTCTGCTGCGCCATCCCGACAGCTGCCTGCGCCTGCCGATGATTGGTCCGGTGCGCAGCCTGAACCTGTCCAACACCGTTGCCATCGCTGTGTACGAAACATTGCGTCAATGGGGATTCCCTGCGCTGCAAAATGAAGGACAGCTGCATCAGTTTTGCTGGGATGATCCGGTTTCGTTTGATTAAAAGGAGAAATTATGACAGAACAGAAGATTTTTTTCATCACCGATTCTGCCTGTGACATCCCGCCGCAGGAGGAAGCACAGCTGGACAACCTGTGTATCCTGCCGATTCCGGTCACCGCAGACGGAGAAGGTTACTACGAGAGAGAAAGCTTTACAGCAGAAGAATTTTATGACCTGATTGAACGCTGTAAGGAGATTCCGGTTACCTCGCACATCCCGTCCATCACCTTTCAGGAGCGCTATGAGCAGGCGTGGGAGAAGGGCTACACCCATCTGGTGGTGTTGACCATCTATTCGGGTGCCTCCTCCATGTACCACTCGGCGTTGATGGCAAAGGATGCCTTTTTGGAGGAGCATCCGGGAGCCATGACCATCGAGGTCATCGACTCCAACTGCTACACGATGGGCTACGGCTATCCGCTGATGCAGGCGTGCAAAAAAGCGCAGCAGGGAGCGGATTTTGAGCAGGTCGTTGCCTACATCCGCGACTACCTCGAGCGGGTCAGGATCTATTTCAGTCCCTTCACCCTGCAATATGTCAAAAAATCCGGCAGGGTCAGCTGCACCGCAGCCTTTGTCGGGGAGCTGATTGGTCTGCGCCCGCTTATCTCGGCGGTTGGAACCACCAGCGTTGTCGAAAAGGTGCGCGGCAATGCAGCCATCCTTTCCGGTATGGAAAAGATGTTTGCCGCCCAGCGCAGCAAAAAGGAGGAAAATGCCCCCTACATGATTTTGGTGGCAAGGGACACCACTGCCAGTCAGGAGCTGGCGCAGGCGTGCGAAAAGATAGCCGGTTATCCGCCGGTGGGCATCTATAAGATTGGAGCAGCAATCACCATCAACACCGGTCCGCAGATTATCGGACTGACCTTCTTGGCAGATTAGCCGCACAGAGGAAAAAGGGGGAAGCGGTTTGTTTCACGGAGCTTTGATTTTGGAGGGCGGAGGCTTTCGCGGTGTCTACACCGCGGGGGTTCTGGACTTTTTCACCGAGCATCGGGCGATGTTTTCCGATGTCTACGGCATTTCGGCAGGAGCCTGCAACGCGCTCAACTATCTGTCGCAGGACAAAGGAAGGTACATCGAGATTGCCAAACGATTCTGCAACGACCCGCGTTATATGGGAATCGGGCAGCTGCTGAAAACCGGTTCCATCTTTAACTGGCAGTTTTCCTTTTATGAAATTCCGGAGCGCTACATCCCATATGATTACGACACCTTTTATGCTTCGCCCATGCGCCTGAAGGTCGGAGCCACCGACTGTGCCACCGGGCGCTGCCACTGGTTTTCCAGAGAAAACGGCGACGATCTGATTCGCGACTCGATTGCCTCCAGCTCAATGCCGCTGCTGGCTCCTATGCAGGAGATTGCAGGCAGGCAATATCTGGACGGCGGGATTGCCGATTCGATTCCGGTCGGTCAGGCGATGCAGGACGGCTTGGAAAAACAGGTGATCGTGCTGACCCAAAACGAGGGATATGTCAAGAAGCCGAACAAGCTGATGCCGCTGATTCGGCTGCGCTACCGCCGGTATCCTGCGCTTTGCCGGGCGATGCAGCAGCGGCACATCGACTACAATCACAGCTTGCAGACGGCACAGCAGCTGGAGCAGCAGGGAAAAGCGGTCATCATCCAGCCCAGTCAGCCAATGGTGCTGCACAGGGTCGAGAAGGATGTGGACAAGCTGCAGGCGGCGTATGAAAATGGCTATCACGACGCAGCGGCTGCATGGGAGCGGATTCAGCGGCTGTTTGCGCAGGAATAGGGGAGAACAGGAGCAAAAGGAGGAATGAGGATGGGACAGAAGATTCTGCTTTTTTACATCCTTGGGATGACGTTGCTGACCTTTAATGTCTGCGGTGCGGACAAATTTGCCGCGCAGCGCCAGAGAAGAAGGGTGCCGGAAAAGGTTTTGTTTTTGCTGTCTGCTTTGGGCGGCAGCGTGGGGATGTATCTGGGGATGTTCACCTTCCGCCACAAGACCAAGCACTGGTATTTTGTGGTCGGCATCCCGCTCATCATTCTGGTTCAGGCGGCAATTTTATTTTACTTTTTGGGATAAATTTTTTACAGCAGGAGGGAGGCATCTGTACAGATGCCTCCCTCCTGCTGTATTTTTATTTCAACTCGAAGTACAGCCGCGCAAGGTCGGTCAGCCGGTCCAGTGCCCGCGATAAAGTTCGGGAAACGGTGGACTTGTTTACGCACATCTGTCGGGCAATTTCGGTCAGAGTAAGCCCGTCAAAAAAATGCATCATAATGACCTGCTTCTGCCGCTGGGTCAGCTGCGTTTTGATGGCGCGATATAAAAACCGGCGGTATTCCTCCCGCTGCCGCTGGTTGCAGCTGCCGCGAAAACAGCTGAGCAGGTCCGGGTAGTGGTCGATTTTGTCGCTGGGAATCTGATTGCGCATAAAAACCTCCTCAATATCAAATAAATTGTGTGTTTTTAAATAGTATATCAGATGATTGTGTGGAATTCAACTTGTAAAAATACACAAAATATGTTATAATAAGAAAGGCAAAGAAACCATCATACTGGGTGGAAGGGATAGGTGAGAGCAGAAGATGTTTGCAGAAAACCTGCGTGCGCTCCGACGCCGAAAAGGGTATACACAGCGGCAGCTGGCAGAACTGTCCCAGCTGTCGGTCAGCAGCATCGAAGCGTATGAGGAAGGAAAAAGACTGCCATTGTTTACGCAGATGCAGCGGCTGTGTCAAGTGCTGCAGGTCACTCCGCAGGAGTTAAAACAAAACTGGCAGCAGGAAAAGGACCCCATCGAATGTATCTCCGAGCAAATCAAACAACGGCTGTTTGAGCAATAAAAAAGCGTTCTGTGCTTTGCAACACAGAACGCAAAAAAGACGTGGATTATTCGGCAGCAGCCTGTTTTTTTGCCTGTTGTTTGCTGCGGGATTCGTGCTTTTCGTAAGCATGGACCCATTTTCCCTTGCGGTAGCAGTACAGATACAGGAAGAAACGAACGACGTTGTCCAGGCACATGGCGGCACACATCCAAGGAAGGTCCTTGTGCAGCAGCCGAATCAGAATGAAGGAACCCAGGATACGCACACCCCACATCGAACACAGGGTGATGAGGAAGGGACTGCGGGTATCGCCGGCTCCCTTGAGCGCACCGGAGTAGACCATTGCATACATCTGCGGGACCTGGATGAACGCCAGAATCTTCAGCAGCTTGCCGCCCAGTTCGATGACCGCCGGGTCAGGGGTGAACAGGGCGATGATGCGGTCGGACAGGAAGAAAAGCACACAGCTCATGAAGAACATGACAACTGCGCCCATCAGACCGGTGATGCGGACATAGCGGCGTGCCTGCTCCTCGTTGCCGGCGCCCAACGATTGACCGACCAATGTGGTCGCTGCTGTACCAAAGGCAAAGCCGGGCATAAAGCTGAGGGATTCTGCCTGACCTGCCAGAGAGTTGGCAGCCAGCGAAACGGTACCCAGAGTGGCAATGATGCTGGAGGTGACAACAAAGGCGCTGGACATGGTAAAACGCTCAAACATGACCGGCAGGCTGACACGGAAAACCTCCCGCAGCGTGTCGCGGCTGGGACGGAAGCTCTCCTTTAAGGAGATGCGCATTGGACCGGAGCGCTGGGTAAAGCAGATGGCAAGCAGTGCCAGAGAACCCATCACCTGAGAGAAGGTGGTTGCCAGTGCAGCACCGGCAACGCCCATACCGGCTCCCCACATCGGGAAGGTGGTGCCGAACAGGGTGAGCTGCCGCGGAGAGTAAATCAACAGGAAGTTGCCGACAACGTTGGTCAGGTTGATGGCGATGTTGATAATCATCGGGGTCTGGGTGTCGCCAAACCCTCGGTAGATTGCCGTCAGGACCATCATCAGTCCGCGGAACAGCATGGAGAAGGCGATGATGCGGATATAGCTTTGTGCGTCATCCAGGATTTCGGGAGCAGCGCCCATCCAAATAGGAATCTTGCGGGACAGGGCAAAGCAAAGCGCCGAAAGTGGGATGCCCAGAGAAAATACAACAACGATGGATTGCCGAATGAGCAGCCGCGCATAGTCATATTCCTTCGCACCCACAGCACGGGCAATCATGGTGGTGAAGCCGACGCCCAAAGCCAGAATGACCGAGTTGATCAGGTTGATGGGGTTTTGGCTGATGGCGACCGAAGCGGTGGCGTTTGCACCCAGAGAGCCGACCATCGCGGTGTCGATGGATTGAACCAGCGATACCAGGATTTGCTCGATAAAAATCGGCCATGCCAGCGTGACAATGACGGAGACGGGATTACTGGTTGGGTCGGTGACAGAAACGATGCGATGCTTCATAAAATCCCTCCTTAAATTGTATGAAAATACTATAAAAAAATGGCTGTTTCATATCTCCTGCGGTTGCAGGAAGGAAACAACACTCTTTATAAAGTAAATATTATCATATTTTAAATTTGAATACAATCCGCCCATTTTCCATAAGATTGCGGGATATTTTGTGCAACTCTGATAAAATATCCTGCGGACAGGGAATTTGTTCTTGTAAAATAGGTCGAGTTGTGGTATGACTTTAAGAGAAAAAGAATTTTTATTTTTCATACTGCACCGAAAAACCGTCCTGTAAAAAGAATATATAAAAGGAAATACTTTATTTCACTTGTACAATAGATGAAAAAGCGGAAAATGGGGACCGATTGAAAAGAGGTGGACCGCATGAATAAAACTGCAATTGTATTGGCAGGAGGAGGCTCCAGAGGAGCCTATCAAATCGGCGTCTGGAAGGCGCTGCGGGAAATGGAAATCGACTATCAACTGGTGACCGGCACCTCGGTGGGCGCGCTCAACGGCGTGCTGATGGTGCAGCAGGAGTATGACAAGGCGCTGGCTGTGTGGGAAAACATCTCCTCACAGCAGGTGCTGGGCGATATGCTGGAAGGAAAAGAGGATTTGGACGACCGCGGGCTGCGCAAGGTGTTTGCAAAGGAAGCGCTGACCAAAGGCGGAGCGGATATTTCCCCGCTGGAAGGCTTTGTATCCTCCTTGCTGGATGAGGAAAAATTCTGGCAGTCGCCGGTCGATTTTGCGCTGGTGACGGTGGAATATCCAATGCTGAAGCCGCTGGAACTGCGCAAGCAGGACATCCCAAAGGGAAAGCTGCGGGAATATCTGCTGGCTTCCGCTGCCTGCTTTCCGGCATTTCAGGCAAAGGAAATCGACGGAAAAAAATATATCGACGGCGGCTACCACGACAATATGCCGGTGAATCTGGCGTTGGAGATGGGCGCACAACGGGTCATTGCGGTCGATTTGGAGTCGATTGGCATGATGCACCGCATCCGCGCCAAACAGCAGCAGGTCATCCAGATTTACAGCCTGTGGCCGCTGGGCTCCTTTTTAAAATTTGATGGAGAGCTTGCCCGCAAAAATATCCGACTGGGTTATCTGGACACCCGAAAAGCCTTTGGAGAGGCAGACGGTCAGCTGTATGCCTTTGTCAAGGACAGCGCCTTCTTTTATACCGCACGCCTGCGGGAGGAGGCAGAAAAGCTGTTTGAACAGGCAAGGCAGCGGGATGAGCGGGTGTTCACTGCCATCCATGGAGGATTGCTGCGCAGGATGCTGCGGGAGTTCCGCAAGCGGGCGATCCGCACCGGTCAGCCGACAGCCTTTACCCTCTCCCGTCAGATGATGATGGCGGCGGAATATCTGGGTCAGGCGATGGGACTGCCGCCGGACGAGGAATATGAGTTCGGCGACTTTCTGATGCGGGCAGTGGGTGCAGCGCGGGAGGCAGCACAGCGTCCTATCCATCTGGAGGCAGGCGCAGACCTGCGGCGGATGGGAGAAGAACTGCAAAAGCTGGACAAAGCCTTTCTGGTGCTTTTGATTTGCGAGCGCATCAAGAGCTTTTTGCAAGGCGGCGGCAATCTGGGAGAACTGGTTTTTGTTTCCGCTTTCTGGCGGGAATTTGCCGCAGCGGTCATTTTGTACCTGCTCGAGCAGACCGACCCGCACCATCTGTACCGGTAAAGATTTCCCCTTTGGGTGTTGACGAAAGGGAAAAAATCGTTCAAAATAAGAATAGAAAAAGCGTGTATCAAAGGGTGGTCCGTCAACCGGATGCCCAAACAATATAATGGAGGGTTTAACCTATGAGAAAACCAATCATTGCAATTACACCAAAAACAGGGAACACCAATCAGGAAGAGCAGAAGTACTGCTATGTCTTTCCGAATTTTATCCACTGTGTCAGCGCGTGCGGCGGCATCCCAATCCAGCTGAACAATCTGGAGGGAACGGTGAGCGCAGCGGACGTTGAGGAAATCCTCAACCATGTGGACGGTGTTATCTTCAGCGGCGGACCGGACATTCACCCGGGTCTGTATGGAGAAGAACTGCTGGACTGCTGCGGCGCACTGGCTCCCGAGCGGGATGCGCTGGAAATCCCACTGATGCAGAAGGCAATCGAGATGAACAAACCGGTTTTGGGAGTTTGCAGAGGTTTTCAGGTGCTGAATGTGGCAACCGGCGGAACCCTGTATCAGGACATCAACACCCAACTCAGAAGCAGCGTCAAGATTGAGCACAGCCGCTCGTCAGATGAAGACAAGGACAAAGAGGTACACAAGGTAAATGTTATCCGCGACACCCCTCTGCACACCTTCAGCGAAGGTCTGCTGCAAATCGGCGTCAACACCCTGCACCATCAGGCAGTCAAAAAGCTGGGTGAGCCGCTGCGCAGTATGGCGGTAGCGGACGACGGCATCATCGAAGCCGTTTACCACCCGGACAAAAAGTTTGTGATGGGCGTTCAGTGGCATCCTGAAATTCTGGGACTTTCCAACAGCGTTTCTTCCCACATTTTTGAAGCGTTTATCGACGCCTGCACCAAATAAAGCCAACCGGAAAAAAGGTATTGTTGTCAAAGACAATAATACCTTTTTTGTATGCTTTGTGGCAAATTCCAGTAAGAGCCGAGCCTGTCGCCGGCAAAATTTATTCACAGTGCTGTTTTGTCGAAATAGCGGTTGAAATTATTGGAGGCTTATAGTATCATAATTAGAAATATAAGCTGTGTTGTCAGGAACAAATTTTAAATTGATGTGAGGAGCGTTAAGATTATGGCATACTATTTTAATGAGCCGTCCCATACCTTTGGTGAGTACCTGCTGGTACCAGGATATTCTTCTTCGGAGTGCATTCCGGCGAACGTCAGCCTGAAAACTCCACTGGTAAAATTTAAAAAAGGTCAGGAAGAGTGCCCGCTGACCATGAACATTCCGCTGGTTTCTGCGATCATGCAGTCGGTATCCGACGATAAAATGGCAATCGCACTGGCAAAAGAAGGCGGTATTTCCTTTATCTATGGTTCCCAGTCGGTAGCTGACGAGGCAGCGATGGTTGCAAGAGTAAAAAGCTACAAAGCAGGCTTTGTTACCAGCGATTCCAACATCAGCCCGGACAAGACCCTCAAAGACATCCTGGCGCTGAAAGAAAAAACCGGTCACTCCACCGTTGCTGTTACCGAGGACGGCACTGCTACCGGCAAGCTGGTCGGTATCGTGACCAGCCGTGACTACCGTGTCAGCAGAATGAGCCTGGACACTCCGGTCAGCGAGTTTATGACCAAGTTTGAAAACCTGATCATGGCAGATGCCAACACCTCCCTGAAGGAAGCAAACGACATCATTTGGGAGCACAAGCTCAATTCCCTGCCGCTGGTAGACGAAAACCAGAGACTCAAATACTTTGTATTCCGCAAGGACTACTCCTCCCACAAAGAAAACGCAAACGAGCTGCTGGATGCACACAAACGCTATGTAGTCGGTGCCGGTATCAACACCCGCGACTATGAAGAGCGTGTGCCTGCTCTGGTAGAAGCCGGCGCAGACGTACTGTGCATCGACTCCTCCGAGGGCTTCTCCGAGTGGCAGAAACGTACCATCGACTTCATTCGTGCAAAATACGGCGACACCGTTAAGGTCGGCGCAGGCAACGTTGTAGACCGCGAAGGCTTCCTCTTCCTGGCAAAAGCAGGCGCAGACTTTGTTAAGGTCGGCATCGGCGGCGGCTCCATCTGCATCACCCGCGAGCAGAAGGGTATCGGTCGCGGACAGGCAACCGCAGTAATTGAGGTAGCCAAAGCTCGTGACGAATACTTCAAAGAAACCGGCATCTATGTTCCAATCTGCTCGGACGGCGGTATCGTACAGGACTACCACATGACCCTGGCTCTGGCAATGGGCTCCGACTTCATCATGCTGGGTCGTTACTTTGCACGCTTTGATGAAAGCCCAACAAACAAGGTCAACATCAACGGTAATTATATGAAGGAATACTGGGGCGAAGGCTCTGCCCGCGCAAGAAACTGGCAGAGATACGACCTGGGCGGCGACAAGAAGCTGTCCTTCGAGGAGGGAGTTGACTCCTATGTTCCATACGCAGGTTCGCTCAAGGATAACGTGGGTCTGTCGCTGAGCAAGGTTCGCTCCACCATGTGCAACTGCGGAGCGCTGACCATTCCAGAGCTGCAGGAAAAAGCAAAACTGACCCTGGTTTCCTCCGTTTCCATCGTCGAGGGCGGCAGCCACGACGTTGTTCTCAAGGACAGAAGCAACCAGATTATCTAATGCGCCATCCCTGACACAGGCAAATCGAATCGACAAAAAGCCAGCCCAAACGGGCTGGCTTTTTTTGCTTACTGGATGGTAGTGACAATAAGGGTAGAGAAAGGCAGGAAAAGATGCTATAATAGAAATAAAAAGGTGGGAGGAGGAAAAAGACAGGTGAAAGGGTATAGCCTTGGCTGTTACATCAAGCTGCTTCGTGAAGAACAGGGTATATCCTGTGAAGAGCTGTGTAGAGGATTGTGCAACCGTTCGACCTTGTACCGCATCGAAAGCGGGGAACAGCAGCCCGGTCTGTTTGTTGCCAGCCAGCTGCTGCAACGGCTGGGACTGGACGAAAGCAGCTTTCTGCTGCCGCTTGGACCGCAGGATTTTGAAATCTCCAATCTGCAAAAGGAAATCATTTCGCTCAACGCACAAAGCAGATTTGCCGAAGCATTGGAAAAAATCGCCCGGCTGGAAACCCTGGTCGCACCACAGGACAAGCTGGCACAGCAGTTCATCCTGCGCGCCAAAGCGCTGGCAGGTTATGAGCGCGATGGAAAGCGCTGCCCTTATGACTATCCGACCCAGCGGCAGATGCTGATGCAGGCGCTCGACATGAGCCACCCCAATTTTGATTTGGAGAAAATCGAACGCTGTCTGCTGAGTGTAGAAGATGTAAAAAGCCTCAATCAAATTGCCATCACCTATTCGGAGACCGGCGAAAGACGTTTTGCCATCCGCATCTATGAGCAGCTGCTGCGTTATACAAAACGGCGTTTGTTTAATAATGAGGCGCTTTTTTCGGTACTGCCAATGCTGTGCTATAACTACTCCCGCCTGTTGGGGAGAGAGCGGCGCTATGAGGAGTGCATCGAGATTGCACAGTATGGCTATGACCTTTCTCTCAAATATGACAAGGCTCGTGCATTGGGAGGATTGCTTCTGAATATAGGATGCTCTTTGCAAAAATTAGGGCAGGATGAAGAAGCAAAGAAAAAGTTGATGGAATCCTACTATGCTTTTGTTACTGTTAAAAAATTCAACAGTGCTCAAAAAGTAAAGGATTATATGAAAGAAGTTTTCGGAATAGAATTTAAAGGGGATATTTAAAATTCTCCCATGGGATCATCTATAAACAAGGGTTTAATTCCAGATTCTCCGTCGTTATCCGGCGGTGGGGTCTGGTTATTGTCACCCTTTTCGTCCTCGCCATCCTCTACCGGCGGCGGGGTGGGCAGCTCGTCGTCGGCGAAGCTGACCTGTGGAACAGCGGCGAGCAGGGTCAAAACAGCCAATAAGGCAATCAGTAATTTTTTCATGATAAACTTCCTTTCTGAATCATATGGGTGTAAAAACAAGTGTCGCGACAATTTTAAATAATCATATTTTTCTGATTTTGTCAATGTTGCGTTTTATGCAACATAACATGATGCGCGAAATGCAATATTGACTTTGAAAACTTGCCGCCTTATAATACAGACAAGGAGCTCCTAAAGAATGAATGTGGAAGTAATTGAGTTAGGAGGTATATCATGAAAAAGCATTTTTCGAAATTTCTTAGCTTAACTATTGGCGTAATTATGCTAGTGTCCTTGTCCGTAGCAGCATATGCAGATAAACCAGCGGCAGAACCATACACACCTACCGCTGAGACGACCTTGGGAGATATTTGTCGCCATTTTGAACCAGAATGGTTTGCTAGTCTTCCTGCTGATATTCAATCACAATATGATGAGACACTTTTGAATGACGTATCTGGGGAAAAGGCTTGTATCACTAATAATGAGGAAAGAGCGACAGTTGGATGGGCAAGTGTCCATGTAAATGCTTATGGAAAAAAGGAAGCAATAGAATATGTTGCTGCATTGGAAGTGGATATAAGCTGTCCATCGGTTATTTTGACAGCCGTAGCCTATGATAACGAAACGGGAGATATAATTGATACAGATAGTGCATACGATACAGATTCCGTGGGAGTAAGCTTCCGTAACACATGTGAGGATTTAGAGCCGGATCATGAGTATAGAGTGGATGCACTTGGAATGGTTACACCACCAGCAGGATGCACGATTGATGGCTTGATGGATGATACAGATATAGTGACAACAAGATAACTTAATAAAAAAAGAAACAGGAGAATATTTATTCTCCTGTTTCTTTTAAATGTATGAATCGGAAAGGACGATTTCGATGAAAAACATTTGCTCCAAAGGTTTGACACTCCTGCTTGCGGCTGTGCTGGTGCTGGCGCTGGGCGGCT
>CABUDL010000011.1 GCA_902490335.1 uncultured Clostridium sp. | reverse complement strand
AGATACTTGGCGGGTGACTGCCCGGGAAAATAGAGCGGTGCCAACACTTTTGAAAGCGACTTGCAATAAGTCGCTTTTTTTGTTGTCTTTATACCCTTGTCTATTTTATATAAAAAGAGGTTCCAGACAGATAGTCTGGAACCTCTTTTGGCTTTACAAAGCATTTTAGTCGATTTGGGATAGAGCAATCTGCTCGGGAGTAATGGGAAGTTCACGGTGCCATACGCCAGTTGCCCGATAGATGGCGTGAGCAATGGCGGGAGCAGGGGTATTGATGACAATTTCCCCGATGGATTTTGCACCGAAAGGTCCGGTTGGTTCGTAGCTGTGCTCAAATTCGACCCGCAGTCTGCCGATGTCTTGACGGGTAGGCAGTTTATACTGCATGAAGCTGGATTCGATGGGACGACCGCTGTCGTTGTAGGTTACATTCTCCATCAGAGTGTGTCCGATACCCTGAACGATGCCGCCCTCCGTCTGGATTCTTGCCAGCGCCGGGTTGATCGGGATGCCACAGTCTACGACTGCCATGTAGTCAAGAATTTCCACCTTTCCGGTCAGCTTGTCCAGCTCAATTTCCACCATGCCGACCATATAAGGCGGAGGAGAAACAGGGGAGGAGTGGGTAGCAGTCGATTCTGCTGAGATGCAGTTGCCCACCTGAGAGCGGTAAGCAATATCGGTCAGCGAAACAGTCTGCTCGCTGTTGATGCGACGGACCTGGTTGCCTTCAAAGACAACCGCATCCTCCTCGCAGTTCAGCATATTGGCAGCAATGGAGCAAATGCGCTGTTTGAGTTCTCCGCACGCCTTCACGACCGCTTGACCGGTGATGTAGGTGGTGGAAGAAGCGTAGGAACCGGAGTCATACGGGGAAACATCGGTGTCCGCGCCAAAGACAGCGACGTCGTCCACCGAGCAGTCCATCAGTTCTGCCACCATCTGTGCCAGAATGGTGTCACAGCCGGTACCCATATCGGCAGCGCCGATAATCAGGTTATAGGTGCCGTCCTCGCTGAGCTTTACCGTGGCGGAGCCGACATCCACATTGGAGATACAGCTGCCCTGCATCGCCATGGCAACACCGGCAGTTCGTACTTTGCCGTTGCCCATGTCACGAACCTTGGAACGCTCCTCCCAGTTGAACATCTTCCGGCAATGCTCCATGCAGCGGTCCAGAGCGCAGGCGTTGGCGATTTCATTATAATAAGCGGGCATGACCATGCCTTCCCGAATCATATTTTTATCACGGATTTCGGTGGCATCCATTCCCAGCTGCTCTGCCAGCTCACTGACGATGGATTCTACCGCAAAGATGCCCTGTGTTGCACCATAGCCGCGGTAGGCACCGGCAGCCTGATGGTTGGTGTAGACGACATCATAGCGAAAACGGTGAGCCTCCAGAGAGCCGGTGTACAGCGGGATAGATTTGTGACCGGACAGACCGACGGTGGTTGGACCGTGTTCGCCATAGGCTCCAGAGTTGGACAGGGTGTACAAATCCATCGCACGGATTCTTCCGTCCTTGGTCGCGCCAAGCTTCACCGTGATTTCCATTTCATGGCGGGGAGAGCCGGCAATCTGCGCTTCCTCGCGGGTATAACAAATCATAGCCGGACGACCGGTTTTCATGGCAACAAAGGCAGGATATACCTCGCAAACGGCGGTTTGCTTGGCACCGAATCCGCCGCCGATTCTGGGTTTCTCCACGCGGATTTTGCTTTTGGGGATGCCCAGTGCGCGCGAAAGGATGCGGCGGGTGTGAAAGACAATCTGTGTGGAGGAGATGATGTGCAGACGACCATAGCGGTCAAAGTCTGCATAGGTGGTGAAAGGCTCCATCATCGCCTGATTGAACGCCTTGGTGTGGTAGGTGCGCTCCAAAACGATGTCGCAGTCGGCAAGGATGCCGTCCACATCGCCATAGGTCTCACAGTCGCTGGCGACCATGTTCCGTTTGGGGTCTCCGCCTACATCACAGGGAGGAAACCAGTCCTCCTCGGGATGCACCAGGACTGGGTTGTCCTTTGCAGTCCGAAAATCCAGCACCGCCGGCAAAACCTGATAATTTACCTTGATGAGCTTCATTGCCTTGAGGGCAGCTTTTTCGGTTTCGGCTGCGATGATGGCAACAGCGTCGCCGGAAAAGCGCACATGGCGGTCCAGAATCAAACGGTCATAGGGCGAAGGCTCCGGGAAGGTCTGACCTGCGATGGCGAATCGGGTCTGTGGGACATCCTCCCAGGTGTAAATGTCCACAACACCGGGAACCTTTTTAGCAATGTCGGTCTGAATGGATTCCACCATGGCGTTGGCGTGCGGAGAGCGTAAAATTTTGACTACAAGGGCATTTTTCGGGGTCACATCATCGGTATAGACCGGTTTGCCCAGCAAAAGCTGCATCGAATCCTTTTTGCGAACCGATTGATTGACGACTTTATATTCTTGATGTTCCATAGTTGCCTCCTTATGCCTTGCGGGAGTTTAGGTAGCTGCGGATGCCGCGCAGTTGTCCATCATAGCCGGAGCAGCGGCACAGATTGCCTGCGAGAAAGGCACGAATCTCGTCATCGGTTGGGTCCGGGTTTTCCCGCAGCAGGGCAATGGTGTTCATAACAAAGCCGGGATTGCAGAAGCCGCACTGGTCTGCGCCCTGGTCGGCGATGAATCCGACAAAATCGGATGCCTCCTCCTGTAAGCCTTCCAGAGTCTGTACCGTATGTCCGTCGGTGCGGACTGCCAGAGTAGAACAGGAAAGGATGGGTTTGCCGTCCATTAACACGGTACACAGTCCGCAGTTGGAGGTGTCACACCCCCGTTTTACACTCAGGCATCCGTTTTCACGCAGAAAGTCCAGAAGAACCGTATCAGGCTCCACCGAAGCGGTGAGCGCTCTGCCGTTGAGTTTGAGCTTGATTTCCATATTACATTCCTCCCAGTTCGGTCATGCAGCGCTCGGTCAGCACCCGAATCAAGTGGGTGCGGTAAGTGGCGCTGCCGCGCAGGTTTCCTCCGGTTGGGGTGTGCTCTGCAACAAAGTCAGCAAAGTCCGCAGCGCTGCTTGGGGTATTACCGGAAAGCAGGATGGCGTGAGATGGGCGCGCACCGATGGAAGCGCGGTATTCCCCGTCTATGCAGGAAACAGCACAGGCAATCACCGGAAAGTCGGTGCGCTGATTTCGCATGGAGGTATACACCATTTTGCAGGGGGATTTTTTTACAATCAGCCGCACCAGAACGTCACGGTCCTTTTTCATGTCAATAAACTGTCTGAGAGGGATGATTCCACCCTGATATAACTGGACGTAGGTGTCCATTGCAAGAAAAACGGTCAGTACATCCGAAAAGCCAAACCTTCCCCAGATGCTGCCGCCCACCGTTGCCATGTTGCGAAACTGCACGCCTACAATGTCCTTGACGGCATTGGCAACCGCATGATGGGAATAGTCGTTTAATCCCGGGTGCAGCTCCAGGTCGCGCAGGGTGACCATGGCGCCGATGGAAAACTGTTCTTGTGTTTCCTCGATGGTATCTAACCCCAGGTCGCACAGGTCGATGGCAGTGTTAACAGTACCACTGCCCAGCCGAAGCCAGAGCATTCCGCCCAGGATGCGGCTGCGTTTGTTTTGATTCAGCTGCCATGCTTCGTCCAAAGACTGGGCACGGACATAGTTCTGTATGGTTATCATAAGCACCTGCTCCTTTACAGAAAAAAATCGCATACTATAACAATTATAGTGTATCATTTTCAGTTGATTTTGGAAAGTGGATTTGGTACAATATCGTTGTGTTTTTAAAACAATAACGATAGGAGGACCCATATGAAACGATTGATTGCAATGATTTTGGCATGGAGCATGGTGCTGTCTTTATCAGCCTGCACCAAACCACAGGAGGAAACGCCTGCACCCGTACCGGAAACAGGTGCAGCACAGGAGACACAGGTGCAGGAGCCGGTCAGCCATTACCCGGTTACCGTCACCGACCAGGCAGGTCGTGAGGTGGTCATTGAGGAGGAACCGAAGAAGCTGGTCAGCGGCTATTACATTTCGACCAGCCTGATGATTGCGCTGGAGCTGGACGATAAACTGGTTGGAATCGAAGCAAAGGCGGACAAACGCCCCATCTATTCGCTGTCTGCACCGGAACTGCTGGAGCTGCCGAATGTAGGCTCTGCAAAGGAATTTGATTTGGAGGGATGTACGGCTCTGGAGCCGGATTTGGTGGTGCTGCCGCTCAAGCTCAAGGAGGCGGCAAAGACGTTGGAAGGTCTAGGAATCGACGTTCTGTTGGTCAACCCGGAAAATCAGCAGCAGCTTACCGAGATGATTGAGCTGATTGCCAAAGCGACCGGCACACAAAAGCGGGCACAGCAGCTGCTGGATTTTACCGCGGCGAAGCAAAAGGAATTGGAAACGATGCTGGCAGATGCTCCGACACCGACGGTTTATCTGGCGGGAAACTCCGACCTGCTTTCCACAGCGGGCAGTGCGATGTACCAGTCCGACCTGATTCATCTGGCGGGCGGCGTCAATGCAGCGGAAAAACTGGAGGACTCTTACTGGGTACAAATCGACTATGAGCAGTTGATGAGCTGGAACCCCGATTACATCATTCTGGCATCCGACGCCTCCTACACACCGCAGGAGGTGCTGGAGGACCCGAATCTGGCAGACTGCACCGCTGTGGCACAGGGAAGGGTCTACCAGATGCCCAATCGGGCAGAAGCGTGGGACAGCCCGGTCCCCAGTGGGATTTTGGGCGCACTGTGGATGGCAAATGTTCTGCACAGCGACCTGTTGAGCGATGAAGCGTGTGCGGAAAAGATGGACGAATACTATGAAACCTTCTACGACTTTACCTACAGCGAACACTAAACGGTACTGTGCCGCCGGTGCAGTCCTTTTGGTCGTGCTGGCGGCAATCAGTTTATTTACCGGGAAATATCCTCTTTCCATGCAGCAGCTGCTTGCCGGCGATGCGATGCAGTGGCGTGTTTTCCTCACCCTGCGGTGCAGCCGGACGGTGGTGGGCATCATCGGCGGCTTTGCCCTGGGGGTGTCCGGTTTTGTTTATCAGACGGTGTTTGGAAATCCGCTGGCATCCCCGGACATCATCGGCGTTTCCTCGGGAGCCAGTGCCGGTGCTGCTGCCGGGATTCTGTTTTTGTCCGGTGCTGCTGCGGTGACAGCCTCCGCCTTTGCCGGAGCGCTGCTGGCGGTTGTGCTGGCATTGATTCTGTCAAGCCTCAATCGCAGCGGGAAAAGCAGCACCATCGTCTTAGCGGGAATTGCGGTCCACTCGCTTGCGCAGACGGTGCTGATGTGCCTGAAGCTCACAGCCGACCCGGAGCGGGAGCTTGCCTCCATTGAATACTGGATGATGGGCAGCCTAAACGGAATCAGCATCCACTCCATCGGGGGGAATTTGTTCCTGTGTATCCTTTGCATGGGAGGCTTACTGCTGCTGCACCGGCAAATCATCCTGCTGTCCGCCGAAGAAGGGGAGGCACGGATGCTGGGCGTGCGAGTTGCACAGCTTCGACTGGTGGTTTTAATGGTAGCGACCCTTGCGGTTTCCGCTGTTGTCAGCCTGACCGGCTTGATTAGCTTTGTCGGTCTGCTGGCGCCGCATGGGGCAAGGATGATGACCGGACAAAACCGCATAGGGAGCATGTGGCTCAGCGGTTTGCTGGGCGGGGTGCTGCTTTGCGGCGCAGATATTCTGGCGCGCTCGATGGCAGCAACGGAGCTTCCGGTCAGCATCTTCACCAGCATTCTGGGAGCGCCGTTTTTGATTTTTCTGATTGTCCAAGGGAGGCAGAGAGGATGAGCTTTTTATCGGTTGAGCAGCTCTCTGCCGGCTATGGTGCAGACCCAATCCTTCGGGGTGTTTCGTTCCGGTTGGAACAAAGCTGTCTGATGGGGATTCTGGGAGCAAACGGCTGCGGAAAAACCACCCTGCTCAAGGCAATGTGCGGGATCCTGCCGCATAAGGGAAAATGTTTATTGGAGCAGACGGTGCTGGAGCAGCTTTCCGCCCGGCAGATTGCGCGGCTGGTCGGATATATCCCACAGAGAAGCGGCATCTCCATCGACATTTCGGTGCTGGATGTGGTGCTGATGGGATTTAATCCTCGCTTGGGTCTGTTGGAACGTCCGGGAAGAAAGATGCAGGACTTGGCTGCACAGGCACTGGCACAGGTAGGACTGGCGGGAAGAGAGCAGAGCAACTACCTTTGCCTAAGTGAAGGACAAAAGCAGCTGTGTATCCTGGCGCGGACGCTGGTTTCCGGGAGCAGGCTGCTGCTGTTGGATGAGCCGGAAAGTGCGCTGGACTTTCGCTACCGGCATCAGATGCTGCATTTGTTGCAAGGGTGGGTCGCACAGGAAAGGCACGCTGCGGTGGTCACCCTGCACGACCCTTCTCTTGCGCTGAATTTCTGCGACCGGTTGCTTGTGCTTTCGCAGGGCAGCGTTTTGGGAATGTTGGAGCCGAAGAAAGATTCATTGGAGCGGATGGAGCAGCTGCTCTGTCGGGTGTATGGAAAGATTAGCCTGCAGCGCTGTCAAAACCGCCAAGGAAAACCCCGGCTTGTGATGCTGAGTGAGGAGGAAGAGGATGAAAGCGGTAACCAGAATCATCTTTTTGGATGACGAGGGAGAAAAGTTTTTTGGCGAGGGACCTGCCCGCCTGATGCACGCAATCGAACAAACAGGCTCGCTGAGAGCCGCAGCCATCTCCATGAATATGGCGTACACCAAGGCGCTGAAGCTGATTCGCAATGCCGAAGCGGCGCTGGGGTTTGCCCTGATCGACCGAAAAACCGGCGGGAAGGACGGCGGAGGGAGCAGCCTGACAGAAAAAGGAAGGGAGTGGCTGTATCGCTATGAAGCCTATCGGGATGCCTGCAAACAGGCTAACAGCGGACTGTATCTGGAATTCTTTTCAGAGCAGCCAAAAGCGACACCTGATTTTGACCGGAGCTAGAGGCAGCGGCAAGACCACCCTGCTCCATCAGCTCTTTTCGGAGCCGCAACCGGGGATTACCAGTTGGGCAAAACCCGGGCAGGCGGTCTATCTGCGGGAAAATATCTCCGGGACAACGGTGCAGGTGGGCGCTTTTGACCCTTCTTTGCCGGGCAATGCCAACCGGATGAAGCCTTTGCCGGATGGATTTCTCCGGCTTGGGATACCTGCTCTGCTGCGCTGCATCCAATCGGACAGCAGGTGGGTCACCGTCGATGAGGTCGGCTATCTGGAATCAGAGTGTACAGAGTATCAGCAGGCATTTCGTACCCTTTTGAAGCAAAAACAGGTCGCGGCGGTGGTTCGCAAGCAGCCGCTTGCTTTTTTGCAGGAGCTTTGCAGCCGCAAAGATGTGTTTGTGGTCGATTTGGATGACCCATTTGGAAAAATCGGCTGTGTCATCATGGCGTCAGGCTTGGGAAAACGTTTTGGCTCCAACAAGCTGCTGGCAGATTTTGGCGGAGAGCCGCTGATCTGCCGGATTCTGGATGCAACCGAAGACATCTTTCTCCGGCGTGTGGTGGTGACCCGTCATGAGGAGATTGCCCGATTGTGCCGCAAACGAAATATTTCGGCGGTCCTTCACTCGCTTCCCAACCGCAATGACACAGTGCGGCTGGGTTTGCAGAGGATGCAAGGGGTGGAGCGCTGCCTGTTTGCACCGGCAGACCAGCCGCTTCTGCGAAGGGAAACGGTAGCGGCGCTGGCGCTGGTTTCCAAAGATTCCCCGCACCTTTGGCGCCTGAGCTGTGAAGGGATTCCTGGTTCTCCGGCGGTGTTTCCCGAATGGGCATTTGAGCAACTGAAAAACCTCCCGGAAGGAAAGGGAGGTGGAATGGTATTAAAAAAATATCCCGAACGCTTACACACAGTAAACATTCGGGATCGATATGAATTACAGGATGTCGACCGCCCGGAGGATTTGGTCGAATTGCTGGAGCAGCGATGAAAGCTGCTCCTCTTTTTTATTTTTCAGCACTTTCCTTTGGCAGCAGGATGTTCAGCAGGATGGCAACCATAGCGGCAGGAACGATACCGGAACCACCGAAAATCAGCTGGATCGCCTGTGGCGCGTGCGCCAGAACGCCGGTGTTCGCACCCATGCCGTAGCCAACACCCAAAGCGACCGATACGATGGAAAGGCTGCGTGCGGTCAGCGGCTCCTTGGTAATCAGCTGGATTCCGCTGATGACAATGGAGGAAAACATCATAACGGCAGCGCCGCCCAGAACAGACTGCGGCATGATGGAAACCACAGCACCCAGCTTCGGGCACAGTCCGCACAGGATGAGGAAGATTGCACCGGTGGAGATGGCAAAGCGGTTGACCACCTTGGTCATGGCAACCAGACCGACGTTCTGGCTGAAGGAGGTGTTGGGCAGAACACCGAAGAGAGCGGCAAAGGAGGAGCCAAGACCATCGCAGATTACACCGCCGGACAGCTCTTTGTCGGTAGCTTCACGACCCAGACCGCCTTCCATGACGCCGGAGATGTCGCCCACTGTCTCCACAGCGGTGACGATAAACATAATCAGAACCGGCAGGATGGCGCGCAGGTCAAATACCGGTTTGATCGGCATCAGTCTGGGAATTTCAAACCAGGGAGCGCTTGCCACCTTGTCCCAGTTTAAAACCCACGCCTTGGTGTATTCCACACCCTCGGCGGTGATGCCGGTGGTAGGCAGGAAAAGTCCCATCACAAAAGCAGCCAGATAGCCGCAGATGATGCCCAGCAGGATGGCGGAGGAGCTGGTAAAGCCCTTGGTGCAGTGTTTAAAGAACAGAATCATCACCAGAACAAAGATTGCCAGCAGAAGATTTTCCATCGAGCCGAAGTCGGGAGCGGTGTTGCCTCCGCCGAAGGAATTGATGCCGACGGAAATCAGGCTCAGACCGATGGACATGACAACGGTGCCGGTGACCACCGGAGGGAAGAAGCGGCGCAGCGGCTTCAGGAAAAGTCCCAGGATGCCCTCAAAGATGCCGCCGATGATGGAAGCACCCATGATGGCGCCATAAGCAATCACACCGCCGCCCATAGAGGCAGTGACCGAGTGGAACACGCCGATAAAGCCGGAGGAAGTGCCCATGACGATGGGAACCTTTCCGCCGATGGGACCGATGGAGAACAGCTGAATCAGCGTGACAATGCCGGCAACCAGCATGGCATTCTGCAAAAGGTGCAGCTGCAGGTCGGCAAATTCACCGCCGGCAATGCCGCAGGCACCGGTGATGATCAGCAGAGGAGTCAAGTTTCCGACAAACATGGCAAGCACGTGCTGCAAGCCGAGGGGGATTGCCTGTTTCAAAGGCATTTTGCCGTCGAGCTGAAAAGCAGCTTCGGACAGCTGGTATGTTTTCTTCATAGGAAAACCTCTCTTTCCTTTTTTTCCGCAAATAAGTATACCATTCTGCCGGAGAGAAGTAAATTGTCAAATATGCAAGAAAATGTTTTTTTATCAAGGAAAAAATGAAGGGAAAAACGTGAAACTTTTTCTGGATGGATAGGAACAACTGTCTGATTTCCGAAGGATTTGATGGGATTGATTGCATATCAATAAAAGGAAGAAGACAAAAAAGGAGCATGGGGAAAAGGAATATAAATCCAAATACAGGGAGATTCAAGGAATAGAAAAGGAGGACAGTTTGTCCTGCGCGGTCTTTACAGAGATGGGAAAACTTTGGAAGGTGATATTTAGCAGAAAACGGTCTGCTTTTCCAATGAAAGCAATCCGGTTTGCTCGAAAAAGAAAAACGGAATCTTGACTGTGTAGAATGTAGTAAAATAACAGCAAAAATGTAGGGATTTTTGACGGCTGGTCCAAGGTTGCGTGTATGATATTTTTTTAACAAAAAAGTTCTTGATAATTTTTCATAATCCTTTTATAATAGGAGAGTAAAGTCCAAACGTTTTTTAGAGCAACATAGGAAAGGGGTTATCGATATGAACTATTCTCACGAGGTAGAGAGGATGTGCCCGATCGCAAAGGGTCCTCATCACGGTCCGGCTCCAATCCCGGAAGAAGGCAGATGGGTCAAGGCATATCAGATCTCTGATATTTCCGGTCTTTCTCACGGTATCGGTTGGTGTGCTCCACAGCAGGGCTGCTGCAAACTGACCTTGAATGTAAAGGACGGCATCATCCAGGAGGCACTGGTGGAAACACTGGGCTGCTCGGGTATGACCCACTCCGCAGCAATGGCTGGTGAAATCCTGCCGGGCAAAACCCTGCTGGAAGCGCTGAACACCGACCTGGTCTGCGACGCAATCAACGTAGCAATGCGTGAAATCTTCAAGCAGCTGGCATACGGAAGAACACAGACTGCTTTCTCGGAGGATGGTCTGCCAATCGGTGCCAGCCTGGAGGACCTTGGCAAAGGTCTGCGCTCCCAGGTGGGAACCATCTTCTCCACCGGTGCAAAAGGCGTTCGCTATCTGGAACTGGCAGAAGGATACATCCTTTCGGTTGCTCTGGATGAGAACAACGAAGCAATCGGATATAAATTTGTCCGCGTAGGAAAAATGCTCGAGTCGATTCGCCACGGTATGGACCCGAAAGAGGCGTATGAAAAAAATATCGGTACATACGGTCGCTATGAAAATGCTGCCAAATATATCGATCCACGCGAAGAATAAGGAACAGGAGGGAAACTATCATGGCGAAATTTGAAGGACAGGAAAGAAGAATGCCGAAAATCGAGGCAGCTCTGAAGGAATATGGAATGACCTCTCTGGAAGAAGCCAGAGACCTGTGTCTCTCCAAAGGAATCGACGTGGAGTCCATCGTCAAAGGCGTGCAGCCAATCGCTTTTGAAAACGCAGTATGGGCATACACCCTGGGCGCTGCCATCGCTCTGAAAAAGGGCATCACCAAGGCAGCAGAGGCAGCAGAGGCAATCGGTATCGGACTCCAGGCATTCTGCGTGCCGGGCTCGGTTGCAGAAAACCGCAAGGTCGGTCTGGGACATGGTAACCTGGGCGCTATGCTGCTGCGGGAAGAGACCAACTGCTTCTGCTTCCTGGCAGGTCACGAGTCCTTTGCAGCTGCTGAAGGTGCAATCGGTATCGCAAGAACCGCCAACAAAGCAAGAAAATCTCCGCTGCGCGTTATCCTCAACGGTTTGGGCAAGGATGCAGCTTACATCATCTCCCGAATCAACGGCTTTACCTATGTGGAAACCAAATATGACTACTTCACCGGCGAGCTGACCGTAGTTCGCGAGGTTGCTTTCTCCGATGGAGATAAAGCAAAGGTCAGATGCTTTGGCTGCGACGACGTACAGGAAGGCGTAGCGGTCATGCAGATGGAAAAGGTAGACGTTTCCATCACCGGCAACTCCACCAACCCGACCCGCTTCCAGCATCCGGTAGCAGGCACCTATAAGAAATGGTGTGTAGAAAACGGCGTGAAGTACTTCTCGGTTGCTTCCGGCGGCGGTACCGGCAGAACTCTGCACCCGGACAACATGGCAGCAGGTCCTGCTTCCTACGGTATGACCGATACCATGGGCAGAATGCACTCGGATGCACAGTTTGCAGGTTCTTCCTCCGTTCCGGCTCACGTTGAGATGATGGGTCTGATCGGTATGGGCAACAACCCGATGGTCGGTGCTACCGTTGCCTGCGCTGTTGCAGTAGAAGAAGCAAATAAATAGTACCTTTTTTACAGGTGAGCAAAGGGTGGACCGCAGGGTCCGCCCTTTTTGTACTAGATTTAAACCAATATAACAGAGGATTGTGGAAAACCCCATTTGTTTTCAAATAAAGATTGTACCATCCTAAATTTTTATGGATAAACAGGAGAAACTTGGAATGGAGACAGATAAAAATTATTATTATGCGTATGAACAGCGCTATCAACAGGTGCATCGAGAGGGACTTCAGTGGGCATCAGATGTCCCAACTCCTGTTGTCCGTCAGACGATAGAACGATATGAGCTAACTTTGCAGGCAGAAATTCTGGAAATTGGCTGCGGTGAGGGTCGTGATGCGCTCCCATTGCTCAGGCAGGGCTGGAATTTGCTGGCAACCGATGTTTCCCCGGAAAGTATTCGATATTGTCGGGAAAAGCTACCGGATTTTGCTGCATCCTTTGCGGTGCTGGATTGCCTAAAAGACCAGCAGGACCGTCGATTTGATTTTATCTATGCGGTAGCAGTCCTTCATATGCTGGTGCCGGATGAGGACCGCGCTGTATTTTACCGATTTATACGGGAACATCTAAAGCCGGACGGAATTGCTCTCATCTGCACTATGGGGGATGGACAGATGCAGATGCAATCGGACATTGCGACAGCTTTTTCCCTCCAATCCAGATGCCATCAGCAGACCGGACGGGAGATGATGCTGGCAGGTACCTCTTGCCGGATGGTCGATTCCAGCACCTTTTCCCGAGAATTGTCAGAGGGAGGATTGATGGTGTTGGAAAGCGGTTTGAGCGCATCTCCGCCGGATTTTTCTTCGCTGATGTATGCGGTGGTGAAAAGCGCTCGAAATGCCTGATTTCAGCCAAATTGCTTGATTTTGTCCCTTCTCTTTGTGCGGCTCTTCCGATTTCCTTGTGGAGTAAAATGTTGTATAATAGAAAGAAGTCCCCTGCAAGGTGCAGCATTTGCACGAGATTTGCCGCAGGACAGGGGAATTTGAAAACAGTAAGGAATCAAAAAATGGAGGAATCACCCATGATAGAAGACCCAAGAAAACAACAGATGAAGGCGCTCAAGGGAGAGATGGTGCGTAATATCATCATTTCTTTGTTGATTGCCGTCGTCATCTTCGTCGGCTTGAGCGGGCTGCCGCTGTCGGGCGCTCCGAAGGTAAAGCAGATTGCTTCCGCGCAGGCGACCTTTGACGGAAAGACGGTGGAGGTTTCGCAGCAGGATATGCAGATTGCTGCCGATTTGGCAGGCGGTCTGCGCAGATGGTTTGGTAAGACCGAGCAGGAGATGCCGCGCGCCTACATCACCTACCAGCTGACCAACGGTACACAGGTAATCATCGGCGCCAACGAAAACACCATTTATGAAAACGGAAGCTATTATCCCAACAAAGGGGAAAAGGGAAAACTTTTTGAACAGGTGGTAGAAGGGCTGTTCTTCGGCGGAGAAATCCCCGCACAGCCACAAGGAAAATAAAGAGTAAGGGATGAAATTGGGATGAAGACATTGATTTTTAACGGCTCTGCAAGAAAGAACGGAGAAACACAGAGCATGATTGACGCGCTGACAGCACAGCTGGAAGGGGAATACAAGATTGTAAATGCCCACAGCTGCAATGTGCGCGCCTGCATCGACTGCCGTTACTGCTGGGAGCACCCGGAATGCAGCATTCGGGACGGCTGGCAGGAGATTGACAGCTACCTCAGAGAGTGCGACAACGTGGTTATCGCTTCGCCGGTCTACTTTTGCGAGATCACCGGTCCGGTACTCAGCGTACTCAGCAGGATTCAGGTCTACTGGGCAGCCAAAACCTTCCGGCACGAAAAGCTGCTGGAAAAGCCAAAGCGCGGCGGAATGATTCTGCTGGGCGGCGGACAGGGGACAGCGACTGCACCGATGAACACCTCGGCGGTGCTGCTGCGCCAGATGAATGCAAAGGAGATTTTTGACCCGGTCTGCTGCTTTGCCACCGACCATCACCATGCGCTGGAGGATGAAGAAACGATGACAGATTTGAAAAAATTGGCGCAATTTTTAAATAGGAAGTAAAATCCAATCTGATTTCTCCTCCTTTTTTCGATTGAAAAATGAAGAAGAAGGAAGAGAAAGGCAAAGAGAAGGCAAAATCCCTAAATTGCAAAATATACAAGAATCACGATATTTTATTCTTTACAAAGCGAAGCAAAAACACAGAAATCCTGTGAGTTGCTTCGCTTTGATTTTGCAAGGAAATCAAATCCTGAAAACTGTATTTATATAAAAGACAAATGTTCTCTTAAAGCGGAAGAATATTCTAATCAGGGAAAAAATAGTTGTGCAACTTGCTGTGATGGGAAAAGGCACGGGAGGGTTTATTTTCGATAAAAGGGAAAAGCATAGTCAAAATGCACAATAAGCAAAGGCGTTTGTAGTGAAAAGATAAAAAATTTTGTGATTCCAGTGGATATTTTAAAATAGATATGAACAAATATGATGAAAATGAATCAGATTATTACAAATCTATGGACAAATCCGTCAAATTACGATATAATGAAATCACCGACAAACAAATTGTTGAGGAGGAAAATGTATGGAAGCTTTTTTGGATCAATTGAATGAAGTGGTATTAACGCTCCAGGACTTTATGTCCGGTAAACTGTTGGTAGTACTTCTGGTAGGTACTGGTTTGTGGTTCACCATCCGTCTGGGCGGTGTACAGTTTACTCAGTTCGGTCGTGCTTTTAAATCCGTTTTCGGCAACATCAAACTCAACGGTGAAAAAGCAGGCAAAGACGGTATGACCTCTTTCCAGTCTTTGGCAACCGCGATTGCTGCTCAGGTAGGTACAGGTAACCTTGCCGGTGCTGCAACCGCAATGGTAATGGGTGGTCCTGGTGCTATCTTCTGGATGTGGATATCCGCAATCTTCGGCATGGCAACCATCTTCGTAGAGGCATCCCTGGCTCAGAAATATAAGACAACCGATGAAACCGGCGAGGTAACCGGCGGACCTGTATACTACATCCGCGCAGCTTACAAAGGCACTCTGGGTAAAGTCCTTGCAGGTGCATTTGCAATCCTGATTATCCTGGCTCTGGGCTTCTTCGGCAACATGGTACAGTCCAACTCGATCGGTGACGCTTTCAAGGGCGCATTCGGTATCAACCCTCTGTTCGTTGGTATCGCAGTTGCTATCCTGGCAGCATTCATCTTCTTGGGCGGCATTGGACGTATCGCATCTGTAACTGAGAAGCTGGTTCCAATCATGGCTGGTTTCTACATCATCGGCGCCCTTGTTCTGATCATCATGAACATCGGCAATCTGCCAAACGTATTCAAAATGATCTTTGTCGGTGCATTTAATCCAGAAGCTGCTATCGGTGGTTTTGCCGGCGTAGCAGTATCTCAGGCTATCAAATACGGTGTTGCCCGTGGTCTGTTCTCCAACGAAGCTGGTATGGGTTCCACTCCACATGCACACGCAGTAGCAAAAGTAAAACATCCTTGTGACCAGGGTCTGGTAGCTATGATGGGCGTATTTATCGACACCCTCATCATCCTGAACCTGACTGCTTTCGCAGTAATGATTACTGGTCAGCTGAACACCTACAACCAGGACCTGACCGGCGCTGCTCTGACTCAGGCTGCATTCACCGCAGGCTTTGGTAAATTCGGTGCAATCTTCATCGCAATCTGTATGTTCTTCTTCGCATTCTCCACCATCATCGGCTGGTACTTCTTTGGTGAGAAGAACGTAAGATACCTGTTCAGCAAACATGCAAACCTGGCAACCAAGATTTATGCAGCTCTGGTAGTTGTATTCATCGTTGTTGGTTCTACCCTGAAGGTAAACCTGGTTTGGAACCTCTCCGACCTGTTCAACAGCTTGATGGTAATCCCGAACGTACTGGGTCTGTGGGCACTGTCCGGCACAGCAAAAGAGCTGTATGAAGACTGGAAGAAACAGACTCCTGCAAAAGTTAAATAAGAGATTACGTATACATCACGATACATGTCTATCTAGGAAAAAAGCGTCCGAAAGGGCGCTTTTTTCCTTTATGTAAAAGCAGCTTTTAAAACACTTGACGGATGCTTTGCCATATATTATAATAAAGCCGAAAACTGAATGGTCGAAATACAGGTGCAGATGCACAAAAGGAACCGGGTGAAAATCCCGGACAAGACCGTTGCCGTGTTTAGCTCAAAGGGATGTGCAGAGAAAGGGTTTCTCAGCCACTGGAAGATTTCGGGAAGGCGCACATACCCGCTGATTTTCAGCAGCTATCAGTCGGAATACTTGCCTGTATTTTACTCGTTTCCAAACGGGTGTTGTCTGTTTTCTACGGAACTCTGGAAAACAGATGAAGAAACTGTGGAAAGCAGCATTTTTCAAAGGCACTTTGAAGGATGCTTTGCTTTGCTGTTTTGTCAACACAAGACATCGTTTGGAAAATTCCGAACGGTGTCTTTTTTTATAGAAATACCTATTCAAAACGGAGAAGCGACCATTATCTTTCAGAAAGAAAAGAGGAAGCGTTATGGAACAAAAAACAAAAACATGGCTCAGTGACTTTTTTATTTTAAACTTTGGTACTCTGCTTACAGCGATTGGAAGCTACTTTTTTAAATTTCCCAACAATTTTTCTACCGGCGGCGTCACCGGTATCTCGGTTGTGCTTGCCCACTACTACCCGCAACTGAGCAACGGCACCATTGTATCGGTCATCAATATCGCCCTGATGGTGGTAGGTCTGCTGCTGTTGGGCAAGGAATTCGGATTTAAAACTTTTTATGTCACCATCGCTTTTTCGGCGATGCTCAAAATCTTTGAATTTGCCTTCCCGCTGACCCAACCGCTGACAAATCAGCCGTTCATGGAGCTGCTGCTGGGCGTTTTTCTGCCGGCGTGGGGTTCGGCATTGCTGTTTAACATCGGTTCTTCCACCGGTGGTACCGACATCATCGCGATGGTCGTCAAAAAATATTTCAAGTGCCACATCGGAAAGGCACTGCTGCTGGTGGATTTTTTTATCACGGTGATGACCTTTGTAGCCTTCGGTCCGACCACCGGTCTGTTCTCGATGGTGGGTCTGGTCATCCGCTCCTTTGCTGTTGACTTTTTCCTGGAGGACATGAACACCTACAAGTCCTTTACCATCATTACCGACAAGCCGGAGGAGATTTACAACTTTATCACCATCACCCTTCACCGCGGAGCGACCATCTACCACGCGGAGGGTCTGTTTGAGCATACCGACAAGACCGTTATCCTGACGGCGCAGAACAAAAAGCAGGGAATCCGCTTGCAGGAAGCCATTAAGCAGGCGGACCCGCACGCCTTTGTGATGATTACCAACACCAGCGAGGTGATTGGAAAAGGATTCCGCGGCGGCAACTAAAAAGGAAATAGGAGTAAAACAAAAGCCTGCTTTGGAAAAAAGCAGGCTTTTTTGTTCAAATTTTCGTTGACGGAAAATAGATAGATTGATACAATGGTAAAAAGGAATTTAAAACGGTGCGGTTTGCGCCGAACAGGGGGAAAATCGGATGGAAATATTAAAGCAACGAATTTTGAAGGACGGTAAGGTTAAGGAAGGAAATGTGCTGAAGGTGGACAGCTTTTTGAACCACCAGATGGACATCCGCCTGCTGGATGAAATCGGTCGGGAGTTTCGCCGCCGTTTTGCAGGGGAAGAAATCAACAAGATTTTGACTATCGAAGCGTCGGGCATTGGTATTGCTGTGGCAGCCGCACCACACTTTGACTATGCTCCGGTTGTTTTTGCTAAAAAAAGTAAGTCGAAGAATCTGGATGGAGAACTGTACACCTCTCAGGTCACCTCCTTCACCAGAGGAACCACCTTTGATGTGCAGGTTTCTAAAAAGTATCTCAATCCGGGTGACCGCGTGCTGATTATTGATGACTTTCTGGCAAAGGGACAGGCGCTGCTGGGTCTGTTGGACATTGTGGAGCAGTCGGGTGCAACAGCAGTCGGCTGCGGCATTGTCATCGAAAAAGGCTTCCAGGAGGGCGGACAGATGCTGCGGGAGAAGGGAATCCGTCTGGAATCGTTGGCAATCATCGACCGCTTTGAAGATGGCAGACCGATTTTTCGTGACTAAATAACAGAAAGGGGACTTTGGAATGCGGATGTACGATTTGATCGAGAAGAAAAAGCGGGGACACGCCTTGGATAAGGCTGAAATCTGCTGGATGATCCAGTCTTATACCGCAGGGCAGATCCCTGATTATCAGATGGCAGCTTTTTTGATGGCTGTTTGCTTTCAGGGGATGGATTTGCAGGAAACCACCGAGATGACGCTGGCGATGGCACACTCGGGACAGATGGCAGATTTAAGCGGCATTGCCGGTGTGAAGGTGGACAAGCACTCCACCGGCGGCGTGGGTGACAAGACCACCCTGATTGCAGCTCCGATGGCTGCTGCCTGCGGGATTCCGATTGCCAAGATGTCCGGCAGAGGGCTGGGCTTCACCGGCGGCACGGTGGATAAGTTGGAATCCATCCCGGGCTACCGCACGGTGCTGCCGCGGGAGGAATTTTTCGAGATTGTCAACGAGGTCGGCATCTCCCTCATCGGGCAGAGCGGGGAGATGGCGGTAGCGGACAAAAAAATCTATGCCCTGCGGGATGTGACAGCGACGGTGGACAGCCTGCCGCTGATTGCTTCGAGCATCATGAGCAAGAAGATTGCTGCCGGAGCGGATGCAATCCTGCTGGATGTCAAGACCGGCAGCGGCGCCTTTATGAAAACAAAGGAGCAGTCGGCTGCTCTGGCAAGGACGATGGTCGGCATCGGCAACCGGGCAGGCAGAAGGACCGCAGCGCTGATTACCGATATGGACACACCGCTGGGAGATACGGCAGGCAATGCCATCGAGGTCCAGGAGGCAATCTGGACGCTGCGAGGAGAAGGTCCTGCCGACTTGACCGAGCTGTGTACCCATCTGGCAGGCAATATGCTTTGGCTGGCAGGTCAAGGAGAGCTGGAGGACTGCCTGTGCAGGGCAGCAGCCTCCTTGCAGAACGGCAGTGCCTATCGGTGCTTCTACCGGATGGTGCAGCGGCAGGGCGGCGATGTCAGCTATCTCGAGCAGCCGGAAAAATTCCAGCTGGCTCCGGTTTATCCGATACAGGCGCCGCAGGACGGCTATATCGCCTCCATGCAGACCGATGAGATTGGCAACGTGGTCGCCTTGCTGGGAGCGGGCAGAGAAAGAAAAGAGGATGCAGTCGATGCCGGAGCGGGTATCCGCTTTACGGCAAAGACCGGTGCGAAGGTCTGCAAAGGGCAGACGATTGCCCTGCTGTACACCCATCGTCCCGAGCGGGTGCAGGAGGCAACCGAGCGATATGTAAATGCGCTGCATTTTTCGCAGTCAGCGCCGCCGCCATCCGCTTTGATACAAGAGCGCATTACCGAATCATAAAAAAAGGACTCCCCTCGGGAGTCCTTTTTCTTTTGCTATTTTACCTTGCGGATGATACCGATTGGAGTTTGCTCCAGCGACTGACCCAGCGGGTTGTCCTTGAGGATTTTGACCAGCAGGTCGCGGTCCATAGATGGGTCGGAGGTGCCGAGAATCTGACCCTCCAGGTCGTTGATGTCGGTGATGGCTACTTTGATGCCGCCCAGACACTGGGACATCTTCTGGGCAGTTTCGTCCGGCTGTGCAGGACCCAGAACGACATATTCGTTGTACGGCGGCAGGGTGTAGTCGCAGGGACCGTCGATGGAACGTGCCTTGTATCCGGCAATGGTGTAGAACCAGCCGCGTTTGTGGAACAGCTTGCCCACCGCAGAAACAGCAGCAGCAAACAGAATCCTTGGAGTACCGCATTCCTGCAGCGCCATCTCCATCGTTTCCGGGATGCCCAGACCGATTCCGTATGGAGTTTTGAGGACAAATTTGCACAGGAATTTTGCCAGCGGGCGCGGGTGGATGTCCTTCATCGGGATAGCGCGGCGCTGGGTGCAGGCAACTGCTTTTTCGGTCATAAAGACGATGTCGTCCGGCTGGGCGTATGGCTTGGCATACTTTTCAATGACCTGACATACATCATCCTTATCGGTGATGACATGGGTGCGGATTGCAAGACGTTGGTATGAAACGCCATCCACCTGGATGACCTCATTCTTTCCTTCATTTACGATATAGCTTTCTTCGCTCATTTTTCACAGTCCTTTCAAAGACGGATGCGCGGTTTGAACGCATCCTTTTCCAGACAGACCTCGGTCGCCTGTAAACATATCCTTATTTTACCCCAAAAAAAAGATAAACTCAATATCGGGGGTGAAATTTATCGACAGTTTGTCAAAGGCGGCAATTTGTGTACGACAGGTAGTGGATTTGTGTATCAATCTGCCAACGACCCGACGGGTTTGGAAAATGAAAAAATTGCGACGAATGAAAAAAGTCTCTTTTCATCCACAGGGATGTGTTATATAATTAAAAAAGCGAAGAGAAAGGTCCGGGAGGAAAAGCGAGATGGTGTTTTCAAATCTGTTTTTTATTTATCTGTTTTTGCCGCTGAATCTGATTTTGTATTTTATATCGTCCAACAAGACCTGGCGCAATGGGGTGCTGTTGGCTTTTTCCCTCTTTTTTTATGCGTGGGGAGAGCCGGTGTGGGTGTTCATGCTGATGCTCACCGCTTTTCTGGATTACACCTGGGCAAGATGCATCGAATATTTTCGATTGAGCGGGCAGAGCCGCCGGATGAAGTTGGCGCTGGCAGCCTCGCTCCTGTTTGATTTGGGCATGCTGGGTGTTTTTAAGTACAGCGGATTTTTTGTGGAGAATTTCAATCTGCTGACCGGTCTTTCTCTGCCGGTGCCGCAGATTTCGCTGCCCATCGGCATCTCCTTTTATACCTTTCAAACCATCAGCTATGTGCTGGATGTCTACCGCGGGCAGGTGCCGGCGCAGAAAAGCTACTATAAATATTTGATGTACCTGTCGAGCTACCATCAGCTGGTGGCAGGACCGATTGTGCGGTACAGCGACGTGGCAGCACAGATCGAGGAGCGCCACACCACCCCGAAGGATATGAGCGAAGGCATCACCCGCTTTTGCATCGGCTTGACCAAAAAGGTGGTGGTTGCCAATACGGCAGGCAAGCTGGTGGAGCAATATCTGAATGCGCCCTTGCAGGAGCTTTCGGTAGCGGGTGCGTGGTTTGGGGTGCTGCTTTATTCCATCCAGCTTTACTATGATTTTTCTGCTTATTCGGATATGGCAATCGGGCTGGGCAGGATGTTCGGATTTCATTATCACACCAACTTCAACTACCCTTACCTTGCCAAATCGGTCACCGACTTTTGGCGCAGGTGGCACATTTCGCTGGGCAGCTTCTTTCGGGACTATGTTTACATCCCGCTGGGCGGCAACCGCAGGCACCAGCTGCTGAATATCAGCGTGGTGTGGCTGCTGACCGGACTGTGGCATGGCGCCAGCTGGAACTTTGTGCTGTGGGGAGCCTTTTATGGAATCCTGCTGATGGTGGAAAAACTGGGACTGCTGCGCTGGCTGCAAAGGATACCGGCGGTGTTTTCCCATCTGTATCTGCTGTTTGTTACCTTGATTGGCTGGACCCTCTTTTATACCACCGACCTGAGCCGCTTGGCAGGCTATTTTCGGGTGATGTTCGGAGGGTCGGGCAATCCGATGATTGACCCGCAGCTTTCCATCACCTTTGCAAATCACCTTTTCTGGCTGCTGGCAGCGCTGCTGTTCTGTCTGCCGCTGACCCAGTGGTGCAAAATCCGGCTGGAAAGCTGGGTGGCACAGGACGGCAGAGGACAGGGCAGGCAGGCGCTTTTGTCCATCGGGACCGCGATGATGAATCTAGCCCTGCTGCTGGTGTGTACAGCGCTTCTGGTAGGGGACAGCTACAATCCGTTTTTGTATTTCCGTTTTTGATGATGACGACCATCGGTCAAGGCACTGCCAGGCAAAGGCAGTTGCTTTACCGGTGGCAATAAGGAGGAACTATGAAACAATCGAACCGCTCTCTGCAGCTGCACCTGATCAACGTCAGTGTGGTGATTATGCTGTTGGTTCTGGTGGGTGTTCTGGCAGTCGTTCTGCCCAAACCCACCGTTTCCGAGGTGGAAAAAAGAGAGCTTGCAGCAAAACCGCAGTGGACTTTGCGCAGCTGGTTTTCCGGCGAGTATGCCGAGCAGTACGATGCCTACTATGCCGATACCTTTCCGCAGCGGGAGCAGCTGGTGTCGCTGGCATCGAAGCTGGAACAGATGCAGGGTGTTCACCCGGACGATGTGCGCATCCATCCGGCGGGCGGAAGTGTCCAGCAAAGCCAGCCGCAGAAGCCTCAATCGGAAGCCGAGCAGGAGCAACAACAGGAGCAGCAGGAGCTGGCGGGAGAGCCGCAGCCGCCGGCAATCGACTATGACGCCTACAAGGACCCGAATGCACCGGGAAACGGCTTGAGCGAGCAGGGAACCGCAGGCGAACAGGTGGGCAGTTTGTTTTTGTACCGCAATATGGGGATGCAGATTTTCGGCTCCAGCCAAACGCTGTCGGCGGAGTATGCGCGGGTCATCAGCTCCTATGCCCAGCAGTTGGACGGGGTACAGGTGTACAATCTGATTGCACCGACCTCCATCGAATTCTATCTGCCGGAAAAATATCAGGGCATTGCAAGCAGCGAGCGGGAAAATATCGACTTTGTGGCACAGCATATGAGCGACAAGGTCATCTCGGTGGATGCGTACAGCCAGATTGAAAAGAATCGGGAGGATTACCTGTATTTCCGAACCGACCACCACTGGACGGCGCGCGGCGCTTATGAGGCATACATCGCCTTCTGCAAATCGGCAGGGCTGACACCGGTTTCGCTGGAGAAGATGGAGCAGCGGCAGATCGACGGGTTTTTAGGAACCTTTTACAGCCAGACCCACGACAGCCAGCTGGCACAGACACCGGATTTTGTGGAATATTTCCTGCCACCGGTTCAAACGACCACCACCCGTTATCAAAAAGGTGCGCCATTTACACCGATTGACAGCAGCATCTTTGCCTCCTATGCGACCGGCGGGCAGAACACATACAGCGTGTTTCTGCACGGGGATTTTCCGCTGACCCACATCCAGACGGACAACCGCACCGGCAGAAAGATCCTTCTGGTCAAGGAATCCTATGGGAACGCCTTTGCTCCCTTTTTAGCCTGCAATTTTGATGAGGTCTACATTGTGGACCAGCGGTATTTTGAACTGGGGCTAATTGATTTTGTCAAGGAAAAGGGCATCACCGACCTGCTGTTTTTAAATAACATCTTTGCAGTCAACACCGACGTGCGGATTCGGGAACTCAGCCGCATCCAAAACCAAAGCTACCAGCCGATTTCTCAACAGCCGGTGCAGCCGCAGCAGCCGGAGGAAAGCAAGGAAGAAGTGGAAGAGCAGAGAGAGGAAATGAGCAATCCATCGGAAGGACAGGCAGAGAAACAGGAGCAAACAACACAACCAAAGACATCCAAAACAGAGGACCCGCCCAGAAGACTGGGTCGCAGGGAATAGATGGTCAAAAGAAAGGAAGGATAGGATGCGCAGGACAATCAAACGGCTGGGAGCAGTGGCAGCCGTTATTCTGCTCCTTTCGGGATGCACACATCAGGAGGTGCGGAAGGAACAGACGACACAACCGCAGACGATGTCGATGGTGATTGCTTCCGATGCACCGCAGAGCATCCAGCTGGCAGCGCAGGAGTTTGCCAACCGTCTGGCGTACTATTCGGATGGGGAACTGGAGGTTTCACTGAGTGCCAGCGACCGGCTGGACAGCGTGCTGACGGCGGATGATACCCAGTTTGCGCTGGTGGAAAACGAACGGCTGAGCAAAGTGATTGAGCCGCTGGAGACCTTTTCGCTGCCATTTTTCTTTCAGGATGCCGATTACCTGTTCAGCGGACTGAACTCCGAGCGCACCCGCGGGCAGCTCAATCGTTTGCTGGAAGAGGAGTATCCGATGGAAATTAAAATGTCGGTGGTGTACGGTTACGAGGATTTGGCAGCGGACGGGTCGGTTGACTTGACCGACTTTCGCAAGCGGTATCCGCTGGCGGTCACCCGCTCCTTCTTCTCGCAGGAGCAGCAGCAGGAAATCAGTGCGCTGGAAATCGAAGGGGAGGAGCCGTTGCAGATGCTGCTGGACAAAGAGGTGGAGATTGCGCCGGTGGAGCTGGGAGAACTGGTGCAGGCGGTCCAATCGCAGGACAACACACTGGTGCTGTTAGAAAGCTGTCACCAGCTAAAGCCGGCTTATTTGATGATGCAAACCGGTTTGTATGAACAGCTGACACCCAAGCAGCAGTCGGCGGTAGAGCAGGCGGTGGTGATGGCATGCGGGTACTGCCGCACCGTTGCCGACCAGAACCGTCAGGAGAATCTGGAGCAGCTGCAACAGCTGGGTGTGCGGACGGAGCCGGTCAACCGGGAAAAATATCTTGCGCTGCTGGCGGACATCTACCAGTATGATGCGGGCAGCATGCTCTACCGACCGGATGCCGAACTGGATCGTCTGGTGCGCAGCGATGCGGTGAAATACAGTGTTTCCTAAAAGGGGGAGGGCTACGGCTCTCCTTCTTTTTTGATTTGTCGGTATTTTTGAGAAAAGAAGATGCCGACCAGCACCAGAGTGGGCATCAGCAGCCCGCCTGTGATGCCAAACAGCTGCAAGCCGGCGTAGATGCTCAGCAGGGTCACCAGCGGCGGCAGACCGATGCTCTTTCCTACCAGCTTTGGCTCCAACAGGCTGCGGAGCAGGTTGATGGCAAGATACAACAGCAGCAGCCCGAATCCCAGCAGGCGGTTGCCCTGAAAAAGTGAGAAAACAGCCCAGGGAAGCAGGACAAAACCGATGCCGATGACCGGCAGCAGGTCCAAGAGGGAGGTCAACAGAGCAATCGGGAAAAAGTTTTGGACACTCAGCAGCCATAAACCAAAGGAAAGCACAGAAAAGCTCACTGCCATTAAAATCAGGTAGGCTTTTGCCATGCAAAACAGGGTGGAAAGAAGGAACTGCTTCATCTCACAGGCAAGTGAGCGCAGCGAAGGCGGAAGCAGGCGGAGAAGAAACTGGGTCACACGCGGGTAGTCCAGTGAGATAAAGCTGGAGCAAAGGATGGTGACCACCACGCCAAAGAAAAAATGAGGCATACAGGCAGCAAAGGAGGTGCAGAACTTCAGCAGTGAAGAGGAAAGGGAAGCGGACAGTTGGGCAGCGGCTGAGGAAAAGCTCTGCCGCCACAGGGCAACGGTCTGCACAAGGTCGGGAGAAAAGCGGGACAAAAAACGACTGAGCCACTCGAAGAAATCAGCAATGGCAGGCAGAAAAAACGTTCGATAAAGCTGAGGCGCGCGTGCTGTCAGGGAGGAAAGCCAGCTCCACAGCAGCAGAAGAGCCAGCCAGAGCAGCAGTCCCAAAAGTAGGTAGAACAGGGTCATCACAAAGGCGGCAGCGCGGCGCCGACGCAGATGCAGCTTTTGGGAAAAGAACAGCGACACCGGGCGCAGCAGGGCAGCGATTGCCAGACCAAGCCAGAAGGGAAGGGTGGCAGGCAGGAAAAAACGCAGGACCAGCCAGCCAAGGAAAAGCAAACTGCCGGCTGCCAGAGCAATCGTAATCAACTTGCGTGCGGCTTTCATCCCATTTCCTCCTTCACAGTTTAACTATTTTGTGTCCATTAGTGTGCCCAAAGCGGATTGAAAGGATGAAAGAGAAATATTTCCCGGGAAAAGTTTCCTGCCTTAGGAAAAGAAAATTGCCCGGGAAATTATTTTCCGGGAAATGATTTTTAAAACAGGAAATCAAAAAATCCGAGTTGACAAACAAAACAAAACGTGGTAGATTAAAGTATACCCAAAAGTCAATACCACATAAATCGACGAGAAGGAAGTAAAACGATCAGCGCACTCACAGAGAGCCGGCGGAAGCTGAAAGACCGGCAGAAAGCGGAATCGACAAGGTAGCCTTTGAGAGTATGCCGAACGGCGGGAGGACCGCTCAGTAGACCATAACGGCTGAACCCCGTTACCGGTTCGGGGTGTTTTTTAAGCACCTGCCGAGTGGGCAGAACCCTCTGCCAAAAAAGGTGGTACCGCAGGAAATGATCTCCTGTCCTTTGTATAACAGCAAAGGACGGGAGTTTTTTTATTTCCCAAAACATTTATTTTTCGATGCGCAAATACACAAGGAGGAAACACCATGAAAGAACTTTCCAAGGTTTACGACCCGAAACAGGTCGAGGACCGCACCTATCAGTTCTGGCTGGACGGCGGCTATTTTCATGCTGAACCCAACCCGGACAAAAAACCATACACCATCGTAATCCCGCCACCGAACATCACCGGTCAGCTGCACATGGGACACGCGCTGGACGAAACCTTGCAGGACATCCTCATCCGCTTCCGCAGGATGCAGGGCTATGAAACCCTCTGGCTGCCGGGCACCGACCACGCTTCCATTGCAACCGAGGCAAAGATTGTAAACGCAATGAAGGAAGAGGGTCTGACCAAGGAGGATTTGGGCAGAGAAGGCTTCCTGGAGCGCGCATGGGAATGGAAACGCAAATACGGCGGCAGAATCATCGAGCAGCTTAAAAAGCTCGGCTCCTCCTGCGACTGGGAGAGAGAACGCTTTACCCTCGATGACGGATGTTCGCAGGCGGTCAAAGAGGTCTTTGTCAACCTCTACAACAAAGGCTTGATTTATCAGGGCGAGCGCATCATCAACTGGTGCCCGCACTGTATGACCTCCATCTCGGATGCAGAGGTTGAATATGAGGAGCAGGCAGGACACTTCTGGCATCTGCGCTACCCGCTCAGCGACGGCAGCGGAGAGGTCATCCTGGCAACCACCCGCCCGGAAACCATGCTGGGCGATACTGCTGTTGCTGTTAACCCGAAGGATGAGCGTTACCAGAATCTGATTGGCAAAACCGTCATCTTGCCGCTGGTCAACCGTGAGATTCCGATTGTCGGCGATGACTATGTCGATATGGAATTTGGTACCGGCGTTGTAAAAATTACTCCGGCACACGACCCGAACGACTATGAGGTTGGACGCCGCCATGACCTGCCAATCCTCAAGGTGATGAACGACGATGCCACCATGACCGCTGCCTGCGGCAAATATGCAGGTATGGAGCGCTATGAGGCAAGAAAAGCCATCGTGAAGGATTTGGAAGAGCAGGGTTATCTGCTGAAGGTGGAGGACCACACCCACAATGTAGGCACCTGCTACCGCTGCGGAACCACCGTTGAACCAATGGTTTCCAAACAGTGGTTCGTTAAGATGGAGCCGCTGGCAAAACCGGCAATCGACGTTGTCCGCAATGGACAGATCAAGCTCATCCCGGAGCGCATGGACAAGACCTACTACAACTGGATGGAAAACATCAAAGACTGGTGTATCTCCCGTCAGCTGTGGTGGGGTCACCGCATCCCGGCGTACTACTGCGAAAGCTGCGGCGAGGTCATCGTTGCCAAAGAGCAGCCGAACTGCTGTCCAAAGTGCGGCAGCACCCACCTGCATCAGGATGAGGATACCCTGGACACCTGGTTCAGCTCGGCACTGTGGCCGTTCTCTACCCTGGGCTGGCCAAACAACACCGAGGAACTCAAATACTTCTACCCGACCAGCACCCTGGTAACCGGCTATGACATCATCTTCTTCTGGGTAGCCAGAATGATTTTCTCCGGCTTGGAACACATGGGAGACATCCCGTTCAATACCGTTTTGTTCCACGGTCTGGTTCGCGACGCACAGGGCAGAAAGATGAGCAAGTCGCTCGGCAACGGTATCGACCCGCTGGAAATCATCGACCAGTACGGTGCAGATGCGCTGCGTTTCACCCTTGCTACCGGCAACACACCGGGCAATGATATGCGCTTCAGCGATGAGAAGGTCATCGCCAGCCGCAACTTTGCCAACAAGATTTGGAACGCTTCCCGCTTTGTTCTGATGAACCTCAAGGACGAGCAGATGGATTTGGCTCTGCCGCTCGATCAGCTTGCCATCGAGGACAAATGGGTGCTGACCAAGTACAACACCCTGGTCAAAGAGGTCACCGATAACCTTGAGAAGTTTGAGTTGGGCATTGCAGTCAGCAAGCTGTACGACTTTATCTGGGATGTTTTCTGCGACTGGTATGTTGAGCTGGCAAAATCCCGCCTGTGGGAAGACGGAGCCGAAGCAGAGGTCGCCAGAAAGGTTCTGGTCTATGTGATGGGCAACACCCTCAAGCTGCTGCATCCGTTCATGCCGTTCATCACCGAGGAAATCTGGCAGGCGCTGCCGCATGAAGGCGAAAGCATCATGGTTTCCCAGTGGCCGGTTTATGAGGAAAGCCTCAACTTTGCAGCCGAGCAGGCAGAGTTTGAAAAGGTGATGGATGCCATCAAGGCAGTCCGTGCCCGCCGCAGCGAGATGAATGTACCGCCGTCCAAGAAGGCTACCCTGTACATCGAAACCGCTTCGCAGGAAATCTTTAACCTTTCCACCCCGTTCCTGACCCGTCTGGCATGGGCAGATGAGATTATCCTGAGCACACCGGAGGACCCGAACGGCTGCGTTCAGGTCATCACCGACAGCGCAAAGGTTTATATGCCGCTGTCACAGCTGGTGGACCGCGACAAGGAGATTGCCCGTTTGACCAAGGAGAAACAGGCTTGTGAAAAGGACATTGCTTTCCTCTCCGGCAAGCTGAACAACCCCGGCTTTGTGGCAAAGGCTCCCGAGAAGGTCATCAACGACCAGAGAGCTAAACTGGAAAAAGCACAGGAACTGCTGGCAAAGATTGAATCGAGCCTGGCAACTTTCAACAACTAAACCGTGTAATTGTGGAAAAACAAGCGCCGGAACGCAGATGCGTTCCGGCGCTTTTGTGCTGCTTTAGAGACTGATTTTAAAGGAATATTCCTCTCCGTTGTACTCAAAATCGCCCGAAAACCAGAGTCCACTGTTGTTGGAACGGACAGATTGGGTGAGCCGCAGGTCAGTTCCAAACTCACTGCCCTCGAAGGAGACGGGCTGCAGACCCTTGCCGTAGATTTGCGTGTTGCGCACAGTGATGTTTTCCGCCGTTTCGTAAGAGAGGGTGATGCGGTGGATGCGCAAGCCGTTGCCCTGCTTTGTATAGTCGTAGGTAAAGACACCCTTGATGATGCCCTCCTCCGGTAGGATTTCCTCCAAGACATAGGAGTAATCAGGAGGAAGAACGTAGAAGGCTCCCTTGCAGATGGTGTCCTCCTCAAAGTCATAGACACGAACGCGGTGGGCGGGGAGAGCATTGTAGCGGGTTTCCACAAAAACAGTGTCCGGTTTGTCCGGGTTGCCCTGAGTGTCGTCAAAGACGGTTTCAAAGGAGAGTGGGTTGGTGTCGTAGTCTACCTGCTCCGCTTTAGAACAGCTGTTCAAACAAAACAGCACAGCCAGCAGGAGAACAACAGGACGAGTCCATCTTTTCAACATCATTTCACCTTGCCTTTCCGACAGATT
>CABUDL010000010.1 GCA_902490335.1 uncultured Clostridium sp. | reverse complement strand
AAATGTGATAATATATAAAGTATATTAAACTTATCTGATTTTAATATAACCCTTGGGAGGATTTTAAATGACAAACAATCAAATTAAGTATATGATTGAAGTAGCCCGTACCGGTTCAATCAATCAAGCTGCTAAAAACCTCTTTATCTCTCAATCTGCTCTTAGTAATGCTATTTCCAGCGTAGAAAATGAATTTAATCGAAAGGTATTCTACCGAACATCAAAAGGTGTTTCCCTTACCTCTTTTGGCAAATTGTTCATTGCCTATATCACTCCCATAGACAAGCAATTGGATCAGCTATACACCATGAGAGGTGATGGTATCGGTATCGATACCCCTTCTCTAACTATTATCAGCAATGGTTTTTTCTACTTGAGTTTGATTGCTTCTACTATTGGAGAACGCCATAAATCCTCCGGCATTAAAATACATCTGATGGAGGATTACAGTGGTGACATCGTAGACCCTATCATCAGCGGAGAAGCAGACCTTGCCATTGTCCGTCTTTGGAGTTGCTACAAGGAAAACAACTTGGATCGGTATTCCGCTATGAAACTTTTGTACCACCCCATCTGCCAAATGGATATTGGTGTAGATGTTGGCGAAAACTCTCCTCTTTACTCCTATTCGGATAACAGTATCTCGACTGACGCCCTGCAAGACTTCCCGCAAATTGTGCACGAATGCCTTGACTGCGGTCCTTATGGAGATATTCTAAATCGTTTGAAAATTCCATGCAATAACAGCAAATATATCGTAAATTCACGCGCAGCCATTTATGAGCTTCTGAACAGTACCCAAGGATATGTCCTAAACTCACGAAAAGCGAATACGTCCATTGATACACTCAATCCATGCTCCAAATATAAAGGAAGATTTATCCCTCTCAAGGATTGTCCAATATATTCTGAAATCGGTTGGATTGTAAAAGAAAGTGCACCTATCACTTCGTTAGTCAAAGAATTTATCCATCTGCTGACTGACTATCTCCTCAAAGATATATCATAAATCAATTAACCTTATCGGTTTTATAACTAATAAGATTTACCAAACTTTGATTCTGTTTGTGTGCATTGTGGATAATCCATTGTTTTTCGCATTTAAGGGCTTGTTTTTTGGTGGTATATACGGCTTTAAGCTGTCGTTTTAAATAAAATTTTGAATCACGAAAGGAGCCCTCGTATGGACGCAACAGAAAAATTGATCGTTGAACTTATCGACGAGCACCAAAAGGAAATCATCAATTTTGCAACTGATATTTGGAACCATGCAGAATTGGGATTTAAAGAAGAACGAACTGCAAAAAAGTTTTCTGAAGCCTTGCAAAAACAAGGTTTGAAAACGCAGGAGCATCTTGCCCTCACCGGAGTAAAAGGTATTTTAAGCACCGGTCGAAATGGTCCAACCATTTGCTTAATGGGTGAACTGGATGCCCTTCCTATACCGAATCATAAAAACACCAACCCGGAAACGGGCGCTGCCCACTGCTGCGGTCATAATGCACAGCTTGCCGGTGTTATGGGGGCTGCAATCGCTTTGAGTGATTCGAATGTTTTGAAAGAGCTTTGCGGCAATATTGTATTTTTCGGTGTTCCTGCCGAAGAATACGTTGAAATCGAAGCAAGAAACCAGATGCGAAAACAAGGTCTAATCAAATATGGATGCGGAAAATGCGAGCTAATTCGAATCGGAGCCATGGATGATATTGATCTGGTGGTTGGTCATCATAGCAGCACAGAGAAAAAATATCTGGTAGCCAACCGTTCCTGCAATGGATTCATCACGAAATCGGTCCGATTTGAAGGGAAAAGTGCCCATGCTGCTGGTGCGCCTGAGGATGGAATCGATGCAATGGCTGCTGCCAATATTGCAATGCACGCAATCGACGCGCAAAGAGAAAGCTTTCGGGATTGTGACACAGTCAGGGTTCATGGCTGTTTAACCAAATGTAGCAACGCTGCAAACATCATAGCTGACGATATCAGAATGGAATATTCTATCCGCGGAAAAACGATTGCCTCCTATCTGGATGCTTCTAAAAAAGTGGACCGTTCCCTGAAGGCAGGTGCTATGGCTATGGGATGTAAGGTCACCATTGAAACGATGCCCGGAAATCTTCCCATCATCCCAGTCAAAGATGCCACTGTTATTCGAGAAGTATTGGAGTTGGTATGCGAAAATACTCCTGTCACAGAAACCGGTCCAGATTTTCACTCTACCAGTTCTGGAGATTATGGGGACATCAGCTGTATCATGCCTTTGTTGCAATTTAACACCGGCGGATTCTCCGGTGAACTTCACAATAATAATGTAGAAGTCTGCGACCCCTACGACGCCTATGTGAATACCGCTAAAATTTTTGCGCTGACTGCATATCGTTTGCTTAAGAACCACGCTCAACGGGCAAACGCTATCATCCATGAATTTGAGCCCACTCTAAGTAAAAAAGAGTATATTGATTTGATGGACAGTATGCTGACAACGGAAGTTTACCAAGGAGAAGCTTTGATTTCAAATTCTCCTAAAAAGCAATAGAAAAAATTACACAAAAATCCCCTGAAGGCAGTAACCTTATAGACACTGACTCCAGGGGATTTTTAATTTTCTGATAGCTTACTGCTTAACGCTCTATCTCATCTTTTCCTTATTTCTGCTCCTGTATATACTCCACCGCCGCCTCCAGCATCTCATCTTTTCCTTCTTTAATGCCCTGGATGGTTCGTTTTACTTCAATATCGGGAGGAATACCTATTCTCTGAGTCTGACCTCCATCGGGGGTATAGATTCCATATGCTGTATACATCACCAGATTTCCCCCGGGAATGGGCACAATCAGGCAATGTCCATCTGAGCCAATGGTATTTTCTCCCATCAGCGTCACATTTTCAGCGTTGCGAACCAGCATGGCGGCATACTCGGAAGCACTCTGGCTGTGCTCATCAATCAAGACAACAACTTCCTTCTCATAAGGATAAGTCGCTCTGGATTTGCTGAAAAAATTATAAACCGGTTCTTTTAAAAATGTACCCGGTACGGCTTCGGAAATTGACACACTAAGCAAGCCGACCTCCGGCTCCTCAAAAAGATACGGAGGCAAACAACGCCAACTGTTGGCAGGATACTGACGATAATCCACAATCAGTCCATCGGTATCTCTTAAAGCATTCATCGCTTCTATCCATTTTGCGTCATTGCCATGAACAGCGCCCGACTGAAGGTCCATAAAGGCAGGATTGATCACTCCAATATTTCCTTCGATGATTTCGTATGGTTTCTTCTCCCCCTCCTGATAGCTGGCACCATATTGAGGTATGAAGGAACTTGGAAATTCACCGGCTTGAACATCAAAGGTCTTTTCCTCTCCGTCCCGCAAAACGGTCACCTCCAGCGTTGTGTCGTGAGAACGAAACAGCGGGTAGCGCAGGACATTGCAGATTTTTCCATCCATCGTCACAGAATAATATTCTGTACAATGTTGTATCACATCTTTTATATCGACTCCATCCAGCTTACGGACAATATCTCCGGCCTGAAGTGGACAAGATTCATCAAAGGTTTGAACAATCACAACTTCCCCTTCGGCAGATACAAATTCGATGTTGCTCACAATATACTCGCCGAATTCCTTTTGAATAAACTCGCTCCGCTCATTATAAATAACGTGGGCATCCTGTAATTTTGCAGTCAGTGCCGCGATAGTCAAATCATAGCTGTGACGGTCCGTATCTTGCAGCATCCGAACAATAAAGTCCGGCAGCAGTTCCTCCCAATCCTCGTCCAAAATATCCAGATACGGATTATAATATTCCATTACATTCCAGACACGGAACAAACCCAGCAGACGATAGTTTTCGTCGCTGTAATCCATATCCTCATACCGTTTTTCATTGACAAGCATGGTAGGCTGATTATATCCTGTATAGTAACCTCTTGCAAAATCAATCGGCGCATTGAAACGGTTGATATTCACAAGTGGCTTGGTTAGAGGTTCCATATTGGCTGAAAGTTCCTCGCCGAGATATTTTTTATCAAATATCCAGCTTGTGTCTGCAATCACCACTTTATCTTCTTCCTTTGCTGATGACCATTTTTTAACCGGCTCCTCGTCCTGATACTGGATTTCTCCTAAGGATAACAACCATTCATTGAGAATTTTGTTTGTTGCCTCACTATTTTCCGCTTGTCGTACTTGAGGAATCAGAGCAATCAATTCTGTATCCCAGTCCTTTTCCCCTGTCAAGAAAACAGGATGGGTATACTTAACATATCCCCAGACTTTACAAAGCTTCTCTAAATTCTGCGCTTCCTGTGAATATTCTGCTTTGTTTTTCTCTCCCGCTGATGTGCAGGCGGTAAACAGCAGGCAAACACACAGCAGCACCGCCAGCAGCCTTGTCCATTTGCTCATCACGACATCTCCTTTGAAATTTTATTTTTTGTTTTCTTCATTACAAGTGATAATATATTAAAGAATATTGTAAGGCAGCAAAACAATCTGTATGATAGGATACAGATTGTTTACTTAATTATTTAATCATCACAAGAAAAAATTGTTTTAAAACACTCCATTGTCCACGTTGGTATTGGACAGAGGCTCGAACCCCAACCCATACATTCGCTTCCTAATGTTATATCATCACTACTGTATACTTTAATTTCTCCATCCACTTTCTGGAGATCCAAATCAAATTTATCAAATAGATTCGGCATTGTTGTACTTCTTAATTAGTAGCTTATACTAAATACTTGTATTTTCAGCTCTCGGATTATTATAAATAAAAAGCCCAGAAGATAGGGGCACTTAAAAGATTCTGGGCTTTTATTAAGAACTTACTGCGTAAAGTTTAACAATTCAGATTTTAATTGCACTTATTCCAACAAGTAGAAGCATCACTAAGAGTATTGTTACCGCCGCTACCACTGCTACAATGGGCTACAGAATCACTGCAACTATCCTCCAACAGCATAATGTCCGTATTGATTTTCTGGACCTCCAGATCAAATTCATCAAAAAGATTTGGCATGATTATTACCTCCTGATTACTTATCAATTATATCTTTACCTGCCCTATCTCAGGTAAACAGCACACGGTTTTTACTTCTGCTTCTGTATATACTCCACTGCCGCCTCCAGCATCTCATCTTTTCCTTCTTTAATGCCCTCGATGGTTCGTTTTACTTCAATATCGGGAGGAATACCTATTCTTTGGGTTTGTCCACCCTCCGGGGTATAGATTCCATATGCTGTATACAGTACCATATTTCCGCCGGGGATTGGCAGTATCGGGCAATATCCATTTGCTCCAATGGTATTTTCTCCCATCAGCGTCACATTTTCAGCGTTGCGAACCAGCATAGCGGCATACTCGGAAGCACTCTGACTATGCTCATCAATCAAGACAACAACTTTCTTCTCATAAGGATAAGCAGCTCTGGATTTGCTGAAAAAATTATAAACCGGTTCCTTTACAAATGTACCCGGTACGGCTTCGGAAATTGACGCACCAAGCAAGCCGACCTCCGGCTCTTCAAAAAGATACCTCGGCAAACAATGCCAACTGTTGGCAGGATACTGACGATAATCCACAATCAGTCCATCGGTATCTTTTAAAGCATTCATCGCTTCTATCCATTTTGCGTCATTGCCATGAACAGCACCCGACTGAAGGTCCATAAAGGCAGGATTGATCACTCCAATATTTCCTTCGATGATTTCGTATGGTTTTGGTTTCCCATCCTCGTTATTAACGCCGTATCTTGACCAAAGGAATTCCATATTTTCATCTAAATCGAGAGTAAATGTCATCTTTTTTTTATCACGTATAACCGTAACCTCTGGTGTTTTACTATGAGAAGTAAGCAACCAGTATTGAAGAACATTTTCTATTTTTTCATCTGTTGGAACGCCAAGATATTTTTTACAGTGTTCTATCCTGTCCTTAATATCAACGCCATCTATTTTTCGTACAATATCTCCGACCTGAAGTGGACAAGATTCGTCAAAGGTTTGAACAATCACGATCTCTCCTTCAGCAAAAACAAATTCCACATCGTCAATGAGATATTCGCCATATTCCTTCATTAAAAAATTTCCATTCCAAAAAGAAACATGAGCGTCCTGTAATTTTGCCATCAATGCTGCTATTGTGAGGTCATAACTTTGCTGATCACTTTCTGCCAACATCTGTGGAATAAATTCTGGCAACAATTCTTCCCAATCCTCGTCCAAAATATCCAGATACGGATTATAATATTCCATTACATTCCAGACACGGAACAACCCAAGTAAACGATAATTTTCATCGCTGTAATCCATATCCTCATATAACTTTTCATTGTAAAACATTGCTGGTTCATAAAGACCTGTATAATACCCTCTGCTAAAATCGATGGGTGCTCTAAATCGATTGACATTCGGGAGCGGCTTTGTCAACGGCTCCATATTTGCTGAAAGATCCTCGCCGAGATATTTTTTATCAAATATCCAGCTTGTGTCTGCAATCACCACTTTATCTTCTTCCTTTGCTGATGACCATTTTTTAACCGGCTCCTCGTCCTGATACTGGATTTCTCCTAAGGATAACAACCATTCATTGAGGATTTGATTAGTTGCCTCACTATTTTCCGCTTGTCGTACTTGAGGAATCAGAGTAATCAATTCTGCATCCCAGTCTTTTTCTCCCGTTAAGAAAACAGGATGAGTATACTTTGTATATCCCCAGACTTTACAAAGCTTTTCCAGATTCTGCACTTCCTGTGAATATTCTGCTTTCTCATCCCCTGCCGAACTGCTGCCCGCTGATGTGCAGGCGGTAAACAGCAGGCAAACACACAGCAGCACCGCCAGCAGCCTTGTCCATTTGCTCATCACGACATCTCCTTTGAAATTTTATTTTTTGTTTTCTTCCTGTATGTAAGCGACCGCCGCCTCCAGCAGCTCGTCGCGTCCTTCCTTGATGCCCTCAACGGTGGGATACACTTCAATGTCAGGAGTAAGTCCGATGCGCTGTACCTGTTCCATATTCGGACCATAAACGCCAAAACTACTAAATGTGATTTGTACATTACCTGGCAGTGGTAAGTAAGCAACATTTCCATCGGCACCGCGCGTATTCTCCCCTAAAAGGACAACATTTTCTCCTACAGCCATCAGCATCGCAGCATATTCTCCTGAGCTTACAACCGCTTCATCTACCAACAAGACGACCGGCTTTGGATAAAAATAAATTCCAAACCTCTCGCGCTCTGCCTGCCCGATGCCTGAATTTGTCAAAACGGTCTGATATGTGCCCGGAATCGCTTGGGAGGGGACTGTGATTTGTGCTGCGGGCTGATCGCTGCAAAAATACAGGTGAAAATTGGAAACCTCAAAGGAGGGATGGATTCCCTGACGTAAATCAATCACCAGCGCGTCTGTTTCCTGCAACTGCTCCATCATCTCCTTCACACTGATTTCCAGCGGATTCTGGAGCTGAAGAAAACCAATATGATCGTCTGTAATTTGATAAGGAATCTGATTGTTATATTGATGTGCCAAAGGCAAATAACAACTGCTGTAGTATGCAGGAGAACCGTTCACTGAAAAAGTTTCTTCTTTTCCGTTCCTCAGCACTGTAACTTGCATCGTTTCTTCCTTGGAAGTAAGAAGATATGGATAGAGGGTGGATAATTTTTCATCATTTGGAATTGGGATGTACTCTTTCCTTTGCTCAATCACCTCAGCGATTTCTGCACCATCCAGCTTTAAGACGACATCCCCCACCATGAGTGGGCAATCTTCTGCACCCACTGCCGCAACCACCGGCTGATGGTCCACCGTCACCAGCCTTACCGGCGCAAAATTCTCTCCAAAACACCCGCAGAAAAGCTGTAGCTGTGTGCTGTCTTTTCCCAAAGTCATCGCCGTTGTTTCCCCGTCCAGCAGCATAGTGTGGCAATCATTCATTCTGCTTGCAAGCCAGAAAATGGTCAGTTCATAGTCTGCTTGGTCCTCCGCCTGTTCCATTCTTTGAATAGACTCCGGTAAAAGTGCTTCCCACTCTTTCTCCATCATTTTGAGATATGGGGAGTAATACTCGATGGCATTCCAGAATCGAAATAACCCGAGCAAGCAATAAGACCTATCTGAATAGTCCATCTCCTGATACAGCGATTCGTTTATAAATTCAGGCTTTCCTGTTTCATGAAAACGAACCGGCGCTTTGCTGCGGTTAATAATGGGAACTTCTTTTAGTTGGGACAAAGCCTCCCATAACTCTTTTCCCAGATACTCCTGATTGAGCCAACCGGTATCCGCTTGCACCATCAACTCCTCTTCCGAAGGCAGTATCTTTTTTCTGCTGGTGCCGTAATCAATCTCCCCCAAAGATACAAACCACTCGTGGAGGATGTCGTTTACTTCCTCTGCCTTTGCTTCGGACACCACGGGAATGAGATTTAACAGTTCTTCATCCCAGTCTTTTTCTCCCGTCAAGAAAACAGGATGAGTATACTTTGTATATCCCCAGACCTTGCAAAGCTTTTCCAGATTCTGTACTTCCTGTGAATATTCTGCTTTGTTTTTCTCTCCCGCTGATGTGCAGGCGGTAAACAGCAGGCAAACACACAGCAGCACCGCCAGCAGCCTTGTCCATTTGCTCATCACGACATCTCCTTTGAAATTTTATTTTTTGTTTTCTTCCCGTATGTAAGCGACCGCTGCCTCCATCAGCTCGTCGCGACCCTCTTTGATGCCCTCAACGGTGGGATACACTTCAATGTCAGGAGTAAGACCAACGCGCTGAGTCTGTCCCATCTCCGGGGTATAAACACCACAGCTGGTAAACCAAAGGATATTCCCGTTTGGCAGCGGCAGCTCTGTAATATCTCCGTCTGCTCCAATCGAATGATTCCCCAGCACAACCGCATTGTCTCCGGTGCGCAAATCCATAACACTCCACTCTGAATTGCTCTGGCTGGTTTCATCCATCAATATCACGACCGGTTTGTCATAATAAAAAACTGCCGGAGTAACTCCCATAGATACCATTTTTTGTTTTGTAAAAGTACCGGGAACAGACTGAGAAGGAACTGTCATAATACTATATACCGTTCCAGCCCTTTGGAGGTACATAGATAAAAATCCGTGCATACTCGTATTAGACGAATACTGTCTAAAATCAACGATCAATCCATCGGTATCCCGAAGGTCCTCCATCACCTGTCGAATCACCGTTCCAGTATCCCCCTTCGGCAGCGCAGCAGGATTGATCCGTCCAATGTTGCCGTCCAGAATCTCATGGGATTTTTCCACCTTTCCCTTCCAGTATCCGACCTGTTCGATTCCATTGACCGTGTATGTCTGCTCCTTTCCATCCCGCAGGACGGTGATTTCCATTTCTGCATCCTGTGAGTTGAGCAGATAGTTGTGCAGACCATTATAGAGCTTCTCATCGTTGGGGACCGAGATATACTTCTTTCTGTTTTCCTCTACCTCCTGGATACCCGTTCCGTCCAGCTTCAAAATGACATCACCCATCTGCAACGGACAGTTATTGAATGAATCGCAAACTACCCACTGCCCTTCTTTGGTGTGCACCAAATCGACCGGAGCCAGATATTTGCCAAAAGCATGATACAGCGTTTGCCTGTTTATCAGGGTCGTATGCCCATCATGCATATGGGCTGTCAATTCGCAGATCACCAGCTCAAAGCTCTGCTTGTCGCTTGCCTGCAGCATTTTCGGAATAAATTCCCTCAGCAGGTCATGCCAGCTTTCGTCCATAATGTCCAGGTATGGAAAGTAGTACTCAACCGCATTCCAGACGCGGAACAGTCCCAGCAGCCGCTCCTCTTTCGCTTGATAGGTGCAGGAGGCATCTGTTTTTTCCATTTTAAAATTGGGAACACCTTGTCTTGTGCTGAATTTTACCGGCGCTTTGCTGCGGTTAATTTTAGGTACCGGACCCAGATTCTGCATATCTGCCGACAATTCTGCTCCCAGATAAGCTTCATCCAAAATCCACCCAGTATCTGCCTGAACAATCGCCTCACTTTCGATTGGCTTTGACGCGGGTCTACTGATACCGTAGTCAATCTCCCCCAGAGATACAAACCACTCGTGGAGGATGTCGTTTACTTCCTCTGCCTTTGCTTCGGAGACAACCGGGATAAGGTTTAATAATTCCTCGTCCCAGTCCTTTTCCCCTGTCAAAAAAACGGGATGAGTATACTTTGTATATCCCCAGACCTTACAAAGCTTCTCTAAATTCTGTACTTCCTGTGAATATTCTGCTTTCTCATTTCCCTCCGAACCGCTGCCCGCTGATGTGCAGGCGGTAAACAGCAGACAAATACACAGCAGCACCGCCAGCAGCCTTGTCCATTTGCTCATCACGACATCTCCTTTGAAATTTTATTTTTTGTTTTCTTCCCGTATGTAAGCGACCGCCGCCTCCAGCAGCTCGTCGCGTCCTTCTTTGATGCCCTCTAACAGCAACGCTATCATCAGAAGGTCTGATTATCTGTGCGTCCAAACATCCTCCTTCTTTTACAAAATTTTCTTTCTATTTAGATTCATCTTATCACATTTTCTGCAACAATCAAGAGTCTTGTGAAAAAAACAAATTCGGCTGATACGCAGAAATCAGCCGACTTTGTTTTCATTTTTGATGCTCTTATTTTACCCACTGTTGCAGCTCTTCGTCGGTGCAATAAATCAGATGACCGGGTGTTACCTCATGGTAAGAAGGCTGCTTTTCTGCACTATAATCGTGGCTCTTGGGGTCGTAAAAAATCTTCTTTCTATTCTTCTCGCTGACCGGGTCCGGCTGCGGGATTGCAGAAAGCAATGCCTTGGTGTACGGATGCAGCGGATTGGAGAACAACTCATCGGAGGTTGCCAGCTCCACCAGCTTGCCAAAGTACATAACGCCGATGCGGTCGGAGAAGTATTTGACCACGCTCAGGTTGTGGGCAATAAAGATGATGGTAAGCCCGAATTCCTCCTTGAGGTCATTGAGCAGATTGATGACCTGTGCCTGCACCGAAACGTCCAGCGCAGAAATCGGTTCGTCGGCAATAATCATCTTGGGTCCGACAATCAGCGCACGGGCAATTCCGATTCTCTGCCGCTGTCCGCCGGAAAACTCATGCGGATAACGGGATGCGTGCTCTGCCGACAATCCAACCTTATCCAGCATTTCCCGCACCCTTTTGGCACGTTCATTGGCATCTTTGATTCCATGCACCTTCAAGCCCTCTCCGATGATTTCTTCAACGGTCATACGAGGATTGAGCGAAGCAATCGGGTCCTGAAAAATCATAGCGATGCGGTCGGTAATAAATTTGCGCTTTTCTTTGGTCAGTTTTCCGGTGATTTCCTGTCCTTCAAAGTAGACCTTACCTGCACTGGGGTCGTACAGACGGATAATCGCACGTCCGGTGGTGGTTTTTCCGCAGCCGGACTCTCCTACCAAGCCGAAGGTTTCTCCCTCATACACCTGAAAAGAAACATCATCGACCGCTTTGACGAGGGTTTGTTTTCCTCTCTTCTTGCTCGAAAAGTGCATACTCAAATTTTCTACTCGGAGCAGCTCTTTTTTAGTCTGATTAGTCGGCAACTGCGTTCGCCTCCTTCATTCTCTTAATCCTGTGCGCCAGAATCTCCGGCATTTCTACCTTTGGCGCATCGGGATGAAGCAGCCAGGTTGCTGCATAGTGGGTGTCCGAAATCTTGAAAAACGGAGGTTCTTCCTCAAAATCGAGCGCCATCGCATACTTGTTTCGTTGTGCAAAAGCATCTCCCTTCGGAGGAGCCAGCATATTCGGCGGCGCACCCGGAATCGAAAAGAGCTTTTCTTTGGTATCCAGGTCCGGGATTGAGGAGAGCAGCGCCCAAGTGTAAGGATGAGCCGGGTGGTAGAAAATATCCTTCGCTGTACCAAACTCTACAATCTTACCCGCATACATGACGCAGATGCGGTCTGCCATATTGGCAACAACACCCAAATCGTGGGTGATGAAGATAATCGAAAGGTCCTTTTTTATCTTCATCTCGTTGATCAAATCCAGAATCTTGCTCTGGATGGTTACGTCCAAAGCGGTAGTCGGCTCGTCGCAGATCAGAATCTCCGGGTCGGATGCCAGTGCAATGGCAATGACGATTCTCTGTCTCATTCCGCCCGAAAACTGGAACGGATACTGCTCAAAGCGCTGCTCCGGGTTTGGGATACCTACTGCATCCATCAGCTCAAGTGCGCGTTTTTTGGCACTCTTTTTATCGTAGTTGCCGCTGAGAACCAGTGCCTCGGTAATCTGCTTACCAATCTTCATAATCGGATTGAGTGCAGAAAGCGGGTCCTGAAAAACCAGAGAGATGCGTTTTCCTCTGATTTTATAAAAATCCTTCTCCTTATACTTGGTCATATCTTCGCCCTGATAGAGGATTTCGCCGCTGTCGATGTGTCCGTTTTTCGGCAAAATTCCCAGGATTGCCTTGGTGGTCACACTCTTACCGGAGCCGGATTCGCCAACGATGACCAGCGTTTCTCCCTTGTACAGCTGCAAATCGACGTCGCGGACCGCCTTGACGGTACCGGAAAAGGCGTTGAAAGATACACTCAGGTTTTTGACTTCCAAAATTGGTTTTTCCATCTTTTCACCCTTCCTTTCTTACGCACCGCGCTGTGTCGGGTCGAAGGCATCTCTCAGACCGTTGGACAGCATATTAAAGGAAATCATCAGCACCGAAATCATCAGTGCAGGGTACAGCACCTGGTTTGGATACTGCTGCATCACCTTTTGACCGTGGGACAGCAGTACACCGATCGAGCTTTCCGGCGCTTTGATACCCAATCCCAGATAAGCCAGGAAGGATTCGGTAAAGATAGCGCCCGGGATGGCGACCATCGCACGGGTGATGACCGGTCCAATCGAGTTTGGCAGGATATGACGGAAAATCAGCACGCGGTCTTTTACGCCCAGTGTTCTGGATGCAAGGACATACTCGCTGTCCTTATAGCGGTAGAACTGCGAACGAATCATGCGCGCTGTTCCAATCCAGTTCTGCACCACCAGCGCCAATACAATGGACAGCATACCCGTTCCAAAGAAGAGGATAAACAGGGTAACCACAACCAGAGAAGGCAGCGAACCGATGATCTCTGCAATACGCATCATAATCATGTCAACTGTGCCGCCGTAGTAGCCGGCAATGGAACCGTACACCAGACCGATGCAGACGTTACATGCCACCGAGATGAAGGCAATCAGCAAAGAAACCCTTGCACCTCGCCACATTCTGGTCCACAGGTCGCGTCCCAGATAATCGCTTCCAATCCAGAAGTTCACATCGTCCGGCACACCGGTGAATTTGTAATAATCCACCTCGACGTCGCACATCTGCACGCCTCTGACCCAGCGCTGATTAAAGACACGCAGTACGCTTCCTTCCGGGTAACGTGTGGTGTCCTCCAAACCATCCATCCTGCGGTTTTGCAGCACGCGGGAACCGTCAAAGATTCCAAACTGTGCCAAAGCAGGCACACGCGGAGGCAGGTTGATGTAATCCAGATTCTGGTCGTTGTAGCCAAAACTGTTCATGCTGGGACCAAACATCGCAAACAGCGAAATAATCACAATTCCAACCAAAGCCAGAATGGACACCTTACTGCGGCAGAAGCGCATGACCGCATCCTTAAAGAATCCGACTGCCTTGGTGTCAAATTTGGCGTCATGCAGTTTTTCTTCTGCCTGCACCAGCACCAGCTTGCTTCTATCAATATCCTTCCACCTTGGGTCATCCGGGGTAAAAATCTTAATCATGTTTTATTTCCCTCCCATTCGGATACGCGGGTCCACGATACCATAGGACAGGTCAACGACCAGCACGGTGATCAGCGATACCGCAGAGTAAAAGACCAGTACCGCCATTGTCAGCGGATAGTCCGGTGCGTTGATCGAGCTGACCATCAGACCGCCCATGCCGGGTATTGCAAACAGGCTTTCGATGACCATACTGCCGCCGAGGATACTGGTGAACATCGGGATGATGACGTTCATCAACGGAAGCATCGAATTTCGGATACCGTGGTTGATGGTCGCCTGCCGTTCGGTCAAGCCTTTGGTCTTTGCCAGCAGCATAAAGTCGGAGTTGATGGTCTCCGCCAGCTCGGCGCGCAGATAACGGGTAACACGGGCAATCGGACCCAGCGACAGCGCCAGTATCGGCAGCGCCAAGGTATACAACCGCTGGACACCGGTTGAGGTCGCTTCATAAATAATCGGGAATGCCCCCATCTTGAATGCCAGATAGTACTGCATCAACGTTGCAAAGACAAAGGACGGAACCGATATACAGATAACAACCAGGAACGAGATGACGTAATCGACCGCCGTATTCTTTTTGATTGCAGCGCTGATGCCCAACACAATTCCAATAGGCAACGAAATCAAAAGCGAGATAAAGTTGATGTACAGGGAAACCGGTATTCTGGTTTTCATAACATCCCAAACCGGTGTTCCGGTGAATACCTTCAGCGAAGTACCCCAGTCATTCTTCAGGATGATGTCGCCCAGGAAGTACAGATACTGTACGACCATCGGTTTGTCCAGATGATATTTTGCCTCGATAGCCGCTTTTTGCTCTTCTGTCATATCCACAGCTTCATCGAACATGCCTCCGGGCATCAGGCGGATCACCATAAAGCCCAGTGTCATGATAATCAGCAGGGTGACCAGCATCGCCAGCACCCTCTGAATCACATACTTTGTCATAAAAGCCGCCCTCCAAACCTAGCGCCTGTCATCAGGCCGATTGACAGAGAAAGGGGCTTGCGCCCCTTCCTCCGTTCTTATGATATCGCAATGATCGGGAATGTTTTCTGTTCTATTCAACAATAGATGCCAATGTATAGCCGAATCCAAAGATCGGAACATATTCCTTGACCGGCAGCTGAACGCGGTCTGCAATCATGGTGTAAGCCGGCATCTCATAGATTGGAATGGTCACTGCATCTTCGATGGTGATTTCTTCCATCTTTCTGGTCAGTTCCAGACGGTAAGCGTTATCCAGCTTCGCCTCCAGACCAAAGTTTGCCTCCTGCCACAGTGCGTCATACTCATCGTTGAAGTATGGTTCGTTCTTATTACTGTATGTACCGGAGTAAACCTTCAATCCGTTCCAAGGAGCTGCCGGGTTGGTGTTCCAGTTAAACCATGCCAGTTCAAAGCTGTTCTGGTCACCGTTTCTCCAACCACGAATATACTCGGTAGAAACCGAACCGCTGACTGCATTCAGTTCCAGCTTAAAGCTGTCGCCAAACACTTCCGGCAGAGTCTTCTGCAAAAATTCGGAAATCTTTTTATAGCTGGTAGAGGTTTCGCTGTACATCAGGGTCAGGGTCAGGTTGGAAAGCCCTGCTTTTTGCATTGCTGCATCATACAGCTCTTTTGCCTTTGCCGGGTCATAGCCCAGATTTTCCGGGATGTAGGCGTTGGATTCTTCCATATCTCTGTACATTACGCCGCTCTCAACATCTGCTATACACTTGAGCGGAACTGTCCAGTTAGCTGGAATACCATTGACCATCTTCGCAATGGATTCTCGGTCCACTGCATAATACAGAGCTTTACGGAAGTTGACATCGCCCAAGATGCCGTTATTGTTGGTGTTGCCCATATTGATCAGCATAGTGTTGACACCCGATGCTGGCGACTGGTAAACGCGCGGGTCTTCGATGTACTGCTCAATGGAATCAGCAGAAAGGTTTACAGCATCCAGTTCGCCGTTCAAAAACAGTTCCAATGCGGTGTTGCTGTCTCCTACTACACGGAATACAAAGTTTTCCATCTTGGTTTCTTCTGCCAAAACATAATCTGGGTTGCGTGCAAGGGTAATCTGTGCGCCCGGAATCCATTCCTTGAGGATAAACTGACCACAGCTCATAAATTTATCGGCAGCGGTGCCGTAGCTGCTCAGCGTTCTGTCCTCGTTCATGCACGCTTCATAGGTTTCCTCATGTACCAGGTTGTTCCAATCGTAGTTGATGTGGTTTTTAACATCGACAGCGGTAACAGGCTCGGTACAGATAATTTCCAAGGTATAGTCATCGATTTTTTTGATGCCGACATCTTCCCATTTTACTGTGTTAGAGTTTGCCTGCAAGGAATATTCCTTTGCATTGACGATTGTGATATAATCGCTTGCCAGCTGAGAGGCTCTGGAGTTAATCAAAATTGGGTCCAGACACATCTTCCAAGAATAGATGACGTCGTCGATGGTGATGGGATCGCCGTTCTGCCATTTTGCATTTTCCAGAATCTTGATTTGCCATCTCTTTCCCTCTTCATCCACCTGCACAGGGTCACTTTCTGCAAGCTCGGTGGTAAAGATGAACCCGTCGCCGGTTTCATTCGGAGCAAAACGGTATAAACCATAGGTACACATACTAATCAAAGAACCACTGGTTCCCGATAGCCAGGTGTGTGGGTTGATGGTATCTACATCCGAAATCATGTAATAGTTAAAAGAACCATGTGGTTCATCGGATGGAACCGCTCCCTGTCCTGCCTCTGCACTGCTCGTCTCCTGAGGTGGTTGTGTTTCCGATGTGGCATTTTCCTGGTTTTGCGAACATCCGGCAAACGATGATACCATCATCATCATCGCCAAAACAATCGCTGTCAGCTTCTTCATACTTCTTTTTGCCTCCTTTAAAAAAATATTTCTGCATTAAACTCTCATTTTTAATGAAAGTAAAGTAACAACTGAAATATTGACAGAATCATCAAAAGATTCTATACTGTAACTAAATAAGTTTCTTTAAAACGAGGTGAATACAAAATGAATGCTTATGCCAAACGGGTCACCGGCATCTGTATCAAATGGGGTATTGCACTCAGCCTGCTCTCCTGCCTCTTGTTGCGGGACAGCTCCTGGGGAATGCGCATTGTCAACAGCGTCTTTTTAGGAGGATTGATTCTGACTGCTGTCGGTGGATTGGGATTTGCTTCCTGGTTGGGTGGATTCGACCTGTTCGAGTATGCTCACAAAAAACTTTCTCGCTATTCCAAGAAAAATATTGAGGAAGGAGTAAAAGACGACGTCGGAAGCTACTACGATTTCATCAGCCAAAAACAACGAAAATCGACCTTCTTGATTCCATTGGGTGTTGGAGCTGGATTCGTCCTGATTTCCATCCTCTTAATTTTTTTACTATAAATTATGCAAAATATATAAAAGTTATTTTAATAACGAATTATTTTTATCAGTATTTTCTTTTTTCTTGATTTTAACACCTTATTCATATTAAGTAAAGCGAATTTTTTCAATCTGCTTATTCCTTTTTGGAATAAGCAAACTTTTTCCGTACGTATGAATACTGTCAATACAACCATTCCTTTTCGGAATGAACAACAGCAAAAATATTCAAGGAGCAATTCGGTTGACATGGATAAAATCAAATTAAAATACTTTATCAGCGCTGCGCGCCACCTCAGCTTTACCCGCGCGGCAGAGGACTGTCATGTGGTACAGGGAACCATCAGCAAGCAGATTGCCGCTCTGGAATCGGAAATTGGCGTTCAACTGTTCGAGCGGAAGGGACAAAGCCTGGACCTGACCCCTGCCGGCAACAAGCTGCTTGAAGATTCCGACGACTATCTGGAGCAGTATATTTCGATTGAACGCTCTATCAAGCGATTACAGCTGATGTTTGACGACCGGCTGAACATCGGAGTCGGAACCATGGAACATCCTTTGATGATTGGTCCTATCGAGCACCTGCACCGCAACTATCCTGAAGTGGACATCGTTTGCAACACCTATGGCTATTCCCGCATGGCATCCAATTTTCGCAAGGGAACGCTGGACATCGGATTTTGCTGTGACCTGTGTGCCGATTCGATTCCCGAAATGAAACGCATCCCGATTCACAGCGGCAGCTGGATGGTTACTGCTGCTAAAGACCACCCCTTTTGGCAGATGAATGAAGGGGACCGCGCAACCTTACAAAATCAAACCATCATTTCGGTGCTGGGAAATGAATTTGATGCTGTCCACCGACACCTGTTGGGGGACAACAGCGGATTCCGCCACAAAAACTTTATCTTCACCAATGCTTTTGTTTCTGCTGTGGCGCTGATTGACAGCGGGTGCGGCATCGGGATTTTCCCCAATTATTACCAAATGCCTTTGCACACCCTGCGGATGGAACCGATGCTTTATCATCCCCTTCAGGTCGGGTTTTCCTGTGTATACAACCCCAAGAAAGCCAAGCTGCCCACCATCGAAAAGCTGCTGGAATACTATACTGTCTGCGGCAACGCAGTCGATTCCAACTAAGCTCACAGACCAAACACCCACAAACACAAGGGAGGATTTCCATGAAAAAGTTTTTTTGCATCCTGCTCTGTCTCGGATTGAGCCTTTGTCTGCTGGGCGCAGGTTTTCGCTCCGGCAAGTACACCATCCAGATGCAGGTCACCGATATGCAGGGAGAAACCAGTGTGGTTCCCATCGCAATGGTCATCGACAGCGAGGTGGCTGTTGCCACCATCCTATGGACCAACGATGCCTTTGATACGATGGTGATAGACGGCAAGGAATACAAGGTCGCGCGAACTGATGAAGGCGCCGAGTTTACCGTTCCGATTGCTTTGGACACCGAGCTTTCGGTTTCTTTGAGCGGTGTAGACGCCGCTGCAGAGTATCAGCTCTACTTTGATTCTGCCACTTTGGAAAGCTCCAGCGGGGGAATTCTTTACATTCTGGTCGCCGTTCTGCTGTTCTTTGCCGCTACCAAAGCCATCTCCGCCAGCATTCGTCCCAAAAATTGATTGTATCCGGCTGCCTGCTACAAAGAAAAATCGGCATCGGGAAAAACATTTTGTTTTTCCCGATGCCGATTTTGTTCTGTCAAAATTTCCTCAATGCTCAATGCCTTCCCGCGCCAACAACCCTTTGGTATGGTAGTAATGTTTGACCTCCTGCATCTCGGTGACCAAATCCGCCAGCTGGAGCAGTGCGGGCGGGCAGCCGCGTCCGGTATAGACCAGCTCCACCGGCTGCGGGCGCAGCTTTGCCAACTGTTCAAGCTGGTCTGCGTGCAAAAGTCCCAGCTGCCACGCGACATTGATTTCATCCAAAATGACCAGATCGTACTGCCCGCTTTGCAGGGCAGCCTGCGCCTTTTTCAGTCCGTCTGCCGCCGCATCCAGATCCTCCTGTGCCGGATGTTTTCCAATCAGACAGCCCTTGCCGGTCCCATACAGCTCCACAACAACACCCAGCCTGCGCAGCAGCGGCACCTCGTGGTACTCCTGGTCCTTGATAAACTGCCCGATGTACACCCGCATCCCTGCACCTGCCGCACGCACTGCCAAACCGAGGGCAGCGGTCGTCTTGCCTTTTCCGTCGCCGGTGTAAATTTGAAATTGTCCTTCCTGTGTCATCCTTTCCCGCTCCTTTTTCTATAGTACAACAGGACAGCCTGTCGGTTGCGCAGACTGTCCTGTTTTTATTCTTATGACAGATGAATGATTCCTTTTTCCAGCATCGACTGTGCTGCCAGCATGATGCCTACCTTGCCGGTCTGGTAGGTCAAGCCGCCCTGCATCCAAACCGCATACGGTTCGCGCAGTGGTGCGTCTGCCGACAGCTCGATGGATGCGCCGTTGGTAAAGGCGCCCGCTGCCATGATGACCTGACTGTCATATCCCGGCATATCCCACGGTTCGGGAGTCACATAGGAGTCGACCGGTGCGCCCTTCTGCACTCCTTCGCAGAAGGCAATCAGCGCCTCCGGTTTTTGCAGGCAAACCGCCTGAATGATGTCTGCACGGATTTCGTCGCTGGATGGGGTTACCTCATATCCCAGCAACTCGTACAGAGAAGCGGCAAAGGTCGCGGTCTTGACGGCGGAAGCTACCACTGTCGGCGCAAAGAACAGTCCCATAAACAGCGAACGGGTGTTGCCCAGTGTGCAGCCGACCTCTTTGCCTACGCCGGGCGCACTCAGACGCTGGGCGCACATATCCACATACTTGGCTTTTCCTGCAATATAGCCGCCGGTTGGAGCGATGCCGCCGCCCGGATTCTTAATCAGAGAACCGATGATGAGGTCGGCGCCGACCTGAGTCGGCTCCTTCTCCTGCACAAATTCTCCGTAGCAGTTGTCCACCATAATGATGGCTTCCGGGTTGACCGAGCGCACCAGACCAACAATCCGCTCGATGTCCTCCACAAACAGCGACGGACGAAGCGAATAGCCGCGGGAACGCTGGATGTAAGCAACCTTGGCACCCTTTACTGCCTGCGGGATACCCTCATAGTTGACCTTGCCGTCCTCGAGCAGGTCCAGCTGCTCATACTGCACACCGAAGTCCTTGAGCGAGCCGCTGACCTCCTCCTTTTGACCCAGTCCGATGACACCGTGCAGGGTGTCATACGGCAGACCGGTCAGGCTGACCATTCGGTCGCCCGGACGCAGAACGCCGAACAGGGCAACGGTCAGCGCGTGGGTGCCGGACATAAAGTTATAACGAATCAGTGCATCCTCGCAGCCTAAGATTTCTGCCAGCACCTGGTCGAGCACCTCTCTGCCGCGATCTCCATAGCCGTAGCCGGTGGAGGCAGCAAAGTGGGACTCGCTGACATGGTTGTTGATAAAAGCCGACAGTACCTTTTCACTGTTGTACTGCGCAATGCTGTCGATTCGGCGAAAGCTTGCTGCGGCTTTTTCCTCTGCTTTTGCACACAGCTGGCGCAGCGCCGGATCTATGTTAAAAAAACTCATTGGTTTCGATCTCCTTTTTTATCTCCTCTGTTTTTCTTATTTACAGCTGCCTGCTCTTCCATTCGGAAGTGTTGACAAAGCCCAGCTTCTGATAAAATCTCTCCAGCTGTTGGTCCGCACAGTCGAGCAGCGGTGTCTTTCCCTGCCAAAAAGCCTCCAGGCACAGGCGGGACACCAGCTGACCGCCCAAGCCCTGTCCGCGAAACTCCGGCAGGGTACACAGGTTGAGGATCAGCCCGTAATCGCAGCCCTCCGGCAGCAGGATTCCTCCCACTGCCGCTGTCCTGTCCTGTACGCACAGCTGAAAGAACTGCCCGCCGCCGCGTTTTAAAAAGAGCAGCCGCGCCAGATAATCGTCCTTACAGTGCCGCTTGGCAAAACAGGGGTCCGCCTGTGCCAGCAGGTCATACACCTTGCCCAGACTTTCGCAGGGGCAGACCAAACTTTCACTGACATCGTCGGGCAATCTCTGGCAGATCATCCGCGGTCCTGAAGGATGGCTGACTGCCGGCAGCTGCCCAAAGCGCAGGTCATAGCCGTCGATCAGCTTTGCCGAGCCTGCCAGTTTACCCGCAGGCTGCATCTGCAAAAAGTGGTGCAGCTCCTCCCAGCGCTCCTTCGACCGGGGAGAGCCGACCATCCGATAGGTCTGCCCGATGCGGCAAAGCAGATACTGCGCATTCTGCTTTTGCGTCTGCGACTGCCCTACCCACAGGTCACTGTACTGCCAATCGACCTGCGCGGTGTCCGCACAGCGCGAAAGGTAGGTGGTCATCACTTCCGTCCCGTCCCACGGCTCCTTTGCACAAAGGCGCTCGATGGTGGTTCGGTCCTCTTGGGTCGCCAGACGGATCATCCTTCTCCTCCTTTATCTTACAGCTGCGCGAGAGCGTCCACCAGCTCCTTGAGCAGACGTGCGCAGGATTCCAAATCGCGTGGGTCAAACATCGACGATGGCGAATGGACATAACGAACCGGCGCTGCAACGGTGAGTACCCTGCATCCGCTGCCTGCCTTGGACATGGCAGCGGTATCGGTGGAACCGACAATCTGGTTTTTAATCTGGTATGGGATTTCCTTTTCTTCGCACAGCTTTTTAGCCAGAGCAAACAGTTCACGGTCCATGAACGCACCCTTGTCCTGGAAGCTGAGGACTGCACCCTTGCCCAGAGCGCAAACCTGCTTGCCCGCAGATACGCCGGGAACATCCGCTGCACAGTTAGTATCGACTGCTACTGCGATGTCCGGCTGAATGGCAAAAGCAGCGGCGCCGGCAGCAGCGCCAATCTCTTCTCTGGCAGAAAAGACGACGGTCAAATCATATTCCAGCGGCTGACAGAGCAGGTCCAGCAGCAGCAGGCAGCCGATGCGGTTGTCCAGTGCCTTTGCACAGATGCAGCTTCCCATCTCAATAAAGTTCGGACGGAAGGTTGCAAAATCGCCCGGCTGAGCAAATTGCAGCGCGTCCTCTCGGTTTTTCGCACCGATGTCGATGTACAGCTGGTCGTAGCTGAGCACCGTTTCCCGATCGGAAGCACTTTGCAGATGAATCGGTTTTGCTCCGACAACACCCAGCGCACCGCTTTCCAGACGGACCGGTTTGCCGACTACCACGCGGGTGTCAATGCCGCCCATCGAGGAAAAGCGCAGCAGACCGCTCTCTTCGATATAGGTGATGATGAAGCCGACCTCATCCATGTGCGCCGAGAACAGCAGTTTATTTTTCGGGGTCTGTTTTCCCTTTTTCTCACAAATCAGGTTGCCCAGTGCGTCGGTGCGCACCTTGCAGTCTTCCGGCAGATGGGTTTTCAGCCAATCCGCCACCTTTTCTTCTCCGCCGGACACGCCGTCTATTTCACAAAGCTGTTTGAGCAGTTCAAGCTGTTTTGTCAATTCCATGCTGATTCCCTCCTTATTTCACGATGCGTTTTGCATAAGCTGCAATCAGCTGTGCGGTCTTGTCCACATCATCCACCGAGATGGTTTCGATTGGGGTGTGCATATAACGCAGCGGAATCGAAACGCAGCAGCTTTCCACCCCGTCCTGTGCAACAACGATTGAATCTGCGTTGGTGCCGGTGTGTCCTCCGCTCATAACCTCCAGCTGGTACGGAATCTTCTCCTCCTCGGCTGCCGCAATCAGCTCCTTGGACATTCTGCGGCTGAGGATGGCGCCCATTCCGATGGCAGGACCTTTGCCAACCGATGGAACGTGCTTGTCTGCAATCTCCGGTGTGGTGCCAAAGGTGACATCCACTACGATTGCCTGAGTCGGATGCAGGGCAAAGGCTGCGGTTCTGGCTCCCAGACCGCCGGTTTCTTCCTGCGCACTGAGCAGAACGGTCAGACCAATCGGCTCAAGGTGGTTTTCTTTCCAGTAGTTTTTAATCAGTTCCGCTGCCTTGATGATGGCAACGCAGCAGCAGCGGTCATCGAAGGCTTTGCTGGAAACCAGCCCGCCAGCCATCTCGGTGAAAGGACCGACAAAACTGATTTTGCTGCCCAAATCAATCTTTTCCTTTGCCTGCTGACCGTCCATACCGACGTCAATCCAGATTTCATCCACTGTCGGGTTCTTCTTCTCTCCGCTCTGGATGTGGGGAGGCACGCTGCCCACCACGCCGGGCAGGTCGCCCTGTGCCGTATGTACCATCACCTGTGATGCCATCAGCAGTCTGCGGTCTACGCCGCCTGCCTGTCCGACCCGCAAAAATCCGTTGTCCTCGATGTGGGTGACGGTCAGACCAATCTCGTCGATGTGTGCATCCAGCAGCAGGTGCGGACGTCCCTCCTGCGGCGGCATCACCTGACAGATCAGACTCTTCTGGATGGTGCGGCTGCATTCACCCAGATTTTCACATATTTCCTGGGCAACTGCCAGTGCGCGGTCCTCTCCGCCTGCGACACCGTCGACCTGTGTCAGCTGTCTGAGCGTCTGTATTGTTTGCATAAAAGCACTTCCTTTCCTGTTTTGCACCACCTGCTGCGGCAGACGGTGTTTTCCTCGTATCTTCTATTTTACCATACTTTTTCCTTTTTTTCACTCATTTTTGTAAATTGAGCAGAATTTCGGCACAGGCTCTTTCTCCCCAAACGTTCCGGCAGGCACAAACGCCCAAGGCTTTCTGGATACAAAAAAATCAGCACAGCCATTTTCTGGGCTGTGCTGATTTTTTGTAAAGAACAGAAGGTTTATCCTTCCTTGTTATCGGAAATCATAATTCCCTGATAAGGGGAGGTGGACGGTACGATGATGCCATCCGGCAGGGTGATGTCCTTGCCCTCCATGGTAAAATAGATGTCCAGTGTGGAAGGGTCGCCCTGCTGCGGGTCTACAAAGTTATATTGCAGGGTGTGCTGGACAGAGTCGAGAATCATCTGCAACAGTCCAACCGAATCATAAGCAAAAAATTCTTCCTTTTGCTCCTGTGGAGGTCCAACCACAATGGAGCTGGTGTCTGCAAAGCAAACGGTCATCCCGCCTTTGCCGCCGGTGGTCGGCTCTGCCAAATCAAGGTTCCAGCCGGTCAGCTCACTGATCTGCTCAATCAGCCAGTCCGGTGTCAGCTTTCCGGTATAATCGACCGGGTAGCTTTCAAATTCGCCATCCATCCCGATGTACAGTGTGGCAGTCTTTTCTTCTTCCTCCGGCTGCTCCGGTTTTTCTTCGTTTTCATCCGGCTGCGGCTGTTCGTCCTGTGTCTGCTGGTCGGATGTTGTCGGCTGGTCCGGTGTCGGCGCAGGGTTTTCTCTGCTTTGGCAGGCGGTCATGCTCAACAGCAGGCTCAAACAAAGCAGTAATGCAATCCACTTATTTTTCATGGTGTTCCCTCCTGTAAATCAAAGGTCTTTTATCCAGGCTGCTTGCGGCTTCTATCTTACAGGTGCTTTTTTCTGCACCTTTTGTTGCAGCCTTTTCCCTATTGTACCACACTTTTTCAAAATCCGACAGAGGTCAGCAAAAAATTTACAATCAAAAAGTTGCCCGACAAACTGTTGCATGGGCAATTATTTTCGTGTATAATAAAACACAGAAAAATCAACTCTATACAGAGGAGGAACTCGCATGGGTGCAGAAGAACAAAGACAACAAAAATTTGAACGGATGACCAAGACCCCCATTCCCCGATTGATTGGTGAGCTGGCAGTCCCGACCATCATCAGTATGCTGGTCACATCCTTTTACAACATGGCGGACACCTTTTTCGTCGGCAAAATCAACACCAGCGCCACCGCCGCTGTCGGAATCGTCTTTCCGCTGATGGCAATGATTCAGGCTTTCGGCTTCTTCTGCGGGCACGGCTCGGGCAACTACATCTCCCGTCAGCTGGGTGCGCACAACTTTGAAGATGCTTCCAGGATGTCTGCGACCGGCTTCGTCAGCGCCTTCGTCCTCGGCTTGGGGATTTTGGTCGTCGGATTCCTTTTTACCGACCCGCTGCTGCGCATCATGGGTTCCACCGAAACCATCCTGCCTTACGCCCGCTCATATATGCGCATCATTCTGATTGGCGCACCCTACATGACCGCTTCTCTGGTGCTCAACAACCAGCTTCGTTTTCAGGGCAGCGCCTTTTACTCAATGATTGGCATCACCACAGGCGCCGTCCTCAACATCGGACTCGACCCGCTGTTCATCTTTGTACTGGACATGGGGGTTGCGGGTGCAGCGCTGGCAACCATCATCAGCCAGTTCGTCAGCTTTTGTCTGCTGATTGCCGGCACCTTCCGCGGCGGCAACCTGAGGCTAAACCTGAAGGATTTTTCTCCTTCGCTCAAATATTACCAGAACATCGTCAAAGGCGGTGCGCCTTCCCTTTTCCGGCAGGGACTGGGCAGCTTTGCCACCGTCTGCCTGAACCTGATGGCAGGTCCTTATGGCGACGCTGCCATCGCTGCCATGTCCATCGTGACCCGCATCTCTCAGTTTGCCGCCTCGGTGGTCATCGGCTTTGGACAGGGTTTTCAGCCGGTGTGCGGTTTTAACTACGGCGCCAAGCTGTTCAAACGGGTACAGGAGGGTTTTTGGTTCTGCGTCAAATTCTGCACCTCGGTTCTGCTGGTCGCTGCGGTGTGCGGCTGGATTTTCTCCCCCAACCTCATCGGCGTCTTTCTCAAAACCGACCCGCTGGTCATCGAATACGGCTCACAGGCGCTGCGCCTGCAAGCGCTGACCTTCCCGCTGGTCGGGTGGATTACCATTGCCAACATGATGCTGCAAACCATCGGCAAAACGGTCAAGGCTTCTCTGCTGGCGATGTCCCGACAGTTTCTGTTCTTTGTCCCCGTTATCCTGACCCTGCCCGGATTTTTAGGGATTTTAGGCGTTCAGCTCAGCCAGCCGATTGCAGACTTTTGCAGCTTTCTGCTGGCAGTTCCGCTGTCCATCAGCGTTCTGCGGGAGATGTCCCGCGAGCAGGAACAGCTCGAACAGCTTAAAATCACCCAAGAAGATAAACTTTCCCTATAAAATCTTCCATACAGAAAAAGCAGCAGTCCTTTTAGGAGGACTGCTGCTTTTTTACTTTATTCTCCATAGGCGCAGAAGGTGTAGCCCTGTGCGCGCAGGTCATCAATCACCTGTCCTAACACCTGTGCATTGGTCTGTGAAACTGCGTGCAGCAGGTAGATGGCACCCGGGTGGCATTTGGATTCGATGGTTTCGATTGCCTGCTGCGGGTCGGGTTGCTCGTCCACCAGCCAGTCGCGGTAAGCAAAACTCCAAAATACACTGCGGTAGCCCAGCTGCTGCAACAGCGACAGGTCCGCCTCGGAAAACTCTCCCATCGGGAAACGGAACAAATTCATCTCATAGCCAAAGTTCTCTTTGACATACTCGTGCAAACCCATGACCTCCGCGCGACAGTCCTCCATCGAGATGGTCGGCATCGAAAGATGATTGACGCTGTGGTTGCCGACGATATGTCCTTCGTCGATCATCCGCTGTACCAGCTCCGGCTCCGCCTTTACATAAGGCTGGGTGACAAAAAACACCGCGGGTGTCTGCTTTTCTTTAAGCACATCCAGAATATCGTCGGTATAACCGTTTTCATACCCTTCATCGAAGGTCAGATAAATCTTCATCTGGTCCTCGGCGATAAAATCGGCATCGTACTTTCCATACTTTTCCTGATAAGCGGTCGCACCGCTCGGGCGATTCTTTTCGTCGGTCGGACCACCCGGTCCCCATCCCAGCTTGGTGGTGTCCAGCCCGCTGTTGACCGGCGTAATCGTCTGCTGGCTCTCCTCTTCCTTTTCCGGCAAATCTTCCGGTTTTTCTTCTGGCTTTCCTTCCTGTGGCTTGTCCTCCGGCTTTTCTCCTGCCAGCTGGTCCTGCGGCGGGGTCTTTTCTTCCTCGCTTTGCTGCGAAGATTGGTTCTCCTGCACGGATTGCTCCTGCTTCGCCTCGGGCTGGACCGCCTCCTGTTCTTCGGAGGACGGCATCCCCTCAGAAAGCCCATCAATGCTGTCGGGAATATCTCCCTGTTCGGGCAACCGCTGGGAACATCCGCCCAGTCCCAGTACAAGCCCTGCTGCTAAAACAAGAGGAAGGACCCTCTTTGTAAAAATCCTGTTCATCGACTCACCAAACCTTTCTTTCAAACCGAATCGGTCCTTGTGCGTAGCTTTGGATTATTGTTTCTTTCCTTGCCCATCATTATACATCGGTCATTTTTCTCATTATAAAATACGGATGTCATAAAAAGCAAGCCCATGGGCAAAATAATTCCAAAAGCTCTTGATTTTCTTCTGCAAATATTTTCAATCGCACAACGAAAGGATGGTCCCATGTTCAAAACCAAACGCCAGATTCAATCCATCAAAGCCCGGGAAATTCTGGATTCCCGCGGAAATCCCACCGTGGAGGCGGTCGTCATCCTCAACGACGGTAGCCTCGGACGAGCCTGCGCTCCCTCCGGTGCCTCCACCGGTAAACACGAGCGGGCAGAGCTGCGCGACCATGACCCTTCCCGCTATCTGGGCAAGGGTGTACAAAAGGCAGTCGACCAAATCTACCACCTGGCAGCTCCTGCGTTGATTGGATGCTCCGTTTCCCAGCAGCAGTCCATCGACCAGCGGCTGCTTTCGTTGATTGACCCCGACGGTGAACAGGGTCTTGCCTCCAATGTGCTGCTGCCCTTGTCGCTTGCCTGCGCCAAAGCGTCGGCTTCCTCCTACCATCTGCCGCTCTACCGTTATCTGGGCGGCGCGATGTCCAACACCCTGCCCATGCCGATGATGAACCTGTTAAACGGAGGTGTCCATGCCTCCAACAACCTGGACATCCAGGAATTTATGGTCATCCCGGTGGGCGCTCAGAATATTTCCCAGGCAATCGAGTGGTGCAGCCGAATCCACCACCGCCTAGGGGAGCTGCTGTGCGAAAAAGGACTTGGCTGCGGTGTCGGGGACGAGGGCGGGTTTGCTCCGAGCCTGAGCGGCGAAGAGGAAGCCTTCCTGCTGCTGACCGAAGCCGGCGAGCGGGCAAACCTTTCTGCCGGAAAAGACTTTGTGCTGGCTCTGGATGCAGCCGCCTCCGAATGGTGTACCCAAACGCAGGGTTGTGAGCAGGAATATCTGCTGCCAAAATCTCAGCTGTACTACAACACCTCCCAGCTGATTTCCTATTGGGAAGGCTTGTGTGCCAAATATCCCATCCGTTCTCTGGAGGACCCGCTCGGAGAAAATGACTGGCAGGGCTTTGTGCAGCTGACCCATCGTCTGGGCAGCCGCATACAGCTGGTGGGGGACGACCTGTTTGTCACCGATGCACAGCGAATCCGCGAAGGGATTGGGATGAAGGCTGCCAACGCGGTGCTCATCAAGCCCAACCAGATTGGCACCCTCAGCCAGACCATTGAGGCTGCCCGCCTGGCACAGCAAAACGGGTATCGGGTTATCCTGTCCCATCGCTCCGGCGAAACGGAGGACAGCAGCATCGCCGACCTCGCGGTTGCCATCGGAGCCGGACAGATCAAAGCGGGTGCTCCCTGCCGCGGCGAACGCACCGCCAAATATAACCAGCTACTGCGCATCGAGGAGGAGCTGGGCGGCAGCGCCTCCTTTAACAATCCTTTTTAAACGCAAAAAAACAGATGCACCAACAGGTGCATCTGTTTTTATCTGTATCAAAAACTATTTGATCAAAGAGAAGTTTGCAACAACGGTTGCGAATACGATGGAAACCATCGACAGCAGTTTGATGAGGATGTTGATTGCAGGACCGGAGGTATCCTTGAATGGGTCACCAACGGTGTCGCCAACAACAGCAGCTTTGTGGTTGTCAGAACCTTTGCCGCCCAGGTGATCTGCCTCGATGTATTTCTTCGCATTGTCCCAAGCACCGCCGGAGTTGGACATCATGATTGCCAGAACGAAACCGGAAACGGTTGCGCCTGCCAGCATACCGGTAACACCGACTACGCCCATGAGCAGACCAACGATAACAGGAACAACGATTGCCAGGATTGCAGGCAGAACCATCTCGTGCAGAGCGGATTTGGTGCAGAGGTCTACACAGCTTCTGTAATCCGGCTCAGCTTTGCCTTCCATCAGACCTGGGATGGATTTGAACTGTCTACGAACTTCAACAACGATGCTCTGTGCAGCACGTCCAACAGACTCCATGGTGAGAGCTGCGAATACGAATGGCAGCATAGCGCCGATGAGCAGACCGATCAGAACCGGTGGGTTCATAACAGACAGGTCGAAATTGTAGTCAGGAGCGATCAGTTTAACCTGGTCGATGTAGGAAGCAACCAGAGCCAGAGCGGTCAGAGCAGCGGAACCGATTGCAAAGCCTTTACCGGTTGCAGCGGTGGTGTTGCCCAGGGAGTCCAGAGCGTCGGTTCTCTTACGAACCTCTTCACCCAGACCTGCCATCTCAGCGATACCGCCAGCGTTATCTGCAACAGGACCGTAAGCGTCGGTTGCCAGAGTGATACCTAGGGTGGACAGCATACCTACTGCTGCCAGGGAGATACCGTACAGACCCATGTTGAAGCTTTCTGCACCGCCGGAAACAAAGTAGCTGACCAGTACAGCAATACCAACGATAACAGCAGGGATTGCAGTGGATCTCATGCCCAGACCCAGACCGCCGATGATCAGGGTTGCAGAACCTGTCTGAGAGGTTTCTGCCAGTTTCTGGGTTGGTTTGTAGGAGTCGGAGGTGTAGTACTCGGTGAAGTAACCGATGAGTACGCCTGCCAGCAGACCGGAAATGATAGCAAAGAACAGACCCATTCCCAGACCTGCAAATTTAACCAGAACAAATGCAGCGATTACAACCAGTGCAGAGCTGATGTAGGTACCTTTTCTCAGGGAGCCCAGCAGCTTCTTCTGGTCTGCGCCTTCTTCGGTCTTTACAAAGAAAGAACCGATGATGGAAGCGAAGATACCCAGAGCGCACAGTGCCATTGGGATCATCATGCCCTTGAAGCCAAGACCTGCGGATACACCCAGAGCCATGGAGGACAGTCTTGCGCCGGAGTAGGACTCGTACAGGTCAGCGCCCATACCAGCAACGTCACCAACGTTGTCGCCTACGTTGTCAGCGATAACAGCAGGGTTTCTCGGGTCATCTTCCGGGATGCCTGCTTCTACTTTACCAACCAGGTCAGCGCCTACGTCAGCGGCTTTGGTGAAGATACCGCCGCCTACACGAGCAAACAGAGCCATGGTGGAAGCACCCATACCGAAGGTAACCAGTGCAGAAGCGATTGCCTGTGCGTTGTCGCCGTAAACCATCTTCAGAATGTAGAACCAGATGGAGGTGTCCAGCAGACCCAGACCAACTACGGTGAAGCCCATAACGGAGCCTGCGGAGAATGCTACCTTCAGACCTTTGTTCAGGCTGTGGTGAGCAGCGTTTGCAGTTCTTGCGTTTGCTGCGGTAGCAATTTTCATACCGAAGTAACCGGACAGAGCGGAGAATACACCGCCTGTTACGAATGCAACCGGCACGAATTTGTTGACCTGACCAAAGATAGCCAGGACGGTGAAGATAGCTACCAGAACAACGAATACAACAGCTACGCTCTTGTACTGTCTTTTCAAGTAAGCGTCTGCACCGGTACGGATTTTCTGGGACAGGGACTTCATCAGGTCAGTGCCCTCGTCCTCTTTCATGACCTTCTTTGCCTGAAGAACAGCAAAGAGCAGAGCCAGGACTGCTCCAATCGGAGCGAGGATGGTTAAATCCATGTTTTTTCCATTCCCTTCTTTAGTTAACATAAAATGTAACATTTTATAACACCACTCGCGGGTGTTATCTCTGCCCTCTATGTTAATATTTAATTCATGAATTGTCAAAATTTAAAAAAACCACATTTTTGTGCATTTTAGCAAATCGTCAAAAATATCACAGCAATCTGCACAATAACTTCCCTCCGTCTTTTTTTGCACCGTCGTTCGGTGTTACATGCAGTCCGGTGTTTTTTGTTTCTCTGCCGATTCCATGTAAATTGGCAAAAATTCCTTTTTATTAAGCCATTTTTCTTCTTCTGGTTTCGGCTGGTTTTGGAAAACTCTTCTTTGTTTTTTTCATAAAATGAAACGATTCAAGACCTTCGCTTCATTTTATGCAGGATTTCCTTCTTCTTTTGGAAAAGTGCAGGATAACTGTCAAAAGCTGTGGGAATGGTTGGAGCAGCCGATTTTTTGTGGATTTCATACAAAAGAGGAAAATTGCGACTACTTTTTTGAAAAAAGATTCGGGAAGATTTCGGTCATTCCTCCAAAAGTTCTCCTTTTTAAGGCTTTTTCACCAAAATTCTTTCCCTTCCCCTCTATATTTTGATAGGCTCCTCTCTGTCATTTCGGCAAAATGTTATAATATTTTATAAAGCGTGGAATTCTTACTTTGCCAGAGCAATCCCGGACAGAGAAAACAGCAGTTTTCCCAATGCGTATTTTTGCAACGACAGATATTCCTGTTCGCTTACCTTGCCACCCCGGTTGAGCACCTCCATCTCGCCGCTGGCACCTTTGATGAAGATGTCCGAGGAGGCAAATCCGTTCTTCAGATAGAAGCGACGTCTTGCGCTGCGCTGCTGGGCATTTTCTGCCTTTTCATCCAAACGTTCAATCAAAAGAACAATTCGCTTGTCTGCAAACTGCTCGCACACCTGCTGCATGATTTGGCTGCCGGTGCCGCGGCTGCGGATTTTGGAGGACACCGCCAGATAGTCCACCATCACCATCCCGCCATAGGGGATGACCATGACAAATCCCATCAAGGTCCTGTCCTCTGTTGCCGTCAGAATCTGCGCCTTTCCGCTTTTCACCGAATGGCGCAGGACAAAGAACGGTTTGCGCTCCGCCTTTGGAAAAGCCTCCATATAGATTTCCTTTACCTCTTTCCATTGCTCTGCGTTGATTTGTGTCAGTTTCATCAAAATCTCCTCCTCATGGTATGCTACCCTCTGTGATGCTGCCATTATAAAGGATACAGTGGCTGTAAAGTCAATAGGGTTTTGGATTCTTTTTTTAAAAAACAGGCAGGTCAGAATATCTGACCTGCCTGTTTTGGGTTTTCCTTATTTGATGGAGTTTTCGTAAGCCTCGATCATCTTCTTGACCATCTGCCCGCCGACAGAACCTGCTTCGCGGGAGGTCAGGTGACCGTTGTAACCCTCTTTCAGGTTGACGCCGACCTCGTTGGCAGCTTCCATCTTAAATTTGTTCATCGCTTCCTGTGCCTCCGGTACGACCAATCTATTATTGTTCGAGTTGTTCTTGTTGCTTGCCATAAAAAATGCACTCCTTCATCTTTTTAAATGATTGGATGCGGACCTCCCTGTTTAAGGACCGCTCTTTGCGTTTGCAGTAATAGTATGGCGCGCAGGCTTTTGATTATGTTTAGAAAGTTATGCCAGTTCTCCTTTCAAAATCAAAGGGCAATCCACATTTCTCCTATGAGCAGACGGTCCCGGATTTTTTCTTGCAGCTGTCTTTCAAATTCCGACTGCCCGACCGCTTTTCCGTTGACCTCATAATAAGGACAGGGCTGGGTGCTGTCCTCCGGGATATTTTCCCGACGCACAAAAAGGGTTTCCAGTTCCTCCATTCCCCCATCGCTTTGGTAGCAAAACAGGGTATAACTTTGTGTCCCGTTCCAGTCGTACTGTCTGACCATTGTCCCATCCTGAAGCGGATAATCCCTGCCGCTCATCTCCGCTCCATCGCTGTTCCAGCAAATAAGCTTGCCGTCGGCAAAGTGAAAGACCCCGTTGTAGCCGCCCGGGTTGTCTGCCATCTGAACCAGCAACTCGTCCTTTGCATCTCCATCCAGGTCCATATAGGTGTACTCGTACTCCATCTCCTGCTGAAAGTCCGGCACCCACCAGCCTTCCGCTTCAAATGCTTCCAACAAAGCGCGGTCCCCTGCAAGCAGACGTTCATACTGCTCCTGCGCCAACGATTCAGAATCTGCAACCGCTGCCTTCTCCTGCTGACTGCCGCATCCAATCAGCAGGACTGCCATCATCCAGCATACTGCGGCAAATAAAATCCCCTTCTTCATCTTCTCTCCTCCGTTTTTCTGTCGCCGTCCCCGGAAAGGAAACGATAAGCCTTTTCTGTATCCCTTTAAATATTTTTATTTCTCCATTCCCAGCAGCAAAAGAACAGCCGCGCAGCAGAGCATCTCATAGACGCTCAAATCGGGAGGCAGCGCAAACAGATGCTCCCCCGGCGGGATGCAGCTGCCGTCCAATCGAGTCAGCGGAGTTTGCACGCAGACAACTGCACCTTCCTGTGTGCTGGACATCCGCAGCTCTCCTGTGTCCCCGCAGCGGATGCAGGGCAGTCCACAGGGCAGCAGGGCTTCTCCTCCCCGGTCTGGCAGGATACACCTTGCGTGCAGCAGATGCTCCGGCAGATGCTTTGGCAAAAAGCTCTCTTTGAGCACCACCAGCCCGCCGCCGGCGTCCACCCACGAGGATGCCGGCAGGTCCAGCAGCAGCACCGCAGCACCCTCCTTCCAGAAAATCCCTTTTCGTTCCTGTCGGGCACAGCGCTCTCCCAGCAGACGGTACAGCGCATTCGGCAGATGTCGGTCCTCTTCTTCTCCCAGCAGAATCACCGGTATCACCTTCACACCTCCCTGTTGATTTTAAAGCTTCCGTTAGTTTTCCCAAAATCATCCGAAAGATGCAAAAAGGAGCAGACCGCAGCGGTCCGCTCCTTTGATAGGCGAGGATGACCCGATTATTCCTCAAATTTGCGCTTTGGCAGTGCTTCCAGCTTCTCCACTGCGCCTTCCAGATATTCCACAGGCATCTCTTCGATCTTGCCTTCGTCGCACAGTGCGGCAAGGGTCGGGTCGATTGGCATCCGACCCAGGATTTCCAGACCGGTTTCCTGTGCTACCTGTTCGAGCTTGCTGTGACCGAAGATGTCAATCTTCTTGCCGCAGTCCGGGCATACCAGGTAGCTCATATTCTCTACGATACCGACAATCGGAACATTCATCAGCTTTGCCATCTTGCAAGCCTTCTTGACGATCATCGAAACCAGATCCTGCGGGGAGGTCACGATGACGATGCCGTCCACCGGAATCGACTGGAAAACAGTCAGCGGAACATCGCCTGTGCCCGGCGGCATATCGATGAACATATAGTCTACCTCTCCCCAGACTACATCGCTCCAGAACTGTTTGACCGTTCCTGCAATGACAGGTCCTCTCCAGACGACCGGGTCGTCGGTGTTTTCCAGCAGCAGGTTGACAGACATAACCTCGGTACCCTTAGAGGTCAGGCGAGGGTCGATGCCCAGCTCGGTTCCCTGTGCGCGTCCGGTGATGCCGAACATCTTCGGGATGGATGGACCGGTGATGTCCGCGTCCAGAATAGCAGTAGAAAATCCTCTGCGCTGCATCATAACTGCCAGCGAAGAGGTAACCATCGACTTGCCAACGCCGCCTTTGCCGCTGACGATACCGATGACCTTTTTAACCTCGCTCAGACGGTTTGCCGGCTCCAACAGGCTTTGTGGCTTGGAGCAGGAACCCTTGCTTGAGCAGGAAGAACAGTTGCCGGAGCAGCCGCTTGCTTCACTCATGTACTTCATCTCCTAAAATTTGATCGTTCCAAAAGAATCATTCAGGACAGAATCCAGCTGTTTTGCAGCCGATTCATACCTCTTTATTATAACCTTTTTCCCCTTGTTATGCAAGAGAGAATCTCGCACCTGCCTTTTGCCCTTTTAGAAAGGAAGATTTTCCATGCCGCTACCTTCCTTCTGATTAAAAAGAAAGCGGAAAGGCAAGCGGCAGAAAAACAAAAGCCAAAATGCAGGGCATCCCCGTTCCTTTTTATGAGAAAGGGTCTTGTCTATGCAGGGCAAATTGCATATAATGAAAGAAACAGGACCGCCCTGCCGCGGGCGTCCGACAAAACGCATCTGAAAAGGAAGGAAAATTCTGTTATGAAACATATCCTGCTGATTGCCACCGGCGGAACCATCGCCTCTGGAAATTCCGAAAACGGACTGACCCCGCAAATCTCCTCGGAGGAACTGCTCAGCTATGTTCCTGCTGCGCGGGAATTCTGCACCATCGACGCAGTACAGATTCTCAACATCGACAGCACCAACCTTCAGCCGGAGCACTGGCTGCTGATGGCGCGCACCGTCCGCGAAAACTATGACAAATACGACGGCTTTGTCATCTGCCACGGCACTGACACGATGGCGTACACCTCCTCGGCGCTGTCCTACCTGATTCAAAACTCGCCAAAGCCTATCATCATCACCGGTGCGCAGAAGCCAATCTCCATGGAAATCACCGATGCCAAGACCAACCTGCTCGACTCGCTGCGCTTTGCCGCCTGTCCCGATGCACACGGGGTCACCATCGTCTTCAACGGCAAAATCATCGCCGGCACCCGCGCCAAAAAGGTCCACTCCAAGAGCTTCAACGCCTTTGACAGCATCAATTTCCCGGTGCTTGCCACCATCCGCAACAATAAAATCGTCCACTATGTCAAGGACAGCTGCCCCTGCTCCTATCCCGCCTTTTACAGCGACATCAATCCCAAGGTCTGCCTAGTCAAGCTGATTCCCGGCATGGAGCCGGACCTGCTGCCATGGATTGGCGAGCATTATGATGCTGTTATCATCGAAAGCTACGGCGTCGGCGGTCTGCCCAGCGCACCGGACCGCGACTTCCTCAAAGAGGTGGACAAGCTGATTGCCGACGGAAAGATTGTCGTGATGACCACGCAGGTCATGTATGAAGGCAGCGACATGGAGGTCTATGAGGTTGGACACGTTGCCAAAGAGCGCTATGGATTGATCGAATCCTACGACATGACACTGGAAGCCACTGTCACCAAGCTGATGTGGATTATGGCACAGACCCACGACCCGCAGCGCATCAAAGCGATGTTCTACACCACCATCAACCACGACATCCTCTTTCAGAACAACTGATTGACCCTGCAAGGAGGTCCTTTACTTGTCAAACCCGTGTACCCTCTGTCCACGACGCTGCGGCGTTGACCGCAGCCTTTTCACCGGTCGCTGCGGTGTGGGCGATACGGTCAAGCTTGCCCGCGCCGCTCTGCACTTTTGGGAGGAACCCTGTGTCAGCGGCGAGCAAGGCTCCGGGACGGTCTTTTTTTCCGGCTGCCCGCTGGGCTGCGTCTTCTGCCAGAACCACACCATCAGCGCAGGACACTTTGGCAAGGAGGTCAGCATCGAGCGGCTGGCACAGATTTTTCTGGAGCTGCAGCAGCAGGGCGCCAACAACATCAACCTGGTCACTGCCGGACATTTTGTTCCACAGGTCATCGACGCTTTGGACCGGGTGCGCCATCAGCTGCACATCCCGGTCGTCTACAACAGCAGCGGATATGAAACGGTGCAGACCCTTCGGATGCTGGCGGGCTATGTCGACGTCTATCTGCCGGACCTCAAGTTTTATTCGCCGGAGCGTTCGGCACGGTACTGCTCGGCTCCCGACTACTTTGCAATCGCCAGCGCTGCGGTGCAGGAGATGTTTGCCCAGACCGGTCCGGTGCAGTTGGACTCCCGCGGCATCATCCAAAAGGGGACCATCGTCCGCCACATGGTCATGCCCGACGGCGTGGAGGACAGCATGGACATTTTAAGTTGGATTGCCGAACATCTGCCGCTGGACGACATCCTGGTCAGCGTGATGAGCCAGTATACTCCTTTTTACAAAAGCGCCGATTATCCCGAAATCAACCGCCGCCTGCTGCCGCAGGAGTACGAGCGGGTGCTCGACTGGATGGAGTGCATGGGCATCGAGAACGGCTTTGTTCAGGAGCTTTCCTCCGCCAAAGAGGAATATACCCCCGATTTTTCCCTGCAAGGGGTTTAAGTTTTTGCAAAAAGAAAGGAGCTGTCGCCCATGCAAATCGAAATTCTTCCATACACCAAAGAAAGAATCCCCGATGTCATCGATTTTGAAGAAAATCTGCGCAAGCAAGAGGATTTCTGGGGATGGAAAATCGACCAAGCCTACCGGGAAAATATTGAGAAAAGCTTTTGTTCCCCCGAATTTTCTCATTCGCTCTCGTTGCTTGCCTATGTCGAAGGCAAGGTGGTCGGCAGAATCGACTCCGGCATGATTGCCACCCACTTTGATGGCTCCCGCAACGCTTATCTGGATTGGATCTGCGTTTTAAAAAGCCACCGGCATCAGGGTATTGCTCAAAAGCTGATGAAGGCTCTGCGGGAACAGCTCAAGCAGCAGGGCATCACCACTTTGGTCGGGCTGATTGCCTCCAACGAGGACGCCCAGCGCTTTTATCGCTCGCTACCCGACAGCAAAATCCAAGATGAAGGAATCTGGATTGATATTCTTTAGTCGAAATTTTATTATAAAAGGAAGGCGACTGT
>CABUDL010000009.1 GCA_902490335.1 uncultured Clostridium sp. | reverse complement strand
AGGCAAATTCCAAGGGAAAAGGAAAGCGTGCTGTACGCAGGAAAGGAAGGTGATAGCTGTGAAGAAAATAGTTCTATCATTATGATTGATACTGTTGGGGGCTTCTGTACTTTCCGGTTGTACAAAAGATGAAGTTCTCGATCAGTATAACAATATCGTTCAGTCGGCTGGAGCCATAGAGCTTACAGGAAAGTTATCTTTGGAAGGAACAAAAGAAAAAGGAATTGACCATTATACCGGAAGCTATACAGCCGACTATGAGGATTTTTCTGATACAGAGTATTTGTTCGGAGGAACTTCCATAAAGAGAGACGCCGGTAAGGAGCTGTCTATTGACTGCACTTTGGAGGTTACGGAAGGTACTGCAAAAGTATTTTGGATTTCTGGATCGGATGAAGCAGTCACTTTACTTGAAGCAACCGGAACTTATAGTGACACAATTACACTTCCTGATGGTGGAAATTATATCGGCATTGAGTGTGAGGACTTTACTGGAAACATTGAATTGAATATTGAGTAACATTCTGCCGCACGACGGCAAAAGAAAAAAAGCCGTCGTACAGCAGACACATTTTCACGCGCTTATGAAGCGGCGGCTTTGAACAATCAAGACCGCTGCTTTTTTGCCCGGCGCAGAATCGGCGGTCCATGGAGGGAGCCGCCATGCTGGTACGACTTGATTTTTACCAAAATAGCTTCTTAAAAAAAGACTGTGCCCAGCAGGGAACAGTTCTGGCTACGAGTATGAACTATACCATATAAGAAAACTTCATATTACTTTCATTTTCGCACAGTGGGTCTACAACCTGCCGGGCGAATTTTGTCGTTTCCTGTGGTCTTTCGGTGCGGACCGGAGCTGCCGCAACAACATTGACACAGGGGCGGCGCAATCGACCACATTTTCTCACTCTCCCGCGGATCAAGGGTGAGAAGATGAAATATATCCCTAACGATTATGGAGAACGCTGCCGGTTTGACGCGTTCTGTAAAACTGTTCTCCGCCATGAGGCTATGAACTATTTCCGGGAACTAAATCGTCAGCGGAAACGGGCAATCCAGTTCAGTACCTTGTGCCAGCATGAAAAAGTGGTTGTTCGGAGTAGAGTTTGATAATCCCAATTACACTTTTAATAGGACGCTTACTACGGTTTTAAGTAATCTATTAAAGAGCCAACGCAAAGAAGATGTGGATATCAATTGGCTGAAACGTCCTGATTTAGCCATTGGTAGTAACTTTTCGTTGAGCTGCGTTTGTACAGAAGATGCAGATGAAAATGAAATCTTTGTAATTGATAAAATTCTCATTATTGAGGTGAAAAAGGGAGGATTTACCATTGACCGCGATGAAATGAATCAGGCTGATGAGTATATAGATGACATTTATTACGGCAATAAACTAAATTGCAAACCAAAGATGAAGGCTTTTGTGGTTGGCGATAAGGTTTCCCCCTCTATTAGTACGAAAAAGACTCAAGGAGATTATGGCGAGGTATACGCATATACCTATAGGCAGCTAGTTTAAACTGCTGGAAAACGATTGTTCAATTTAAAAAACAAGCTGTCTGTAAGATATGAAGAGCTAAGTCCCAAAGACTATCTGTCAGAAATATTGGAAGAGCCCCGGCAAACCGAATTGGCCTTAGCTGAATGAAAAAACAGCCGCACCATTGATGAAATCAATTGGTGCGGCTGTTTTTTTGTGAAATAATATAGCGCTTGTAATTTGCAATCCCTGTTTGTCAGCCGTTAAGTTAGTGCCTTTCTAATACTTCCTTATCGGTATTCCCCAAATGGTATGCCCCTTTTTTATATTGTAAAGTTACTCTACCATGTGACGGACATAATCAACAGCGCCGATGTCCTTTCCGTTGCGGCGGTAAACCCGTGGAACCCTCTTTCCGATGACACACATGATTTCATAATGAACGGTATCGGTCATGGAGGCAATCTCATCCATTGTGATTCGTTTGCCGTTTTCTTCCCCCACGATGGTAATTTGCATTCCGTCGCTCAGATTGGGGATTCCGGTGACATCCAGCATCAGCTGATCCATGCAGATTCTGCCTACGATGTTTGCAAATTGTCCGTTTACCAGCATACGACCGCGATTGGACAGACTGCGGTGGTATCCGTCCGCGTATCCAATGGGAACGGTGGCAATGCGCATATCCTGCTGGGTGGTAAAGGTTCTCCCGTAGCTGAGCTTGGTTCCCGCCTTGACCTCCTTGATCATCGAGATGACCGAGTGCAGCTGCATGGCAGGTTTCAGGTCGATTTTTCCTTCGCAGGCTTTGTCCGGCACCAGTCCGTAAATCAGGACACCGGCGCGCACCATGTCCAAGTGGTATTCGGGATAGTTGACGATGCCACCGCTGTTGCAGCAGTGCCGCAAGGTAAAATGCACTCCCAGGCGCTGAAGGCGGTCGCATACCTGCATAAAGCAGTCGTATTGCTTGCGTGTGTATTGGATGGAAGCCTCGTTGTACTCGTCTGCGCTGGAAAAATGGGTGAAGATACCGTCACAGCGCAGATTGGGGAATTGGCAGACCTGTGCAATCTCTTCCACTGCATTGTTTAAATCCTGCTCTGCCTCAAATCCGATGCGTCCCATGCCGGTGTCCACCTTGATGTGGCAGGCGACGGTGACGCCTGCGCGCTGTGCCTGCTGTTGTAGCTTTTTGGCATACTCCAGGGAAAAAACAGCCTGCGTGATGTTGTATTCACACAGGGTTTTGGCTTTGTTGGGAGGGGTGGTGCCCAAAATCAGGATAGGATGGTAGATCCCCTGGTTGCGCAGCGACATCGCTTCGGTTAAATTAGAAACAGCAAACCAGTTTACGCCGAGCCGCACCAGTTCGTCGGCAATATATTTGTCCCCGTGACCGTAGGCATCGGCTTTGACGACTCCCATGATCATGCAGCCGGGTTTGAGTTTTTCCTTGATGGAACGAATATTGTGGTCGATGCAGTCCAGGTCAACAACTGCCCAGCTGCGCCGAAGAAAATCTACCATGATCTTTCCTCCTGTTCATTTGGTGCTTGCGGAATACCGGTGGAATCCCTTTGGAAGCAGGGATCATACTCCAATTTTTTCCTTTCGTTTAAAGGTGTGCAAAATTGGCACATACTATAACTATACATGAATCCAACAAAAGAAACAATCATTTTTTGTAAACACAAAATAGAAATCGAAAGGAGAAAACAGGATGACAAAACAGGAATATGCCCAATGGAGCCAGCAGGAAAGTCCGCGCTCCAACGGACCGCTCAATATCCTCAAGGCGTTTGTATCGGGAGGAGTCGTCTGCCTGCTCGGGCAGCTGCTGATTTTCTTTTTCCAGAACCGCGGTGCGGGAGAAAATGCGCCGGTTTTTGCCTCCCTTTGTTTGATTGTGCTTTCGGCACTGCTGACTGCGCTGAATGTCTACGACCGGATTGCAAAACACGCCGGAGCCGGCACCCTGGTACCCATCACCGGCTTTGCCAATTCGATGGTCAGCGCAGCGATGGAATTTAAAACAGAAGGCTACATTTTGGGCTTGGGAGCCAAGATGTTTTCCATCGCAGGTCCGGTAATTGTCTATGGCATCAGCGCCTCGGTGGTCTATGGGCTGATCCTGATGATGATTGGATAGGGGGGAGAAAAATGGCAGTTCGTATCGGCAGCAGGACCATCCAGCTGAACCATACGCCCAGTGTTGTGGGTTTTGCGGCAGTAGGTGCAAAAAAGGAAAAGGAAGGTCCGCTGGCAGATTACTTCGATTATCTGTCGGAGGATTCCTCCTTCGGCGAAAAAACCTGGGAAAAGGCAGAAACGCTGATGCAGAAAAAGGCAATCGAGCTTGCTTTGCAAAAAGGCGGCATCCAAAAGGAACAGATTGACTTTCTGTTTGCGGGCGACCTGCTCAACCAGTGTATCAGCTCGGCGTATGCCTCCCGTGAGCTGCAGCTGCCCTTCTTCGGGCTGTACGGCGCCTGCTCCACTATGGCAGAAAGTCTGTGTCTGGCAGGGATGTTTGTGGATGCAAAGCTCGCCTCCCGCTGCCTTGCAGTGACCTCCTCCCACTTCTGCTCGGCTGAGCGGCAGTTCCGCTTTCCGCTGGAATACGGCGGGCAGCGAACGCCGACCGCCCAGTGGACGGTGACCGGCTCGGGAGCCTGCGTTGTAGCAGGCAAGGACCGTCCGCCCTACCTGCGTGCCGTCACTGTAGGAACGGTGGAGGATTTGGGCATCACCGACATCAACAACATGGGCGCGGCGATGGCTCCGGCAGCAGCAAAGACCCTCTGTCAGTTTTTCAATGACACCGGAGCCAAGCCGGAGGATTTTGATTTGATTCTCACAGGAGATTTGGGGTTTGTGGGAAGCCGGTTGTTTGAAAGACTGATGCAGGCGCAGGGCTGCCCGATTGCAGGACGGCACAACGACTGCGGGCTGATGATTTATGACCGGCTGCGGCAGGATGTACACGCAGGCGGCTCTGGCTGCGGCTGTGCGGCTTCGGTGCTGTGCTCCTTCATCCTTCCGCAGATTGCCTGCCAGCGGCTCAAAAACGTCCTCTTCATGGCTACCGGCGCTTTGATGAGTCCGACCAGCGTGCAGCAGGGAGAAAGCATCCCGGGCATTGCCCACCTGCTGCATTTGTCTGCCTTTGCAGGGAAAGAGGAGGAGGTGCGCTGATGGAAGTTTCGATGTTGATAAAAGCCTTTTTGGTGGGCGGCAGTATCTGTGCGATTGGTCAGCTGTTGATTGATTACACCAAGCTGACACCGGCGCGCATCCTGGTTTCCTTTGTGGTGCTCGGCGTGATTTTGGGCGGATTGGGACTGTACCAGCCGCTGGTCGAATTTGCCGGAGCGGGTGCAACCGTCCCGCTGACCGGATTTGGCGCCACCCTTGCCAAAGGGGTTCGGGAAGCGGTGACACAGAAGGGATGGTTCGGCGCACTGACCGGAGGCTTGAGTGCCAGCGCCGGAGGAATCACAGCAGCGATTGTAGCCGCCCTGACAGCCGGTCTGCTGTTTCGTTCCGCAGAAAAGTAGAAAGAGCATGGAAGATAAAAAAGCTCCGCACCGGGCGTTACAGACCGGTGTGGAGCTTTTTAAGATTGACTGTTTATTGCTTGCCTTCTGCCTGACGCAACAGGTGGAGCTTGAGGATACCGATTTGTGTTTTGGCATCGGAGATTTCCCCGTCCATCACCATCTGGACTGCCTGAGCAAAGGGAATGCGCAGCACATCCAGAAATTCCCCGTCGTCCAGCTTCTGCGCACTCTCATGCAGACCGCTTGCGCGGTAGATGTGAATGACCTCGGTGCAGTAGGCAGGGGTGGGGTACAGCTGCGCCAATTTTTCAAAGCGGTCGGCAGTACAGCCGCATTCCTCCTGCAATTCCCGAATGCCACATTCGCGCGGGTCCTCGCCCAGCTCGATCTTTCCGGCGGGCAGCTCCAGCAGCTCCTTGCCATAGGGGTAGCGGAACTGTCTGACCAGCAGCAGGCGGTCCTCCCGGTCGATTGCAGCAACGCAAACGCCGCCGTGGTGGACCACCACCTCGCGGATGCTCTTCTTTCCGTTTTCCAGCTGGATGTCGTCCTTTTTGACCTCGATGATGCGTCCGCTGAAGATGGTCTGGCTGTTCAGCGTTGTTTCAGTATGTGCCATCGTCTTTGCCCTCCTTTTTGCAATAAAACAAAATCCACAGACCGAAAAGGTCTGTGGATTTTGGAATAAAATTATCCGGATAATTTTATTTTGCTTCCAAGTGAATCTCGAAAACAGGAAAACTATTTTGCCAGAGAAACCAGAGTGGATTTCTTTCTAGCTGCGCAGTTTTTGTGGATGATTCCCTTTGCACAAGCCTGGTCGATCTTCTTAACAGCAGCTTTAACCAGAACGTCTTTATCCTCTGCGTTGTCAGCGATAGCAGCATTAGCGCGTTTGATGACGGTCTTCAGGTTGGTTCTGAAAGCTTTGTTCTGAGCCTCACGTTTTGCCTGAACGAGGATTCTCTTCTTAGCAGATTTAATGTTAGCCATTCTAAACACCTCCTATTCCATCTTGACAGTACACTCTATTTTATCACCGATTTCACTAAAAATCAACCATCTGCAATATGATTTGTAAATTATGCCTATTTGTAAAGGGAAAAGGGGAGAAATATTCAGCTACTATCTCGCAGAAATAGGCGTTTTTTTACAAAGATGTATAAGCGGCAGCGGTGCGGGCAAGGTTAAATTTTGAAAAAGACAAAATAAAACCGACCCAAAAGGAGTTTTGATGATGAAAGAAAACCAGAATATCGCGCGCACCGACCTTGCCATCGAGCTGGCACAGCCGCTGTTGGAAGCGGAAAAATTGCCGGAAGGGCTCAAGGTCCACACCCGGACGCACGGAGCGGTGGAAATCACCTGCGTGCAGATCAGCTCTCCCAAAGCTTCTCAGCAGCTGCAAAAGCCCTGCGGCAGATACATCACCATCCAGACCCCGCCCTTGTGGAACAGCTTGCTGGACCCGCAGCAGGAGATCGACGCGGCAGCCGACTGCATCCGCTCTCTGCTGCCGCAGGAGGGAGTGGTGCTGGTGGTCGGGCTGGGAAACAGCAGCATCACGCCGGATGCGCTGGGACCGCAGGTGGCGCAGCATATCCTGGTCACCCGCCATCTGACCGAAGAGCTTGCCCGCAGCCTTGGGATGGGTTCCCTGCGCAAAACAGCGGCGCTCATCCCCGGTGTTTTAGGACAGACCGGTGTGGAAAGCGGAGAACTGACGGCAGCGCTGGTCAATTTTATCCAGCCCATTGCAGTCATCGTGATTGATGCGCTGGCAGCACAGGATTATGGGAACTTAGGGCGCACCATCCAGATTTCCGACACCGGAATCGCACCCGGTTCCGGCGTCCAGAACAGCCGCAAGGAGCTGAGTCGGCGCACGCTGGGAATCCCGGTGCTTTCCATCGGGGTACCGACCGTCATTGATGCAGCGACCCTTGCCGCCCAGTTGACAGGCGGTTCGTGTGAGGGAGCACATCAAGCGGCGATGGTCACCCCGCGGGAAATCGACCGGCTGATTGGACATTCTGCAAAATTTATCTCCCTTGCAATCAATAAAGCGCTGTACCCCGAGCTGTCGCTGGAGGAAATCAGCTTCTTGTGCGCCTGAGCAGCAGCCTTCCCTTCTATTTGGGAGCCTTTGTGCATACCTATCTAAACAGCAGATCAAGGCTTTGCGCAGGAGGTCAAAAGATGGGACGACACAGCAAAAAAAGGCGGGCGATGAGGCACAACCCCGCCTTGAAAAAAAGTTTGATATGGGGAATTTTGTTTGCGGCAGCGGTGCCGGGGGTGCTGTCGACGGCGGTTTTGTACGACCATGTGCGGCAGTCGTGGGACGGATTGGCAGCCGATACGGCGATTCTTTCTGCGATGTATACGGTGCCCGACCGCGCCTTCGAGCAGCTGCGGGAGCGGTTTGCGCAGCCGTCTGCTCCGCAGCAGCCCGAACAGGAGCAACAGGAAACACAGCCGCCGCTCATCCTGCCGCAGGCGCAGGAGGAACAGCCGCCGCCGGCGAAAACGCAACCGTCGCCAAAGCCGGTCGAGATACCGGAGGAATACCGCGGAACGGTGGTCGAGGAGGACCTGGCGGCAGCCGGAAGCAGTCTCTGCTTTGGCAGCGGAAAAATCAAAAATGCGACTGCCCTTTCCGAGCAGCAGGTGCAGGAGTACCTTGCGCAGCCGCAGCCGTTTTTGCTGGACCGGCAGGGACCGCAGGTGCTGATTATGCACACCCACGCCACCGAAAGCTTTGAGCCGTATGACAGCGAAGTGTACGATACCCGCCACACCTGGCGTTCGACCGACAACAGCGAAAACATCGTAGCGGCAGGAGAGGTGATGGCGCAGGCGATTCGGGCGCACGGCATCGAAGTGCTGCATGACGACACCCAGCACGACTATCCTTCCTACAACGGCTCCTACGAGCGCAGCGCAGAAACGGTCAAGGAGTACCTTGCAAAATATCCCAGCATCAAGGTGGTGCTGGATGTCCATCGGGATGCGGTGCAGCGGGACAGCACGCTGGTCAAGCCGATTACACAGATCAACGGGAAAAAAGCGGCGCAGATGATGATTATTGCCGGCTGCGACGACGGGACGATGGAGATGCCGAACTGGGGGAAAAATCTGCGCTTTGCCGCAGGGATTCAGGATGCCATCGAAAGCCGTTGGAAGGGCTTGACCAGACCGATTTTTTTCTGTTACCGAAAGTACAACCAAGATTTGACCACCGGCTCGCTGCTGCTGGAGCTGGGTTCGCACGGCAATACATTGGAACAGGTGCTGACCACCGCGCAGCTGGCAGGGGATGCCATCGGAAATTATCTGGCACAGGAATGTATGGCAGAATAGGAAAAATCAATCCCGTTCCAGAAAGGGATTAAAAACAACGATTGGACTTTTATGGAAGTATATACTATAATCAAAATCAGAGCAATCATTATTCTTACATTTTCCTTAATCGTCTTGATCCCAACCGGTCAAAACGTGGGCATTGACCCTGATGGGTACAATGCCCTTCCCTTTGCCATCTTCAAACTCTCATATAAACCTTAACTTTAGAAAAAAGGCTGTTTTTTTTAAATAAAAAAACAGCCTTTTTTCTATGCTTCTTTTATTCGGTTTGCTCGTTTCCCTTGGAGTCGGCAGAATGTTGTTCGAGCTTGTTATGCAGCCACATTCCCACCAGACTGACCGCTCCGGTCAGGATAAAAATAAAAACGGTGGTGGTAAAATCACCGGAAATCAGCGAAGCGCCTGCCAGCGTGGAGCTGAGGATGGAGGGCAGGCGTGCAACGGTGGAGATGGCAAAAAAGCGCAGCGGACGGATGTTGATGAAGCCTGCTGCCCAGGTCAGCAAATCCTTTGGGGTGCCGGGGATAAAAAACAGCAGAAAGGAGATGCGCTCAAATCGCTTTTTGTCCTGTAAAAACCGCAGGTTCTGAAACTTTTGCGGGTCCATAAAGATGGAAACGATTGGCATACCCAGCCGCCGAACCAGCAGATAGACAATCATCGACCCCAGAAAGATGCCCAGCATACAGCTGAGGGTTCCCCACAGGGGACCATACATCAATCCGGCAAAGATTTCCACCGGCTCGCCCGGAATCATCGCGACCACCACCTGCAGGACCTGTATCCCTAAAAATACAAACCAGCCGCCGATTCCCTGCGACTGCATCTGCTGCTGAAGCGCGGCGCGGGTCTGCGCATCTCCAAGAGCCATCACCTTTGGGATGGCATAGAGGGACAGCGGCACAAACGCCACCAGCACCAATATTGATAAAATCAGCCGGACCCGCTCGGAGCCTTTGGCTGGCAAATCTTTTTTCATTTGTCTTTCCTCCTGTGTCGGTCCGGTTGCTGGTCGGACCTCTTCTTTTATGATAACGAATCTTTTCGGGATGTCAACGGTTCTTTTTTGAACAGGATGCAAATTCTCTGTGCGGCAGAATGTGACACCATAGAGATTTTGTAGTATAATCAGGATGGATTTGTTGAGAGAGGAGAAATAAAAAGTATGCGAAAGGATATATTTTTGCGACAAGAGTGCAGCGCGGACGGGAGGAGAAAAGGATGAGCCAACCCTGTGAATCTGCACAGCTGCTGCAACAGCCGGTGCGCAGCCTTTTCTTCCGATATTTTTGCAGTAATCTGGTTTCCTCGCTGATGCTGGCGGTGTATGTTTTGTTTGACACCATCTTTATCGGCTGGGGAATCGGCAGTCAGGGTCTGGCTGCTCTGAATATCACCTTGCCCTGCTATTCGCTGGAGATTGGTTTTGCACAGATGATGGGCATGGGGGGAGCAACTGCTCTTTCCATCTGCCGCGGTAGGGGAGAGGAGAAGGAAGCCAACCGATATTTTACGGTAGCGGTGTGTACCGTGGTGGTTGTGTCCACTATCGTCGGTATTTTGGGCGGCATATTCTGGCGCCCGATTGCCGTGCTGGGCGGAGCAGACCCGTCGATTGTGGAACTGGTGGGCGATTATCTGCGCATCTTAAACGGTGGCGCTGTTGTGTTTGTGGTCAACAATTTTCTGGGTGTCTTTGTCCGCAATGACGGAGATCCGCAGCGGGTGATGGCAGCAGGTATTGTCAGCTGCCTTTTAAATATCCTGCTCGACTATGTCTGCATCTTTCTGCTGGATTGGGGAATGGCAGGTGCTGCCGGAGCGACTGCTTTTTCGGGCTTTGTCAGCATCCTGATTATGTTGACCCATTTTAAAAGTAAAAACTGTCGGCTGCGTCTGTGCTTTTCGGATTGGAAGTTGTTTTCCCGCTTAAAGCGCATCTGCCAGAACGGTGTTTCCAGCCTGATTGCGGAGTGTTCCGCAGGGTTGATTATCCTGCTGTTTAATATCCAGCTGATGAGCAAGGGCGGGGTAACAGCTGTGACCTGTTACAGCATTATCTCCAACATTGCATACCTGTTTTTGGCGGTGTACAACGGAGCCAGCGCCACCCTCCAGCCGCTTTGCAGTGTCAATCTGGGAGCCGGCTATTATCAAAGGGTGCGACAATTTTTTCACCTGGGGGTGAAGACGGTGCTGGTGGCATCGGGATTATTTGTGCTGGTAGGGGAGCTGTTTCCCAGGGTGATTGTCGGCATCTTCACCGAACCGACGCCGCAGGTGGTCGGCATGGCGGTTTATGCAATCCGCATCTACTTCATCGCCTATCTGCCAATGGGAATCAACATCATCACTTCCACCTTCCACCAGTCGCTGGAATCCTTCCGGGAAGCGACTCTCATCTCGCTGGCAAGGGGGCTGATATTTTTGGTGCCGGCGCTGTTTTTGCTGGGAGGGGTGTTTGGTGTCAACGGCATCTGGGCAACCGTTCCGGTCTGCGAGGGACTGACCCTGCTGCTGAGCGTCCTGCTGCTGCGCAGGCTGTTTGCCGCCCGATTCCCGCAGGAATGATCTCTGCACTATAAAAAACGAACCAGCCGCGCTCAAGCCCTCATACAGGGCAGCGGTTTTTACAAAAGGAGGCTTACAATGAAACTGATTTCATGGAATGTCAACGGCTTGCGCGCCTGCGTGGGCAAGGGCTTTTTTGAATTTTTTAAAGCGGAGGATGCCGACATCTTCTGTTTGGGTGAAACCAAGATGCAGCCGGAGCAGGCGGATTTTTCTTTTGAAGGGTATCATCCGTACTGGAACAGCGCAGAAAAGAAGGGCTATTCGGGGGTAGCAGTCTTTACCAAACACCAGCCGCTGTCGGTGGCGTATGGACTGGGCATCGACGAACACGACCACGAAGGACGGGTGCTGACGCTGGAGTTTGAGTCCTTTTATCTGGTCAACGTCTATGTGCCCAATTCGCAGAACGAGCTGGCGCGTCTGGATTACCGGATGAAGTGGGAGGATGACTTCCGAGCCTATGTCTGTGCGCTTGACCGGAAAAAACCGGTGGTGATCTGCGGCGATATGAATGTGGCACACCAGGAAATCGACCTGAAGAATCCAAAGACCAACCGAAAAAATGCCGGCTTTACCGACGAGGAGCGGCAGAAGATGACCCAGCTGCTGGAAAGCGGATTTACCGACAGCTGGCGCGCACAAAATCCAGAGACCACCGGCGTTTACTCCTGGTGGAGCTACCGCTTTCAGGCGCGTGCCAAAAATGCGGGATGGAGAATCGACTACTTCCTGGTTTCTGACCGCTTGATGCCGCAGGTGACCTCGACTAAAATTTATACAGAGGTTTTGGGAAGCGACCATTGTCCGGTCGGTTTGGAGCTGTCCATCTAAAGACACTATAAGACTTGCTTAGTTTAGTGGTTTGGGTATCCCGCACTTTAACGAAAAAAATGGAATACTTGCCTATTTGTCACTAGAATTTTTTATACATAGACTAAAATTTTGTTTATTTTTGGTAAAGTTTTCCCTTTACAAAGCTGTGACCCAAACGCTATAATATGGTTGTATCTTTTTCATTTTTCATTTTCTTGTTTTTCTTTTTCATGTCTTTCTCTCCGAATCGCGCGGTTCGGGGAGTTTTTTCTTGTTCAGAGAAATATCATGTGTTATACTAATGTAAAAATGAAAGCAATGACAGAAAAGGAGGAAACGATAGTGGAAGAAAAACGTATGGCACAGTTGGACCCGCGTCTGGAGCGGGTAGCGGATTTTGTTCGCCCGGGCGCCTTGTTTGCCGATGTCGGCTGCGACCACGGGCATCTGTCGGTGGAATTGATGCGGCGCGGCGCACAGCGAGGCTTTGCCTGTGACATCAAGGAAGGACCGTTGCAGGCGGCAAAGCGCAATCTGGAAAAGGCAGGCTTTGCCGACCGGGTGCAGACGGTGCTGACCGACGGACTTGCCGGTATGGAGCAGAGCGGGGTGACCGATGTGGTCATCGCCGGCATCGGGGGAGAGGTCATCAGCGGGATTTTGGAGCGTGCGCCCTTTTTACAGCAGGAGGGAATCCGTCTGGTGTTGCAGCCGCAGACAAGGGAGCAGGTCCTGCGGGATTTTCTGGCAAACAACGGATTTGCTGTGATGGAAGAAGAGGTGGTTTGCTCAGGAAAATACCTCTATGTGGTCATGGTGGCAGAATACACCGGCTGTTGCCGCAATCTTTCCCTGATGGAAAAATTCTGCGGAAAGCTGACCGACAACTGTACGCCGCAGGCGTGTGAAAAACTGCGGATGACCGCCTGTCATCTGGCAGAGCGTTCAAAAGGACTGTTCCAAGAGGGGGAGGCAGCGCTTGCTGCCGAATACCTGCAAACCTCCGGCGAAATTCTGTCGCTGATTGGAAGCTTTTATCTTTAATTGCAACGCAAAGGAGGAACCCGAATGTCTACGGTTTTGCAAATCTATGAAGCCATCGACCGACTGGCACCCTTTTCCCTGTCGATGGATTTTGATAACACCGGCATCCTGGTGGGTGACCGTCAGAAGAAGGTGGAGCGTGCGCTGCTGGCGTTGGACTGCACCAAAGAGGTGCTGCGTCAGGCAAAGGAGCTGGGCGCACAGCTGATAATCACCCATCATCCAATCATCTTTCATCCCATCAAGCGGGTCAACGAGGATTCGCTGGTTTACCATCTGCTGCGCAGCGATATCGCCGTCATCAGTGCGCACACCAATCTGGACATCGCGCAGGGCGGCGTGAACGACCTGCTGGCAAAACGCATTGGCTTGGGCGATTGCCGCGGCTTGCAGCCGATGGATGCGCAGGGAACCTTTTTCCTTGGCAGGGTCGGCAGCCTTCCCGAAGGGATGGAGCCGCGGCAGTTTGCGCAGTATCTGAAACAGCGGCTGGGTGCGCCCGGTGTCAAATTTGCAGCGGCAGACCGGATGATCAAAACGGTGGCGCTGTGCGGCGGTGCGGGTGCAGACTGTCTGGAGGATGCCATCCGCGTGGGTGCCGATGCGCTGCTGACCTCGGAGGTCAAGCAGCATGAATATCTGGCAGCGGCAGCGGCGGGTATCAGCATCTTTGATGCCGGACACTTTGACACCGAGGACGTGGTCATCGAGCCGCTGCGGGAATATCTGACAAAGCAGTTTGCGGACGTGGAATTTTTCACCACCCATCACACCGTCATCCGCGCGGTATAACAAGAGAGCAGAGGAGAAGACAGATGAAGGAATATCTGCTGCCCATTGGTTTGGTCTTGCTGGGTGCGGCGATTTTTCTGCTGTGGCGGGCGCTACGCCGCGCCAATCCCTGGAGCCGTGCGCCTTATGAGCAGCAGGATGCTTTTTTAAGTCCGGCGGAGCTGGCGTTTTATCAGGTGCTCGATCAGCTGGTCGGAGAGGACATCGCCATCTGCCCAAAACCGGCGGTCCGGGAAATCCTGCGGGTGCGCCCGCAGGTGCGGCGGGACCGACAGAAGTATTTCAACTGGATTTCGCAAAAGCATGTGGATTTTGTGCTGTGCGACCGGGCAACCATGCAGGTGATGTGCGCGGTGGAGCTGGACGACAGCAGCCACCAGCGCAGCGACCGGCAGCAACGGGACGCTTTTATGGACAAGGCGTTTCGCAAGGCGAAGCTGCCGCTGTTCCACATCCCCTGCAAAAAAAGCTATGGTGCGCGGGAGTTGGGGGAACTGTGCGACTTTTTGACACAGGGATGGTTGGAGGTCGTCGATGAACCGGTGGAGGAGGTGCCGCTGTGTCCCGACTGCGGGATAGAGATGGTGCTGCGCACCGCTCAAAAGGGAGCGTATGCCGGCAGGCAGTTTTATGGCTGTCCCAATTTTCCGCAATGTAGACAAACGATGCCCTATCCGCTGGAGAAAAGCGGAAGCAGACAAAAAAGATGAGCTGTTCGGGAAATTTCCCGAACAGCTCGAAGAAGAGAAATGGTTGAAATCGATATGGTGATAAATCTCTATTGTGGCTGTCTGATTAGAAGTTGACCTCTTCGTCATAGAAGCAGCACTTCAGCAGTTTTTCCATCTCAGCCGGAGTGATTGGACGAGGGTTGGAACCGGTGCAGGCATCGCCTACGGCAAGTTCAGCAACCTGTGGCAGCTTGTCCATGAATTCCTTCTCGTCGATGATGCCGCCTTCGTAGTCGCGGATGCAGGTCGGGATGTCCAGCTGTCTGTTCATCTCGTTGATGTGTGCAATCAGCGCATCGGTGGTTGGCTCCAGACCGAGGAAGGCTGCGATTTCACTGTAGCGTTTGTCCGCTTCCGGGTTCTTGCTGTTGAACTTGATGACCTTTGGCAGGTACATCGCATTGGCACATCCGTGAACGATATGACCGCCGCTGTAAGCTGCACCGGTCTTGTGTGCCATCGAATGAACGATACCCAGCAGAGCGTTGGAGAATGCCATACCGGCCAGGCACTGTGCGTTGTGCATGCTTGCGCGGGCATTCATGTCGCCGTTGTAGCTGTTGACCAGGTCGCGGCTGATCATTTTGATTGCGTGCAGAGCCAGCGGGTCGGTGTAGTCACAGTGCAGGGTGGAAACATAAGCTTCGATTGCGTGGGTCATGGCGTCCATACCGGTGTGAGCGGTCAGCTTCTTTGGCATGGTTTCTGCCAGAGCCGGGTCGACGATGGCAACATCCGGGGTGATGTTGAAGTCTGCCAGCGGATATTTGATTCCCTTCTGGTAATCGGTGATGACCGAGAAAGCAGTAACCTCGGTAGCGGTACCGGAAGTGGATGGGATTGCACAGAATTTTGCTTTGGTGCGCAGTTTCGGGAAGTTGAATGGGATGCACAGCTGCTCGAAGGTGGTGTCAGGATATTCATAGAATGCCCACATTGCCTTTGCAGCATCGATTGGAGAACCGCCGCCTACGGAAACAATCCAGTCCGGCTGGAATTCGCGCATTTTTTCAGCGCCTCTCATAACGGTTTCTACCGATGGGTCTGCTTCTACTCCTTCAAACAGGCAAACCTCCATGCCAGCCTGCTTGAGGTAATCGCAAACCTTGTCAAGGAATCCAAAACGTTTCATGCTGCCGCCGCCAACAACGACAATGGCACGTTTGCCGTCCAGTGTTTTGAGTGCTTCCAGAGCATTTTCGCCATGATAAAGATCTCTTGGTAATGTAAATCTTGCCATAATAATGCCTCCAAAAATTTCTCTTCAAAATAGTTTGTGTTTGAACGGGGATTTTTGTTTTACCTTCCGCCACCTATTATAACCAAGCTGCCTGAATTGTCAAGAGATTAACAATCAACTTTCGTCTCTTTTTGAAAAGATTGGCAGAAAGCGCATAATTACGCCATCCATTTGGCAGTTTTGTATGAAGGAAAAGGGGAGGAAAAGGAGAAAAAATGGACTACACACTGGTTCGTTCCAATCGAAAGACGGTGGCAATCCAGCTGCAAAAGGACGGAAGGATCGTCGTGCGCGCACCCAAACGGCTGGCGGCGTATCGCATCGAAGCGTTTGTCAAAGAAAAGCAGGGCTGGATTGAACAGCATCAAAAGTGTTTGCAGGAGCAGCAAAGACAAAAGGAGAGCTTTTGCCTGTCGGACGGGCAATTTCCCCTGTTTGGTCGGATGCTTCCGATGCAGATGACCCAAGAGAAGACGCCCTGCTGGCAGCAAACGGTCGTTTTTTTGCCGGAGGGTGACGAGCAGCACTTAAAGTGCAGCGCCGAGCAGCTGTATCGTCAGATTGCCCGGCAGACGCTGCAAAGCAAGGTGGAGCAGTTTGCACCGAAGCTTGGCGTGCAGCCTGCTTCGCTGCGCATCAATGGAGCAAGGGGCAGGTGGGGTTCCTGCTCGGGGAAAAACCGCCTCAACTTTAGCTGGCGATTGATGCTGGCGCCGGAACACTGCATCGACTATGTAGTGGTACACGAGCTTTGCCACATCCTCCACCACAACCACAGCGCTGCCTTCTGGCAGGAGGTGGAGCGGGTGGTCCCCGATTGGCGCTGCTGCCGACAGCAGCTGGCGCAGACGGCACGCGCACCGTGGTTTTGGGAATAAGAGCAAAAAAAATTTTGCGAAAAAACGCAAGGAGGCAGAAAGCCATAGGCTTTCTGCCTCCTTGCGTTTTTAACCCATGATGCTGGAAATCCCTTCTACGATGTCGCCGACTGCCTGGACCGCCTTGCCCGCTTTTTTCTTGAGCTGTTTGGCGGTATTTTTCTTTTTACCGGTCATCATATAAGCAGCGGTACCCACAGCGGCGGTGACAGCTGCACCGGTGAGAATGGTAGGAAGGTTCATTGCCATAACGATCACTCCTGACTGGAATTTTACTTCTCTTTTTAAAAGAGGAGCATCGCTGTTATTGTGCCGCAAAAAGAACCGGGTAATCCATGCAGTTTCTGGATGGAAAACAGGATGTTTTCGGAAAGTTTGCATTTGGGACAGTTGTCCTGTGATATACTGAAAAGAAGAAAGGAGTGGATCGTTTGAAAAAAGCGATTTGCAAAACAGTTCGCGGCAGAGTACGGCTGACTGCCCTGCTGTTGAGCCTGTCGATGCTGTTGACCGCGCTGGGAGGCTGTGCGCTGCAGCCTGCGTTGCAGCCGACCGACCGGCAGTTTGACCAGGTGGAATACCGGCGACCCGACGGAGAAGCGGTGCTGGAGCTGATTGCACAGGCGCAAAAGAAGGCACAGGAGGATTTTCTGCCGTTTGGTTTGATTGCTTCCCTGCGCAAAATCAGCAGCGCGACCCAGGAGTTTTACGGCAGCATGGCAATCGCGCAGGTGCGCAACTATGCAGATGTCAACGACAGCTTTTACAGCGAGGAGATGGAGTATCTCAACCGATGGGATGCCCGCATCCAAAACGCCTACGACCAGCTGTTTGAACAGATTGAAGCCTCCCGCTTTGGCTCGATGAGCGACCGTATCTTTGGGGAAAGCGGCGTAGAGGACCTTCAGATGAGCGCTCAGGCAAGCTCGCAGGAAATTTTATCCTTGCAGGAACAGGAGAAGGAGCTGGAAGCGCAGTATTACTATACCTATGCGCAGGCAACGGTGGAAACGCCGGAGGGGGAGGTGCTCTACGCCGATTTGGAGCCGGAAGGACAGCAGGCGTACTATGAATCGTTTATTCAACGGTACAGCGCACAGATGGGAGAGCTGTTCATGCAGCTGGTACAGCTGCGCCGTCAGATGGCACAGGCGCTGGGATATGAAAGCTATACCCAGGTGGCTGACCTGGAGATGCTGCGCATCGGCTACACCCGGGAGGAGATCCGCAGCTTCCGCGAGCAACTCAAGCAGACGCTGGCGCCGGTCTATCGCTCCTATTTGGAGGACTTTTATCACCGCGCAGAAAACCGCACACAGCCGGGGTATGTCTATCTGCTCAAGCAGCCGGCGCCGACCCCGCAGGGAAACTGGCAGCAGACGCTGGAAGGATTTGAGCAGCTGTATGCACAGATGGATGGGCAGATGGGAGAGTGCTTTTCCTACCTGCTGTCTCATCAGATGATTGATGCTGCTCCCTCTGCCTCCAAGGCAAACGTCACCTTCAGCACCATGCTGTACACCTTGAATACGCCGTTTTTGTTTGCGAACATGGACGGCAGCGAGCAGGATGTCTTTAGCATCTCCCATGAATTTGGGCACTGCTTTGCCATGTGGCAGCAGCTGAAGGCAGGCTCCCACAGCGAAGGACGCAGCATGGATGTCTGTGAGATTCACTCGCAGGCGATGCAGCTTCTGATTTTCCCGTACTATGAGATTTTTTACGGGGACCAGGCACAGGTTGCCCGTCGGTACGATGTTTACACAATGGCAGCCGGCATTTTGACAGCGGCATTAAACGATGAATTTCAGGAAAAAATCTACGATGACCCCACCGTTACCGCCGAGCAGCTGGATGAACTCTATTATCAACTGGCGCAGGAGTACGGGCTGGTGGTATCTTCGCCTTACGTTGATGCCGACACCTTTGCAAAGAGCTGGTTTACCACCAATCAGTACTTCGATACTCCGTTTTATGCAATCGACTACGCCCTGTCCGGCTGTGTTGCCATGCAGTTTTTGCAGCTGATGCAGCAGGACGAAGAAACTGCCTTGCAGCTGTATCATCAGCTGGTGCAGCAGCCGTCGGATATGGATTTTCTCAGCGTGCTGCAAGCGGTAGGGGACGGCAAGACCCTGCGTTCTCCTTTTGAGGAGGGACAGCTGGAAGCTTTGGCAGAGCAGCTCCAGACCTTTTTGGACGGCGACGGACAGCTGTTGGAGCAGGCTGCCTGAGTAACCGGCATGGACAGTAAGAGAAAATGGATTGTCTAAAATAAAAATAAAAAGCCAGCCTTGAAAAAAATTCAGGGCTGGCTTTTAGCGTTTCAAATCATTTCCGTTTACCTTTGAGTGTTCTGTTTTCGACGGATGCTGCCGGGCGGGTTCACCGATAAATCGCCTGGTGGGTCGCCTAACGGGACGCCTACCGAATCGCCTAACGGGACGCCTACCGAATCGCCTAACGGCGGGTATGTTCTCGCAGCTGCTCGGAAAGCCTGCCTTCGCTTTCTGCCAGCAGCTCCTCCATCTCGCGGTGCTTGGTGTCGATGTAGGTCTTTAATTCCTTGGACTGCTCCTGCAGCAATTCGCTGACCGGCTTTTCCTTGTGGCTCTGTTCATTTTTTGACATCGAAATAACTTCCTTTCTGCTCCTTGATTTTACAAATATCGTGATTTGTATTCTCATTATAACAGGAGCGTGCAGGAATGACAACGCAAAAAAAATGGAAACAGCCACAGCCGCTGCAAGTGGCTCTACTGCACCCGTTCGTCCAGCAGCTGGCGGGTTTTCTGGTAGGCTGCCTCGTCCCCGACAATCAGGATGTGGTCGCCTGCAAAAAATTGGGCGTGCGGTCCGGGGGAAAGGATGGTGCTGCCCTTGCGGCGGATAGCGATGATGGTGGCTCCGGTGTTGTTCCAAAAATGCACCGAGGCGATGGTTTGTCCGACCAGCGGGCAGCCTTCCTCGATGGCAAGCTCAAAGGGAGTCAAAGGGTTCAGATAGTTGAAGCGGTCGTTGGCATCCAGCAGGATGTTGATGTTTTCCTGCAAGCGGCTGTTGAGCTGCTTTTGCTCGAGCATCAGCCGGTCGATGTGGTTTTTGATGGTGTCCAGCGACTGCCGTTCATTGGACTTAGACAAAAACTCCTCGGCGTTTTCCACCGACAAAATGGTGATGCCTGCTCCCTGCCGAACCTGAAGGACGCCGACCTGGTTGAGCAGAAAAACCGCCCGCCGCACCGTTTCCGGGGAAACATTGTACTGGCTGGCAAGGGTGGAACGTCCGTGAATCTTCTGTCCCGGGCGATACCTGCCGTTGACCACTTTAGAGGCAATGTCAATGGCAATCTGTTTGTACACAGCCTGTTCGGTTGTTGCGTGAGGCATGATGATTACAACCTTTCGTTTTGAAAAGATAACCGTGCTTCCTTTCCACAGGGAGCAGGATGATTTTTATAACGATACCACAAAGCAAGACAAAAGTAAAGAACTGCAAAGCTTTGCTGACCTTATAACAGCGAAAAGTCCTTGATGTTCTGCCGGTCGATCAGCACGCCCAGCTCCTTTTCCAGCATGACGCCGTAGCGGGTATCGGAGGAATAGCTGAAGGTGGTCTTGATGCAGCGCTCGACAAAGTAGGCTGCACGCCCCATCGCCATCGGCAGGCTGTCGCCGGTCAAAAAGCCGCCGGTCAGCACGCTGGCAAACAAGTCGCCGGTCCCGGGGTAGGAAACCGGCACATAGTCGCAGTCGATGTACCAAAAGGAGTTGTTCTGCCGGTCATAGCCGATGTTGGCAATGCTGCCGGATGCCATCGGAGCGCCGGTGATGACCACATAGTTCGGTCCCAGCTCGCTTAAACGCACCAGCAGGCTCTTTGCCTGCGCGCGGGAAAGCCCTTCGTTGAGATATGGGATTTTCAGCAGCATACACGCCTCGGTCAGATTGGGGGTGATGATGTCCGCCACCCGCACCAGCTCACCCAGTCGGCTGCGCATCTGCGGCGTGATGGTGCGGTAGGGGTGTCCGTGGTCGCCCATTACCGGGTCCACCACCGCAAGAGCATCCCGGTAGGTGGAAAAAAATTTCAGGCAGTGGTCGATCTGTTCCTGCGAGCTTAAAAAGCCGCTGTATACGCACTCAAATTCCAACCCCAATCGCCGGTAGTGCTCCAGACAGGGCAGGGTGAAATCGGACAGGTCGCGCTGTTCCACCGAGCCAAGTCCGCCGGTGTGGGTGGAAAAAACGGTGGTCGGCACCGGACAGACCTGTACACCCATCACCGACAGGGTGGGCAGGATGACCGAAAGGGAGCAGCGTCCGAAGCCGGACAGGTCGTGGATGGCAGCGACCCGTTTAGGACGATCGGGCATGACAGACACCTCCAATGACAAAAATACAAAGATTATGCACAGTATAGCACGTTTCCAATCAAAAAGGCAAATGGAGCAGAAGAAAACCGGTGGCAACTCCTTGGAAAATACGCCGAAAAATCGGCTTTGGATTTAACATTCTTAACAAAAACCATTTGGTCAGAACGGTAGGCTTTATGCAATACAAGGGAAATTCAAAAAACGCTGGAAAATGGCATGATTTCGAGATATAATGAGAAAAGCAATGAGTCGGACCGTATACTTTTTTAAGGTTTAAAAAGGGATGTTCCAAAGAAAAACACCGCCGGGCAAAACGCCTGTAAACGGGATTTTGAAGAAGGAGAAATTGACGTGATTAGAACCGATTTGAGAAATATCGCCATCATCGCGCACGTTGACCACGGAAAGACCACCCTGGTTGACCAGATGCTCAAGCAGAGCGGTACCTTCCGTGACAACCAGTCTGTACAGGACCGTGTTATGGACAACGGAGACCTCGAGCGTGAAAGAGGCATCACCATCCTCGCGAAAAATACGGCAATCAATTATAAAGGCACCAAAATCAACATCATCGACACCCCGGGACATGCGGACTTCGGAGGCGAGGTTGAGCGTATCCTGAAGATGGTGGACGGCGTTATCCTGCTGGTAGACTCCTTCGAGGGTCCAATGCCGCAGACCCGCTTTGTTCTGTCCAAGGCGCTGTCGCTCGGACACAAGGTCATCATCGTCGTCAACAAGACCGACCGTCCTGACGCAAGAAACGAAGAGGTCACCGAGGAGGTCTATGACCTGCTGTTTGATTTGGATGCAAACGAAGAGCAGCTGGAAAGCAAGATTCTCTACTGCTCGGGCAAAGAGGGCACCGCTTCTCTGGAGCCGGGCAAGATGGGCGAAAATCTGGATTTGCTGTTTGACACCATCCTCGAAGAGATTCCGGCTCCGCAGGGCGACCCGGATGCACCGGCACAGATGCTGGTTTCTTCCATCGACTACAACGACTTTGTCGGCAGAATCGGTATCGGCAGAATCACCCGCGGTACCGTCAACGTCAACGACCAGGTCATCGTTTGTGATTTCCATGACCCAAGCGTTTCCTACCGTGCAAAGATTGTCACCCTTTATCAGATCGAAGGCTTGCAGAGAGTACAGGCACAGACCGCAACGGTGGGCGACATTGTCTGCATCTCCGGTATCGAAAACCTGACCATCGGTCAGACCATCTGTGCGCCGCAGGCAGTAGAGCCGCTGGAATTTGTCAAGATTTCCGCACCGACCGTTGAGATGACCTTCTCGGTCAACAACAGCCCGTTTGCAGGCAAGGAGGGCAAGTTCCTGACCTCCCGTCACCTGCGTGACCGTCTGTTCAAGGAAACCCTCAAGGACGTTTCGCTGCACGTTTATGAAACCGACAGCACCGAATCCTTCCGTGTGGCAGGACGCGGTGAGATGCACCTGTCCATCCTGATTGAAACCATGCGCCGCGAAGGATATGAGTTCCAGGTCAGCACCCCACAGGTTCTGTTCCAGCAGGAAAACGGCAAGACCCTCGAGCCAATGGAGCAGCTGGTGGTCGATGTTCCTGACTTTGCAACCGGCTCGGTTATGGAAAAGATGGGCACCAGAAAAGGCAGCCTGGTTTCGATGAACCCGTTCAACGGTCGTACCAAGCTGGAATTCATCGTTCCGGCAAGAGGTCTGTTCGGCTATCGAAATGAATTTTTGACCGACACCAAGGGTGAGGGCATCATGAGCTCGGTCTTCTATGGCTATGAGCCGTACAAGGGCGACATTCCAAAGCGTGCTACCGGCTCTCTGGTTGCGTTTGAAACCGGAACCGCTGTTACCTACGGTCTGTACAATGCACAGGAGCGCGGTACCCTCTTCATCGGCGCCGGTGTAGATGTGTACGAAGGTATGATCGTCGGTCAGTCCCCGAAGGATGAGGACATCGTGGTCAACGTCTGCAAAAAGAAACACATGACCAACACCCGTGCTTCGGGAAGCGACGATGCGCTGCGTCTGATTCCGCCGAAGGTGATGAGCCTCGAGCAGGCAATCGAGTTCATCGCAGAGGATGAGCTGATTGAAGTCACTCCGAAAAATATCCGCATGAGAAAACGCATTCTGGATAAATCGGAGCGCATGAAGGCTTGGAGCAAAAATAAAGGACAGTAAAAAAGGACCCGCCGCTTTCCAAAACAGAAAGCGGCGGGTTTTGTGCAGAAAAGGAGCGGCGGATGAAACAGATAACGGTTTGGACCAAACAACATCGCAGCGTGCTGGAACAGCTGGAAAAAACAGGACGGTATATTGCCCGACGGGAATATATCGAGATTGAAAATCAGGAGTGCGCCCCGCTGGTGCTGGAGGTTTATGACTGGCTGGTGCAGCACAGCCCGAATGCAAAGCAAAAGCCGGCGGATGTGGATTACCCGGTTTGGGTTTCCTTTGCGCAGGACACCACCTATCTGCCGCAGGAGCAGACGGTGACGCTCAAGCTCGATGTGGACCCTGCCCTCATTGCACCGGTCCACATTGCCAAATGGGGGACCATCCTCAACTATTCTTATATCCCGCTCAACGAGCAGGATGCCCGTCGCCACCGTCAGCTGCTGGAAAGCTATCGTGTCAGCGATACGCAGGCGTATATGTCCCACTTTTATCCGCAGATCAAGCGGGAAATTATCGACAGCTGGGAGAGGCTGTTCGATGATTCGGTTCATCTCAACAGCGACCGGAAGTATGGAATCATCTGGGAAATCAAAAAGGAGTGGGTCAGTGCCGTGCTGCGCTAAGGAAAAGAGAGAATGATTTCTCAATTTACATTTTAAGCAATATTTTTTCAATCTTCATTTACAGCGCCGTAACAAACAAATTTTTATCCTGTGTATAATAAAGATGTACTCAACAAGAGGAACGAAGCCGCATCGTTCGTTGGGTATTTGCTCTACCCTCCTCAAAAACACACCTCAGAAGAAAAAACCTCTGTCGTTTGACAGAGGTTTTTTACTGCCCGTTTATAAAAACAGCAGGAGGGACGCCGCATACACGCGACGTTCCTCCTGCTGTTTTTATATTTTGAGGAGAGTGGATGTTTATTTGAGAACCTGTTTAAAGACGCGGTAGAAGTTCTTGTAAGCGACCTTGTCGCAATCCTCCTGGCTGTAGCCGCGTTTCTTCATCTCGAGGATGAGGTTGTATGCCTCTGCCTCGTTGGAAACGCCGTCTGCACTTGGAGAATCCAAGTTGGAGCTGAAGGAGCTGAGTGCTTCGCCGCCCAGATAGTCGTCAAAGTCATAGCCCAGACCGATGTGGTCGATGCCGATGAGGTTGGCGATGTAATCCAGATGGTCGCACAGCTTCTGGACATTCTGCTCCTCGCGTTTTTCACTGACAAATTCACGCAGGCTGTTCATGCCGACCAGACCGCCGGTCTTTGCAATCTCCTTGAGCATATCGTCGGTCAGGTTGCGCTTGGCAGGGCAAACGGTTCGGGAGTTGGAGTGAGAAGCAATGACCGGTGTGGTGGCAATGCTCATCAAATCCCAGAAGGATTTGTCATTGAGGTGGGAAACGTCCAGCACCATGCCCAGCTTTTCCATCCGTTTTACAGCGCGTTTGCCGGCTTCGGTCAAGCCGCGGGTCGGGTCCTGCGGACAGCCGGTAGCCAGAGCGTTCAGCTCGTTCCAGGTCAGCATAGCATGGCGTGCGCCGACCTCGTTGTAGAAGTAGTCGATCATGTCGATGTCCTCACCGATCTGGCTCAAGCCCTCGATACCGGTGACAACGTTGATTTTGCCTGCCTTGGTGCCTTTTTCAAAGTCGTCAAATTTGGTGACAAAGTTGAGCAGGTCGGCAGAGTCGATCATCTCGGCTTTGATGCTTTCGACAATCTGTTTGGAGCGAGCCGGTGGGTCCTGGTCATACGGAGGGTCGATCCAGATGACAAAGATACCGCCGGTCACCTTGCCTGCCTGAAATTTTTTCAGATGGTATTTGCGGAAAATATCGGTTTCGTTGTGGTCTACTCGTTTGCAGGTGACGTCGGTCCAGACGTCGCCGTGTCCATCAAAAAGCATGAAAATAACCTCCTTTATTTTGCAAAGAAACAACAACAGGATGAAAGGGAAGCCCTTTCATCCTGTTCGGTCGTTGACAGATTATCTGAGCAGGTTTCCAACCAGAACGCCGTAGTAGTTACCCAGGACATAACCCAGAGTACCAATCAGCAGGACTGGACCAACCAGCTTGTTCCAGCCTTTGGAGATTGCCATAGCAGCAGCGGTGGTAGGACCGCCGATGTTTGCGTTGGAAGCAAGGATGATCTCTTCGAGGCTGAATTTGAAGATTTTACCGAAGATAAGGGTGATGAGCATATTGCAGGCAACGATGATGAGGGCGTATACCAACAGCAGAGGAGCCTGAGTGATGATGCTCTTGATGGAAGCAGGCGCACCGATAACAGCAAAGAAGATGTAGATGAGGAAAGTACCGATTTCGTTTGCACCGGGAGCGTCGTTGAATACCTTCGGGAATGCGGTTGCGCAGATCATGGTGATGGTGGTCATAATCAGATATTTGTTACCCAGCAGTTGGTTGAGGATAAAGGTTGCGCCTTCTGCAGGGAACAGGCTTGCAAAGAAGTCTGCAATCGCAGTGGAAATGGCAACGATGATGGTGGAAGCAGCGAAGCAGAATGCAATGTTCTGCAGGGACATTGGTTTTGCTTTCCAGTAGCTTTCGGTGGAACCGGCATTGCCAGCCTCTACTTCATCGACCAGAGGATGTTTGTAGTGTTTGCGGAAGAAGTTGATGGAAGGCATTGCAATCAGTACAAAGAAGTACAGAGCCATCAGCAGGTTATCTGCAACAACTGCCTGCGAGCTCAGCTCACCGGATGCACCGAAGGTGTCTGCCATAGCAGCAAAGTTTACAGAGCCACCGACGTAGGTGCCGGAGAACATAGCTGCAACCTTGTTCAGGTCAGGAACGAATTTGTTCAGAGCAAAGAAGCCGCCCAAAGCACCCAGAACGGTACCGACCGAGCTGATCAGATAGATAATCAGCAGCTTGCCGCTTTCTTTACCAATCTTTTTGATGTTGCACTGGAACAGCAGAAGCGGAATTGCCAGTGGAACGACGTAAGACCAAACGCTGTCATAGACAGGAGATTCGGTTGGGATGATTCCGACGTTGGAAAGAATCATCATGCCCAGCAGAGCCAGAACACATCCGGTGATTTTGGATGCCCATTTGAATTTCTGCTCCAGCCAGATAGCCAGTGCCGCGTCGCCGACAAGAAGACCCCATAATACCCACGTATTATCAGCGCTGATAAGAGATGACATAAACACACTCTCCTCTTTTGAGAAATATTTCGGAGGATTGCTCCACCCGTTTGTATACATTGTAACACATTTTTGATGGTTTGTGTTGTCTTTTGATGGATTTCGTTGAGGCAAAGAAACGGCTGTTTGACAAAAAATAATCAGCACATGACAAAAGGATAAAATGAAACAAGAGAATCGGACAAAAAATCAAGACGAATGGAATGCAATTTATAAAACAAAACAAATAAACGGCAGATATTTTGTATTGGTTACAAAATATCTTTTTTACTGATTTATAAAAAAATAATAAATAATTTGTGAAAATATAACAAGAATCATCGCAAGTCTAACAAAAGAATGCAGGAGAAAAGGAAAGACGTACCATCCCAAATGAGCGATTTGCAAAAAAAGACACCAAGCAATCGTCGGATGCAGGACTTTCTTTTCCAAAACAATGAAAGAGGAATGAGATGTTTTCGACGTCAAATCTTGATTGGCAGGAAAACAAAAAGCAATTTTTCTGTGCTGAACGGGATAGCAATACCGCTTCCTTTCAAAAAATCCGGTGGGGAAGGTCTGTTTTATGCGTGCTGCCAAAGAGTGTTTTTTCAAAAAAATCAAAACTTTCTTCCTATTATAATATAGGCAGAAAAAAGGGTGGATGCGCAGGTCACTTTTTAGAGAAATCCACCGCCAAAAAAGCAGGAACAGCAAGTTATGGACAAACGGTAAATTTGTAGATAATATTATATAATATGCTTGACAACTTTAATAAAGCAGCGTACAATAAATATCAAGGAAACAGCAAGGAAGGTGGACAAATGTGAGCAAGAGTGTGTATAGTTTGGTGCTCAGCGATGATGTGGTAGCAGCGGTCGACCGGGCGGCTTATACCCTGGGAACCAGCCGCTCCAATCTAATCAATCAGCTGCTGGCGGACTATGTCTCGTTTATCACGCCGGAAAAAAGAAGGAAGGACATCTTTGATTCGCTGGCTTCGGTGCTGGACAGCTTTGAACCGTTCCAGGTGCAGAACCGCGGTTCGGACAGCATGCTGTGCATCCGCAGTCCGCTGCGGGTCAAGTACAATCCGACCATACGATATACCGTGGAGCTTTCCCGCTCCAGCGACAGCCATCTGGGTCAGCTGAAGATTATGACCCGCACCCAGTCGGGAGCGCTCATCGAGCTGCTGGATGCTTTCTTCTGCCGCTTTGGACAGATTGAGCAGCGGTATATCCGGCGCCTGTTTCCTGACATCGTTCCGCAGTATCAGGTGGGGCAGGGCAGGTTCATCCGAAATTTTTCCCTTTTAAAAAAGGAATGTAAGAACGAGGAAATCGGCAATGCCATCGCCTGTTATATCCAGATGATTGACCGTGCGCTGAAAGCCTGCCTGAGCGCAGATACCAGCCAATGGGACAGCATCATTGAGGAAATCTATCTGGGATACCTGAAAGAAACACCCATCATCTGCTGATAAAAAGAAAATAGAGGAACAAAATAGAAGTAGCCTTTTCAGGGAAGGAGTGAACGGCTATGAATGCACAGAAATTTACCCAGAAATCGCTGGAGACCATTCAGCTTGCAAACAATCTGGCATTGGAAAACAACAATATGCAGATTGAGCAGGAGCATCTGCTGTATGCGCTGCTCAAAATCGACCAGAGTTTGATTGCTCAGCTGCTCAAAAAGATGAGCAAGGACCCGCAGGCATTTATGCAGGCGGTCAAACAGGAGATTGACAAGATGCCCGGCGTCACCGGCTCGGGACGAGAGGCAGGAAAAATTTATATCGCACAGGATGTAGACATGGTGCTTGCCAAGGCGGAAACGATTGCGGATTCGATGAAGGATGAATATGTTTCGGTCGAACACCTGATGATTTCGCTGATGGAAAATCCGAACCAGCACCTCAAAGAGCTGTTCAAGCTGTTTGACATCCAGAAGAACGACTTTTTGCAGGTGCTCCAGCAGGTGCGCGGCAACACCCGTGTCACCAGTGATTCGCCGGAGGACACCTACGATGTGCTTAAAAAATATGGACACGACCTGGTGGAGGATGCCAGAAATAAAAAGCTCGACCCGGTCATCGGGCGTGATGATGAAATCAGAAATGTTATCATGATTCTGTCCCGTAAGACCAAAAACAACCCGGTGCTCATCGGCGAACCGGGTGTCGGTAAAACAGCGATTGCAGAAGGACTTGCGCTGCGAATCGTGCGCGGCGACGTCCCGGCAAATCTGAAGGATAAGACCATCTTCTCGCTGGATATGGGCGCACTGATTGCAGGAGCCAAATTCCGCGGCGAGTTTGAAGAGCGATTGAAAGCGGTTTTGGGCGAAATCAAAAAGAGCGAGGGCAAAATCATCCTCTTTATTGATGAGCTGCACACCATCGTGGGCGCCGGCAAGACCGAAGGCTCGATGGATGCAGGCAACCTGCTCAAGCCAATGCTTGCCCGCGGCGAGCTGCACTGTATCGGTGCGACCACCCTCAACGAGTACCGCCAGTATATCGAAAAGGATGCCGCTTTGGAAAGAAGATTCCAGCCGGTGCTGGTTGCCGAGCCAAGCGTGGAGGACACCATCTCCATCCTGCGTGGACTGAAAGAGCGGTATGAGGTTTACCACGGCGTCAAGATTCAGGATGCCGCCCTGATTGCCGCAGCCACCCTGTCCGACCGATATATTTCCGACCGCTTCCTGCCGGATAAAGCCATCGACCTGGTGGACGAAGCGTGCGCGATGATTCGGACCGAGATGGACTCGATGCCGATTGAGATGGATGAGCTGAATCGTAAAATCATCCAGCAGGAGATTGCACAGGCAGCGCTGAAAAAGGAGGAGGACAAGCTCTCCAAAGAGCGGCTGGAGGCAGTTACCAAGGAGCTTGCCCAGCTGCGGGAACAGTTCAACTCGATGAAGGCACAGTGGGACAACGAAAAGACCGCCATCGGCAAGGTGCAGAAGCTGCGCGAGGAAATCGAGCAGACCGGCGGCGAAATCGAGAAAGCCGAGCGGGAGTATGATTTAAACAAGGCAGCCGAGCTGAAATACGGCAGGCTGCCCCAGCTGAAAGCGGAGCTGGAAAAGGAAGAAAAGCTGGCAGAGGAAGCCCAGCAGTCCAGCCTGCTGAGGGACAAGGTCACCGAGGAGGAAATCGCCAAGGTGGTCGGCAAGTGGACCGGCATCCCGGTTGCCAAAATCATGGAGGGCGAACGGGAAAAGCTGCTGCACATGGAGGACATCCTGCACCAGAACGTAGTGGGACAGGACGAAGCGGTGCGCTTAGTCAGCGAAGCAATCCTGCGTTCGCGGGCAGGCATCTCCGACCCGAACCGCCCAATCGGTTCCTTCCTCTTCCTGGGTCCTACCGGTGTGGGTAAAACCCAGCTGGCAAAGACCCTGGCAAAGACCCTGTTCGATGACGAAAACAACATGGTCCGCATTGATATGAGCGAATATATGGAGAAGTACTCGGTATCCAGACTGATTGGAGCGCCTCCGGGCTATGTCGGCTATGAGGAGGGCGGTCAGCTGACCGAAGCCGTTCGCCGCAGACCGTATTCGGTCGTTCTGTTCGACGAGGTGGAAAAGGCGCACCCGGATGTATTCAACGTCCTGCTTCAGGTGCTGGACGACGGCAGAATCACCGATTCGCAGGGACGCACGGTGGACTTTAAAAACACCATCATCATCCTGACCTCCAACCTGGGTTCCTCCTATATTTTGGAGGGCATCACACCGGACGGCGAAATCAGCCAGCAGGCGAAGGACGAGGTCAACGCGCTGCTGAAAACCAGCTTCCGACCGGAGTTCCTCAACCGTCTGGATGAAATCGTCTTTTATAAACCGCTGAGCCGCGAGAACATCGGCAGCATCATCGACCTGCTGATGAAGGATTTGCAAAAGCGGCTGGAGGCAAAACAGATTTCGCTGGAGCTGACAGACCGCGCCAAACAGGTCATCATCGACGAGGCGTATGACCCAATCTACGGCGCAAGACCGCTCAAGCGGTATCTGCAAAGCCATGTGGAAACGATGCTCGGCAGAAAGATTATCGCGGGCGAAATCGGTTCCACAAACCAGAACGGCGAAGGCTGCCGCGTGCAGATTGATGCCGAAAACGGCGAACTGGTCATTCGATAAAACAGAATCCATCAGCCAAAAACCGGCTCGGAAAATTTTTCCGAGCCGGTTTTTTTGTCCTCAGATGGCTGTAAAAGAGATTGCGCAAAACAGCGGGAAAGTTGTAGAAGATGCCGGACGGGTGTGATATAATAGGAAGAAAAGAGCGGGGGAGGGAAAAAACAGATGCAAGGTTACAACATCGGTTATTATATCAGACGAGTCCGAAAGGAAAGGGGAATTTGCCAGGAAGCGCTTTATGAGGGACTGTGCAGCCGCTCGACCCTTCACCGAATCGAAAGCGGGGAACAGCAGCCCGGTCTGTTTGTTGCCAGCCAGCTGCTGCAACGGCTGGGACTGGACGAAAGCAGCTTTCTGCTGCCGCTTGGACCGCAGGATTTTGAAATCTCCAATCTGCAAAAGGAAATCATTTCGCTCAACGCACAAAGCAGATTTGCCGAAGCATTGGAAAAAATCGCCCGGCTGGAAACCCTGGTCGCACCACAGGACAAGCTGGCACAGCAGTTCATCCTGCGCGCCAAAGCGCTGGCAGGTTATGAGCGCGATGGAAAGCGCTGCCCTTATGACTATCCGACCCAGCGGCAGATGCTGATGCAGGCGCTCGACATGAGCCATCCCAATTTTGATTTGGAGAAAATCGAACGCTGTCTGCTGAGTATCGAGGACATGAAAAGTCTCAATCAAATTGCCATCACCTATTCGGAGACCGGCGATAGACGTTTTGCCATCCGTATCTATGAGCAGCTGATGAAATACCCGCGCAATCGGCTCTTCAATAACGAAGCGTTGCTCGCAGTGACGCCCATGCTGTGCTACAACTTTTCCCGTTTGTTGGGGAAGGAAAGAAGATACGAGGAGTGCATCGAGATTGCACAATACGGGTATGACATCTCTCTCAAATATGACAAGGCAAGGTTGTTGGGAGGATTGCTTTTGAATATGGGTTGTGCGCTGTGTGACATGGGAAAAGACGAAGAAAGCAAAGAAAAATTGATTGATTCGTACTATGCCTATCGGCTGATAAATAATAAGAAAAGCTGTGCGCTTGTTGCAAATTATGCAAAGGAAAAATATGGCATAATTTTAGAATAAAGACCTAGCATTCACCGACAGGACCATCAATATAGTTAGGCTTTATAACAGGCTTCACATTGCCGTCCGGCGGTGGGGTCTGGTTGTTGTCACCCTTTTCGTCCTCGCCTTCCTCTACCGGCGGCGGGGTGGGCAGGTCATCGTCAGCAAAGCTGACCTGTGGAACAGCGGCGAGCAGGGTCAAGGCAGCCAATAAGGCAATCAGTAATTTTTTCATGATAAACTTCCTTTCTGAATTGATTCGTAGCTACAGTTTAAGAAAAGCATACTTTTAGGTTTTTGTCAATGTAGCGTTTTACGACACATAACTATGTGTCGTAAAATGCTACGTTGACTTTTGTAAGTGGATAGTTTATGATGTAGGCAAGGAGCTCCGATAAGAATATTCACCCTAGAGCAATCTCAGAAAGGAGATTAAAAATGAAAGCATTTAAAAAAGCAATGGTATCTGTTATGGCTGTTGCAATGCTGGCAAGTATGGGAATGGGAGCATTTGCGGATTACGCACCGGCAGCACACACCCACAACTTTAAGGTTGTCGAAAGATATACCTCCGAGGATTACTGCTGGGCAACCGGAGGAACCCATATCGGTACTTGGGTTGTTCGTCGCTGCTCCTGTGGTTTGGAAACACAGACCAACACCAAAAACTCTTGTGGTCGCTGCCCAACAGGAGGTTCTGTAAGAGAACTGGAATAGGAGTGCTATAAATGTTCAAACCAACAGATAAACCCAAAAGATATTTAGCAGCGGCTGCATTTGCAGCAGTGCTGATTTCAGTTCCCTGCCTTGGCGCACTCAATACCTCTGCCGACCAGGCAAGGATGGAGTGGCCGGCACCCGAACATTTTGAAATTTCTTCTGTCTATGGCTCTCGCTACGACCATTCGGATTTTCACATGGGAATCGACATCAGTGATGCAGAGATTGCAAACAGCGATGTGGTCGCTGCCGCAGATGGCAAGGTGGTGGATGTGACTTCCGAAAAATCCGAACAGGGATATGGTGTCAGCATCATCATCGCCCATGAAAACGGGCTGTTTACACGCTACGCCCATCTGGCAAGCGAATCGGTTTCTAAAGGAGACACTGTCGCCAAGGGACAGACCATCGGAACAGTGGGTGATACCGGCGCAGCTGATTTCCCACAGCTCCATTTTGAAGTGATTCGAGATGGAAAGACCGTAGACCCGATGCAATATTTTGAGAAGTAAGAAAACGGTATATATAGAAAGGAGAACAATATGAAAAAACTATTGGCATCTGTTATGGCTGTTGCAATGCTGGCAAGCATGAGCACTGGTGCTTTTGCAGACAATTTAGATAATGTTCCGTATTTTTCGGATGAGGATGTTATTGTTCTTGAGTCGGCTCCAGAAAGCAGAATCAGTGTCAGCACGACTAGAAATTTTAGAGGTCGTACCTGGACAACCGTTGCCAGAGAAAATCTGGAAAATTACGAGGATATTATGATTAAGATTCGTAATCTCAGCGGAGTAGATCAGCTTCGCGTTCGTGTCAAGAAGAGTGGCGTTATCTACATAGACCGCTGGATGGGAGCTGGTGACCAGTACACATTTGATGCTGATTGGTCAGATGGAAACTACACGATTGAATTCTACCCAACCGCCGATGCTACTGTTACATACAGCATCAGAACTGTTTCCTAAAAGTCAGTATACTTTATAAAGGGGAATGAAAATGGAAAAAGCGAAAACGAAAAAAAAGAAAGCAATTATTATCATCCCGATTCTGATTGTTCTCCTCGTTTCGGCATTTTTTATTCTTCGTATCCAGGTTCCATTTCAGGATATTCAGCCAATCGAAATAGAACTGTATGGTCCGCCATTGCAGTTCTTCGGGATTGAATATGACTGTCTTGACCATGATATAGATGAAAGCATCCCCGAAGATGTTTTAAGGATAACGGTGCCGCTGAAAGATTATTTTAAGGCAGAAGAAGCGATTTCGCGTTCTCATGCATTGATGGGAATTATTAATGATTGCCTTTACTCATTTGCAGATAATGTTGGTTTAAAAACAAGATGACAATTCACATGATTTTGTCAAACCATTTTTATAGGTTCATCCACACAAAATAGGACAGCTTTTGCTGTCCTATTTTCACAAAAAACAAATTTATTTCAAAAACCTCTTGCTTTTTAGAATCTAATCATGTATGATAAGGACAAGAACTCCGAAAGGAGTAAAATAATTTTGAAGCAGAATAACCCCTTTATTTAAGGTTCACCCACATAAAAAAGGACAGCCCTTCGGCTGTCCTTTTTGCAAAAGCTTCTTGCTTTCCAAACTCGAATCGGATATGATGAAGGTGAAAAGCCTCTTCAATAGAATACAAACAGCAATCTTTTAAAAGGAGGAATTGTTATGACAAAAAGATTTTTTGCAGCCCTTTTTTTAACCGCAGTCCTCCTGTCGATGAGTGCAGCCGCAACAGCAGTTTCTCCGGCTGCTGCTTCGGAAAAGCCCGCCCTCCAATACAGCGTATGTAAAAGCTGCGGCGCAGAAGCGGTGCAGCAGGAGGAAACCCGCTATGGCAAGTGGAATTATGCGGGGGAGGTTGCTTGCGTCCACGAAGGCGGCGGAGATTCATATAAGGATGAGAAGCAGGTCAGATTGGTCCTTTATCCGGCAGTCTGCCAAAAATGCGGAGTCAGCGAGACAGAGGTAAAGGTCGAAGAGCAGTTTATCCACATCGGCAACCCCAAAAAGATACAGTATGTTTTATAGCTTTATCCACACAAAATATACACCAGACGAAAAAAATAGAATAAATCCCGAAGAGACTCTTGACTTTTAGAATCCGATACAGTATAATGGAGAAGAAGAGTTCCTACAAAATGGGCAATATAACCCAATCGAAAAAGGAAGAAAGATCCTATGAAAAAACAGCGTTTGATTTCCCGACTGGTTGCAGGCTCCATGGTCCTTTTGCTGCCGGTGCTGTCCCTGTGCGGCTGCACACAACAGCAGGCTCCCGACCAGGCGCAGGTCAGTGCATTGATTGAGCAGGCGGAGGGGATTTACCACCCAAATCATCCGGCGCTGACATCAGTAGAAAACCTGCTGCCCTTCAGCAATCAGGATGACCCATCGGACATCCGATACTACGATGAGGTAGAGGACTATGAGCAGGTGGCAGCACAGGTTTTCACCGACCGGGCAAAGCAGGCGCTGGAACAGGCTTTCTTCCAGGAAGGACCGGTCCTCTTCAAGCGGGACGACAAGGTCTACCATATCAGCAACGCCCACGATTCGATGGGAATTACCTATTTTGCAGAAATCGTATCACTCAAGCAAACCGAGCGCAGCGGCGACCGACTGACCTATCAGGTCACAGCAAAACCTGCACAGCGCGCCGAGTCGATGGATGACCCGCCGGTGCTGGGCGAAGCGGTGACCTATGAGATGGTGCTGGTTGAACAGGACGGCAAGCTGCTGCTGGAGGAGTTTCCGTATCCGATGGTCGTTTCCGACAGACAAATCGACATCGACCGTTATCAGTTGGTAAAATAAGGGGGGGAATCCTATGAGAAAAAACTTGCTTGGAATCGCGGTTGCCTTTTTGCTCCTTTGCTTTAGCGGCTGCACCTCCAATCAGAATCAGGTCAGCGCACCTACTTCCCCGGAGCAGCTGGGCTATACCATCGACCAGCAGCAGATTCCGCAGGTGGTGATGGAGGATTCGGTCTTTTTAAATCAGGAGACCTTCTATTGTCCAGAGCTTTCTGGAGATTTTACGGCGGTTGGGGCGTATTGGCACGATTATTTAGGCTCTGACGCATATCCGGTTGCTTTTTTGCAGGCGGTGCCAGCCAATACAACAAAAATCAAGCTGCCTTCCGGCGAAATTGCCGTTTCCGATTGGGAGCAATATCAGATTTTTCAGAATCAGGATGTTATCATCTATGACCTGTACCCGATGCTCTATCCAGAGGGAACCGTGCCGGAACGGATCGCACAGGAAGTGGAGCGCAGCTATTATCAGACACAGGAAGAATATCAGGCAGGCAAAATCCCGCCAGAACGATATTTTAATGAACCTCTCAACAGCAGACTGACCCAGACCCGCTATTTAAATTACCTCTGGGAATACTATCATCAGCAGCTGCCGCAGCTGATTCAAAAATCATCCGACCCGAAATAGATTCACCTATAAAAAACAAGGCAGCCTTTTGGCTGCCTTGTTTTTATGATTTAACAAAAGGATGCACATTTTTTTTACGGTAGGTGGTTTTTCTTTTTCGCAAATTATGGAATTGAATTTCGTAAAGGCTCATGTTACAATAAAGAGGATGAAATGAAAGAGAAAAGAAGAGAAAGGAGAAGCTATTGATGGAACAGCTTCGCAATGCAAAAGGCTTCATCTGCGATATGGATGGAGTTATCTATCATGGAAACAAGATTTTACCCGGGGTCAAGGAATTTGTGGAATGGTTGTATCGGGAGAACAAACAGTTTTTGTTTTTGACCAACAACAGCGGCAAAACCCCGAAGGAATTACAGGAAAAATTAGCCCGCATGGGACTGGATGTGGACGAGCATCACTTTTACACCAGCGCGCTGGCAACAGCAGAATTTATCTCCCGCCAAAGTCCCGGTGCACACGCCTTTGTGATTGGAGAGCCGGGACTGTACAACGCACTGTATGAAAAGGGCATCACCCTTGACGACACCAATCCCGATTATGTGGTAATTGGAGAATCCCCCAACTATAACTACGACAACATCTGCAAGGCCGTCCAGCTGGTGCAGAAGGGCGCGCGCCTGATTGGTACCAACTACGATTTGACCGGACCGACCGAGCAGGGAATCATGCCTGCCTGCCGCGCCTTTGTCAAACCCATCGAGCTGGTCACCGGCAAGGAAGCCTACTACATCGGCAAGCCCAACCCGCTGATGATGCGCACCGGACTGAATATGCTCGGGGTACACTCGAGCGAGGCGGTGATGATTGGTGACCGAATGGATACCGACATCGTAGCGGGTATCGAAAGCGGTCTGGATACCGCACTGGTTTTGTCCGGTGTATCCACCAGAGAAACGGTCAAGCTGTTCCCATACCGTCCAAGACTGATCCTCAACGGAGTAGGAGACATCCCGGACTAAACAGCAGCGAAAAAATGATTGAAGTAAAGCGCCAAGGGAAGCGGAAAAGACCGCCCTTCTTTTGGCGCTTTTGCTTTTTGAAAGGCTTTCCTTGTGACACCATCTTGTGATACAATAAGATAGAACCACAACAGACGAAAAGACCATCATAAAAAGGATACGGAGAAATACAATGGCAAAAAAACAACGGTTGGATAAAGCAATCTCGATGCAGGGCAACCTTTCCCGCAGCGAGGTCAAAACGCTCATCCGAAAGGGAGCGGTCACCGTCAACGGACAGGTGGTAAAGGCGGCGGATTTTGGAGTGGACTTTGACAGCGACACAGTGCAGGTGCAGGGCAAGCCGCTCTGCCTGCGGATGCACCTGTATCTGATGCTCAATAAACCCAAAGGGGTGGTCAGCGCAAGCGAGGACAAAAATCAGCCCACCGTCGTGGACCTGGTGCCGCAAAACCTGCGCCGCAAGGGACTTTTCCCTGCGGGCAGGCTGGACAAGGACACCACCGGCTTTGTGCTGATTACCGACGACGGAGAGTTTGCCCACGACATCCTTTCCCCGAAAAAGCACATCCCAAAAACCTACCACGCGCTGGTGGACGGTGCCATCACCGAGCGGATGGAGGCAGATTTTGCCAAAGGGGTCCGCATCGGCGAGGATTTCACCCTGCCGGCATCGCTGAAAAAACTCTCCTCCACCCAACAGGGAGATTGGGGAGAGGTCATTCTGAAAGAAGGGCTGTACCACCAAATCAAGCGGATGTTTGGGGTGTACGGCTTAAAAGTGCTGGAATTAAAGCGGGTGCAGATGGGAAAATTGCCGTTGGACCCTCAGCTGCCGGAAGGAGCCTGTCGGGAGCTGAGTGAAGAGGAGCTGCGTCTGGTGGCTTCGCGCGAGGAGGAATAGCCGATGGGATGCCTCATCTGCGAAAGAATCGAGCAGATCAAGCGGGGAGAAAACCCGTACTTTGTCTGCGAGCTTTCGACCGGCTACGTGGTGCTGGGGGATCATCAGCGCTTTCGTGGCTATACTTTGTTTTTGTCAAAGCAGCACGTCACCGAGTTGTACCACCTGCCGTGGGAGATGCGGACGCGCTTTTTGCAGGAGATGTCGCTGGTGGCAGAGGCGGTGGCTGCTGTCTACCACCCGGACAAGATGAACTATGAGCTGCTGGGCAACGGGGACACCCATCTGCACTGGCACCTTTTCCCGCGGGTGACAGGCGACACCCCGCAGCCGGGTCCGGTCTGGTGGCTGCCGCGGGAGGAGATGTGGAACGACGCCTTTCTGCCGACCCCACAGCAACTTGCCCAACACACCCGAAGGCTGCGGGAGGAAATCCTCCGACGCAGCGGGATGACAGAACTCTTTGGTGGGGAGGAAGAAACGGATGGATAACGGCTTGCCAGGCAAAAAACTGCCGCCGGAGTTTTATTTGCAGGATACCGTGCAGGTTGCCCGCCAGCTGGTTGGAAAGCTGCTGGTCCGCAGGGTAGAAGGGCAGACCCTCTCTGCCATCATCTGCGAAACCGAGGCGTACACCGGCTTTTCGGACAAGGCGTGTCACTCCTATAAGGGCAGCTCGCCGCGCACCCGAATTATGTTCGAGGCAGGCGGCAGGGCGTATGTCTATCTAATCTATGGAATGTACAGCTGCCTGAATGTCACCACGCGGGAAGAGGGCGTGCCGGAGGCGGTGCTGATTCGCGCGGCATCTCCGGTGGAGGGAATCGAGCGGATGATGCAGCTGCGGCAGAGCAAAAAGCCCATCAAGAGCTTAAAGGAGAACACGCTGCTGTCCGGTCCCGGGCGGCTGTGCGATGCGCTTGCGATTACCCGCGAGCAAAACGGTCTGTCGCTTTGCGGCGATGAGCTGTTTATCTGCGAGGGAGTGGAGCTGCCACAGCAGCAGATTGCTGCCACCCCACGCATCAACATCGACTATGCACAGGAGGCAAAGGATTATTTGTACCGCTTTGTGGATACCAAAAGCCCTTGCCTTTCGGTGAAGTACAGGGAGGGAAAGCAGAATGGAAGAACAGCAAAATGAAGCGCTCGAGCAGCGGCAGAACTGTTGTTGTCTGACCGGTCATCGGTCGCTTCCGTCCGACCCGGACCGGCTGGCAGAGCTGCGGCAGAATTTGCGGCGGCTCATCTGTGATTTGGCACAGCAGGGCATCACCACCTTCTACACCGGCGGCGCATTGGGATTTGATACGATGGCGGCGATGATGGTGCTGGAGCTAAAAAGCCGCCTGCCACAGCTGCGGCTGCACCTTGCGCTGCCCTACCCGGAGCAGGCAAAGCGATGGAGCCGTACCGACCGGCTGCTGTACGAGCAAATTAAGGAACACGCCGACCGGGTGTATCTGGTCAGCATGGAATATTCTGCTGTCTGCATGAAAAAGCGAAATTATTTTATGGTGGACCGCAGCGAAGCGTGCGCCTATTATATGGTCAACGCTACCCGCAGCGGGACGGCACAGACGGTAAACTACGCCCGCAATCAAGGCTGTAAGCTGTTTGACCTGCTGGAAAAGCAGCCGGAGCGGTTTGCCAGAACGCCGCAACAGCAACAGATCAGCTGGAGCGAGCAGGTGATTGTGCGGGAGAGCTACCCGACTGCGCAGGAAAAATTGGACCCAGAAAAATAACCCGATGCCAAAGGCATCGGGTTATTTTTCTGGGTCAACAGCAGACGAAAGCTCACAGCTCCTGCTCCGGCAGAGAGAAGCCGTGCATAAAGCCGTTTTCTGCATAGATCGAGCAGATGTCCCCGCCGATGACCTCCTGATTGTAAATCAAAAGATTGGCTCGGATATACTCCTTTTGTCCGGGGTAGTTGAGCACTTCATAGCTGCATCGGCTGACCTGCTTTCCTCGAAAACGGCTCAGGTCAAAGCCCTGCTGCTTTTGAATCTCATTGTAGTTTTCATAGACATCGCCAAAGCTTTCGGGGATCACCACCTGCACCATCTCACAGGGCTGTTCGTTTACCTCCCAGCCGTAGCTTTGCAGAAATCGCACCTGCGCCAACCCATTGGGAACACAGGTGTCGTGCTGGGCGGCGGGCTGCACCGTAACAGGCGACTCAAAAGGGTGCAGCGTCAAGGCAATCAGCAGGACCGCCGCGAGGATTGCCGCTGCGCACAGCAGCTTTTTGAAGAGGGAACGGGGTTTGAATGAACAGACGAACATAGGGGAGAGGCTCCTTTCAGACAATATTCTCTGGTGGCAGAAAAGACCTGTGGGGACAAAATCAGCAGAACCATCAGATTTGGCAGCAGCAGGCAGGCATTCAGCAGGTCCGCCAGCGCAAAGACCACCGGCAGACGGGCAAAGCAGCCGGCGGCACAGCCGACCAGAAAGATGCAGCGGTAGAGGAAAAGTGCGCGGCGGCTGTCACCAAACAGATATTCCACACAGCGCTGACCGTACAGACAAAAGCTGATGACCGAGGCAAAGGCAAACAGCGAAAGAGAGATGCCCAGCAGCCTGCCGCCGGTCTTTCCCATGACGCTGCAAAACGCCTGATAGGCACTGGAGGCGCCCAGCGGGACACCGCTTGCCAAAATCGAAAGCGCTGTGATGGTGCAGACCAGAATGGTGTCGCAGAACACCTCGAAAATTCCCCAGAAGCCCTGTTCGACCGGACTGTCCGCACCGCTGCAGGCGTGAGCGATGGAGGCGCTGCCCAATCCCGCCTCATGGGTAAAGATGCCGCGGGAGATGCCCACCCGCACGCAGGTGAAAAATCCGACCCCACTGCCTGCCGCGCCGGCGATGCTGCCGGAGGAAAACGCCTGTGTCAAAATCTGCGAAAAGGCAGAGGGGATATTCTGCCGAAAGTGAAAGAGGATGACCCCACAGCCAAACAGATAGAGGGCGGACATCCACGGGACCAAAGCCGAGCAGGTCTGTACCGCGCGGTCACAGCCGCCGTGCAGCACCCACCCGCACACCAGCACCAGCACCGCCGCGCACAGGACAGGAGAAATTGTGAAGCTCTGCTGCATCGACTGGGCGATGGCGTTGGTCTGGACCATGCTGCCGCTGGACAGGCTCGAGAGGATACAGAAGATGCAAAACAGCACCGCTAAAATTTTGCCGGTGGGGTGCGGAATGCCGCGTGCGCAGTAATACATCGGACCGCCGCAGAAGGAGCGGGAACCGGGACGGCGCACCCGCCAGCGAACCGCCAGAAAGACCTCCATATATTTGGTCATCATCCCAAGCAGCGCGCCGACCCACATCCAGAAGATGCTGCCCGCACCGCCCAACGCCAGTGCTGCGCCCACGCCGATGATGTTGCCGACTCCCATCGTCCCGCCCAGCGCCGTGCTGACGGCAGCAAAGGGAGAAACGCTGTCCTTGGATTCTTTTTGGCAAAACAGCGAGCCGAGCGTCTTTTTGGTGACAAGACCAATCTGCCGCAGCGGAAGAAAATGGGTAAAGGCAGTAAAATAAAGCCCGCACAGCAGGGTGAAGGCGATGGTCCCGCGTCCCCACAGCAGCTGCACCGCCCTCTCCAGAAGATTTTCGAGCATAATGACCCTCCTCATCCGGTTTGATAAAAATTATGTGCCGGAAAACCAAAATATGACGGGCTGGACATTTTAGCAGAATGTACTATAATGAGAACAGAGGAAACGAGACGAGGGATAGAAGAAAAAATCAGGGAGGTATGAAAGATGTATAATTGTGCAAAATGTTTTCAGAGAGGCTGTACCAAGCAGGATATGACCAAGACCCTGCCGGACTGCCCAAGCAAGGACGAACAGGTCAAGGAGCAGGCAAAGCAGCTGTATAATGAGCCGGAAAACCGCCGCATCGCCTATTGTGCGGCGCTCACCGAGGCAGGAGGCTACTGCCAGGACACCAGACTGGTCGAAATCATCAAATTCCTGCATCGCGGCGGCTACCACAAGATTGGAATTGCCTTCTGCACCGGACTGTTCAAGGAAACGCAGGAGGTCGTCAACATCCTGGAGTATAACGGCTTTGAAGTGGTGTCGATTATCTGCAAGAATGGCTCAATCACCAAGGACTTTTTGGGAATCACCGACGAGCAGGCGGTCCGCGGCAGCTGCAAAACCGAAACGATGTGCAACCCAATCGGACAGGCGCTGTTTTTGAATCAGCAGAAGACCGACTTCAATCTGATGCTCGGCTTGTGTGTCGGACACGACACCCTGTTCATCAAATATTCCGATGCGCCGATCACCGCGCTGGCAGTCAAAGACAGGGTCACCGGACACAATCCGCTGGCTCCGGTCTATCTGGCACAGGGATATTATCACAACAAATTCTATCCGCAGGACAAAGAGCAGCTCAATCCGCACGACACCGAGTACAACCCAAAGTAAGGTGCTGCGGACAACGGCTCCATTTTGAATAAAGGGGAGAGAACCTATGGAACAGTTACAACAGCTGATGTCGATGATGAACGCCGGATGCAGCGCCCTGAGCTGGAAGACACAGGACGGCAAGCATCTGTGGGGAAGGAATATGGACTTCAACCGGCTGGCGCAGGGCAGCAAAATCAGCTTTATCCCGCGTGGCACCAGCTATTATATGCGTGGCACGACAATGGAAAACAACCTGTGCGAGCAGGAGCGGCGAACCTCTGCCTATGCGGCAGTAGGAACCGGATTTTTGATGATTCCCTCCACGCCGGTGCTGTATGAGGGCATCAACGAGAAGGGACTAATGGGCGGTCAGCTGTATTACCGTGAGTTTGCCCATTTTGAACAGCAGGTGCGGGAAGGAACGACCGCTCTGCTGCCTCCTTTTGTGGTCTACCATATGCTGGCACAGTGCGACAGCGTGCAGCAGGTGGTGGATACCTTGCAGCAGCAGGTCACTTTGCTGCACGAGCCGATGCTGGGAACCGTTCCGTCGCTGCACTGGGCATTTTCCGACAGCACCGGCGAGATGGCGGTCATCGAGCCGGATGTGGACGGTCTGCACATCTACCGCAGCACCGTCGGCGTAATGACCAACAGTCCGGGCTACCCATGGCACCGCACCAATCTGCTCAACTACGTTGGGCTGCGTGATTTGGACTATGATGAATGGGAGCTGGAGGACAACCCTTTGTCCCAGTGCTTCTCCGGCAGCGGGATGCAGGGACTGCCCGGCGACTGGAGCTCGCCGTCCCGCTTTGTCCGTCTTGCCATGCTCAAAAAATTTGGCGTGAAAGGTCAGGATGAGGCGCACGGGGTAGCCAATATGATGCACCTGTTCCAGAGCGCTGCCTTCCCGAATGGAATGGTTCGGGTCAGCCAGGAGGGTCATCTCACCGAGTACGACGTCGAGGTCATCCCGTATGACTACACTATCTACACCTCGGTGATGTGCGCGGAATCCAAACGCTTCTACTGGACCTCCTATGAAAATCAGCGGGTGCAGTATGTGGATTTGGAGCAGCTGAAATCCCGCACCCAGCCGGTACAGTTCGAGCTGGGAAGAGAACCGGATTTCCTTTGCGTCATACCGCAGGAGTAACGGCAACTCTATCAAAAGCGAAAAACACCACCGGAGGGAAGTCCTAACAGGACTTCCCTCCGGTGGTGTTTCCAATGAAAGCATATTCTACTTTAATCCGTATTTTTGTGCGTATTCGCAAACGGTTTTGACCCAGTGCGGATGCTGAAAGCTGCGTTGGACATCAGATAAATCAACATAAGCACCACCGGCGATATTTTGAACCAGAGCCTCGGCAATCATTGCCTCACGTGTGTACGGGTCTGCAAGATATTTTTCAAATTCCATGTTCATCTTTTGGTCGATCCCTTCCATCGCTCCGATGTAAAACAGATTATCTTTACCAAGCAATTCGCCGATGTGTACAAAGCATTCAATTCCCTCCCGAATCTGGGCAACCGATACCCGGCGGGTATATTCCATCATCCGTTGACCGCCGTTGAGGATGTGGTCAACGGTCGTTTCCAGCACCTTGGCTAAGTCCAGCAAAATCCCAACATCCGGCAGAGTTTCGCCCGTTTCCCTTAATTAAAGATATTGTTGGGTAAAAAAGAAAGGTCAGTCGATTTTGCCGATGAAGCGGTAGTAGATTTCTACT
>CABUDL010000008.1 GCA_902490335.1 uncultured Clostridium sp. | reverse complement strand
AACTTCCTTTTGTCAACACCTTTTTTCATCTTTTTTTGACTTTTTTTGAAAAATCTTACTTTTTTCCCTTTTTATGCCCTTTTCTCCTCTCTTTATCCTTTGTCATTGCAATCAAAATCAAAGTATTGTACAATAAACCTTACTTTTAGATTTACTTTATCTCATAAGGAGCGTTCTTTATGCCAATCAATATCCCCAACGACCTTCCTGCGTGGAACACACTTGAACAGGAAAACATCTTTATCATGTCCGAAAAACGCGCACGCTCGCAGGACATTCGTCCTTTGCGGATTCTGATTCTCAATCTGATGCCTAAAAAGATTGATACCGAACGCCAGCTGTTGCGTATGCTCAGCAATTCGCCGCTTCAGGTGGATGTGGAGCTTCTGCAAACCGCTACCCACGCCTCCAAAAATACCCCTTCCGACCACCTGCTCAAATTCTATCAGGTTTTTCAGGATGTTCGCGAGCAGTACTTTGACGGAATGATTATCACCGGCGCTCCGGTGGAGCAGATGGAGTTTGAACAGGTTTCCTATTGGGACGAGCTGTGTACCATTATGGAATGGTCTAAAACACACGTCCACTCCACCCTCCACATCTGCTGGGGAGCACAGGCTGCGCTGCACTACCATTACGGTCTGCAAAAGACCCAGCTGCCGCACAAGCTGTTCGGTGTCTTCCGGCACACTCTGGTCGATAAAAGCGTTCCTCTCCTGCGCGGCTTTGATGAGGTCTACTGGATGCCGCACTCCCGCCACACCGAAATCGGCGCAGAGCAGATTCAATCAACCGGAAAACTCTACATCCTCTCTGCCTCTCCCGAAGCCGGGGTCAACATCGTTTCCAACCACAACGGTCGACAAATCTTCATCTTTGGTCACTCGGAGTATGAAGCCGGCACCCTCGCTGAGGAATACTTCCGCGACTTGGACAAGGGTCTGCCCATCCAGTTGCCCTGCAACTACTTCCCACAGGACGACCCTGCCCAAAAACCCATCCGTATCTGGCGCAGCCACGCTTATCTGTTCTACTCCAACTGGCTCAACTATTACGTCTACCAGTCCACCCCATACGACTTGGGAAAGCTGCGGCTGGACCCGCTCCTCTAAAATTTATAAACTAAAACAAACCCTCCGAAGAAAATTTCTTCGGAGGGTTTGTTATTTTTCCTTTTTGATTTTAAATTTCCCCAGACAAAGAAAACCCATCAGAATAAAAACAATGCCTCCTGACACAACCAAAAATATTTTGTCTGTCCACTTTTTTTCCACTCGTGGAACCGGAACCACAATCTCATGTGCCGACATCGCTCCATCTTCATCCAGATGGGTTACTTCATAACCGACTGTATAAGTCAGCTCATCTGTTTCTGAATCGTAGCTGTAAAAAACGTGATCTTCGTCCACCTCTACCAGCGCATTCGGAATATCCGGCAGTTGGACGTTCTCTCCTCCGTTCTCCACAAAAACCCGTATTCTTTCTGAAAGTGTCTCCTCTTGGTAGAATTGCTTCTGAGTGGGAATATCCGTGTAAAATAGTTCCAGTGCGATTCCATTCTCAATGTAAATGCTATATCCGACTCCTACAAAAACATTTCTATATTCAGTAGGAATGACCTTTGACAAAAAAAGTAGTCCCCCCGACGGATTGTAGAAAACGGAATAATATTCTGTCTCAAAGTCAGGATTTATTTTTTTCATCTCAGCAATCAGAGCATCGTTTAGAATTTCTTTTCCCTGTTTTGGAGTATCATCATTTGTATACTGCATCAGGTTCAACTCTGTACAAGGAATCTCAAAACGGATTGGATTTTCAATTTCTCTGCTCATCGAAAGTACTTCGTTCTGCTCTGTCACTCCTGGATTTCTCTCTTTCGCCTGCACACCGTCTAATTCAAACGCTGCCGAAGCAGGAAGTACCATCACGGCAACCGCTGTCATCACGCTGACGAGCGCGAAACAGTGTCCAGCTTCAAGCTGGTGCAGGCTCAGTCTGCTTAGCAAAGAAAAGGTTAGAAGCCCGAAATATGTCCTCTCTCCAACGCGCCGTACAGCCGCTTTTTAAAGCCTTTGCTCTCCTTATCCATCATGCGAATCCACTCTTTGGTTTTCTCACGGTTGGTGTTGCCGTCCGCCGGGCACTTGCTCTTGACCACAGGCAGACCCTCGTGGCGCACCGCTGCCGAAATCATGCTCTCCTCCGCCATCACCATCGGTCGAATCATCGTCAAATCTTTTCTGGACAGATAGGTCACCGGCTGAAAGCATCCGACCCGTCCCTCCTGAAAGAGGTTCATGATAAAGGTTTCAATGGCATCGTCGTAGTGGTGCCCCAGCGCGATTTTATTGCAGTTGTTCTCCTTTGCCGCATCGTGCAGACAGCCTCTGCGCATCCTCGCACACAGGCTGCATGGATTGCTTTCGTTGCGCACATCAAAGATGATCTGTCCAATCTCCGTCCGCTTCAAAACGTAAGGGACCCCCAGCTGCTCGCACAGCTGCGCAATCGGTGTGTAATCGGTCTCCACCCCGCCAAAGCAAGGGTCCAGGGTGATGGCAACCACCTCGTATGGAATCCCGATGTATTCTCTGAGCTTGCACAGTCCCACCAGCAGGGCAACCGAATCCTTTCCCCCGCTGACCCCGACCGCAATCCTGTCGTTGGGCTGAATCATATCATACTTTTCAATTGCTCTGCGCATCAAACCTGCCAGCTTCTGCATTGCACCCATCCTATTCCTCCTCGCTGTGATTTTTCCGGTAATTCAGATAATTTTCCAGAATGATGGTCGCCGCTACCGCATCAATGACCTGCTTTCTCTTTTTGCCTCTGGTGTTGGTTTCATTCAAGAATCCAATCGCCGAAACGGTCGTCTGCCGCTCGTCCCACAACACCACCGGAACCGACACCAATTCTCCCAGCTGCTGCGCAAACTCCTCGCACAGCTGCGCTCTGGGTCCTTTGCTGCCGTCCATGTTGAGCGGGTGTCCCACTACAATCCGTTCTGCGCCCTGCTCCTGCGCCTGCTGTGCCGTCTTTTGAACGGTCGTCGGGAAATGTTTCTCCTCGATTACACACACCGGGCTTGCCAGCAGCTCTCCTCTGTCACAGATGGCAATTCCGGTTCGGGAATCGCCAAAATCCACCGCCATGATTTTCATTTTTCTCGTTCCTTTCTGTGTTACATTCATGTTTTTCAGAATACCATACCTTCTCTGGATTTTCAACTGATTTGCCCGACTTATCTTCCAGAGTCTAACATCCTTCGCCTTATTTTCCTTATATAGAAAAAATCCCGCTTTCAAAATGAAAGCGGGATTTTTGATGACCCTATCGGATCAAGATGCCTAAAAACTATTTTGCTGCGTACAGTTCGCCCAGACGTACCAGGTGATCGTAACGAGCACGAGAGTTCTGTGCAGCCTGTTCGAACAGTTCTTCTGCTCTTTCTGGGAATGCACGGGTCAGAGAGGAGTAACGAGCCTCGCCCATGATGAACTCTTTGTAATCAGCGGTTGGAGCTTTGCTGTCCAGAGTGAATGGGTTCTTGCCTTCAGCCTTCAGAGCTGGGTTGAAGCGGAACATATTCCAGTAGCCGCATTCAACAGCACGTTTCATTTCTTTCTGGCAGTTGCCCATGCCGCCCTTGATGGAGTGCATTTCACAAGGAGCATAACCGATGATGAGGGATGGACCTGGATATGCCTCAGCCTCAGCAATAGCCTTGATGGTCTGGTTCATGTCAGCGCCCATAGCGATCTGAGCAACATAAACGTAACCGTAGGACATTGCGATTTCAGACAGGCTCTTCTTGTTGATTGCTTTACCTGCTGCTGCAAACTGAGCAACCTGACCTACCTGAGAAGCCTTGGAAGCCTGACCGCCGGTGTTGGAGTATACCTCGGTGTCGAATACCATAACGTTGATATCCTCGCCGGAAGCCAGAACGTGGTCCAGACCGCCGAAGCCGATGTCGTATGCCCAGCCGTCGCCGCCGAATACCCAAACAGATTTCTTAGCCAGATATTCTTTGTGAGCCAGGATGGATTTTGCTTTTTCGCATCCGCAAGCTTCCAGAGCAGCAATCAGCTCCTCGGTAGCAGCCTGGTTCTCTTTACCGTTGTTAACGGTATCCAGATATTTCTGACCAGCAGCTTTAACAGCTTCGTTGCTGCCGTTTTCAACTACATCGCGGACTTCCTCGATGAGCTTGTCGCGCAGAACTTTCTGACCCAGGTACATACCGAAGCCGTGCTCTGCGTTGTCTTCGAACAGGGAGTTTGCCCATGCAGGACCGTGACCCTTTTCGTTGACGGTGTATGGAGAGGTAGCAGCTGGACCGCCCCAGATAGAGGAACAACCGGTTGCGTTGGAGATGTACATTCTGTCACCGAACAGCTGGGTGATCAGACGAGCATAAGCTGTCTCAGCACAACCTGCACAGGAGCCGGAGAACTCGAGCAGAGGTTTCTCGAACTGGCTGCCCTTAACGGTTTCTTTTGCAGGCATGCCTTCCTTCTTGCCGACGTTAGCAACCAGGTAGTCAAATACTGGCTGTTTGTATTCCTGGCTCTCTCTTGGAACCATCTTGATTGCTTTTTCTTTTGCAGGACATTCGCCTACGCAGACGCCGCATCCCATACAATCCATTGGAGATACTGCCATGGTGAACTTGAGAGCTTCCAGACCTTTGCCGGTCATCTTAGCAACCTGCAGACCTTCTGGAGCAGCAGCAACTTCTTCCTCGGTCAGAGCGAATGGACGGATGGTAGCATGTGGGCAGACGTAGGAGCAGCGGTTACACTGGATACATTTGGTCTCATCCCACTCTGGAACCATAACAGCAACGCCGCGTTTTTCGTAAGCGGAAGCGCCCTGTTCAAAGGTACCGTCAGCATGAGCAACAAATGCGGATACAGGCAGGCTGTCGCCGTCCATCTTTGCAACAGGTTCCATAATATCCTGTACCATGGTAACCAGTTTTGCAGGACCTTCCAGATGTTCTGCATCTTTGTGGTCCTCAGCGGTTGCCCAATCAGCAGGGATGTCCACTTTTACATAGTAGTCAAAGCCGGCATCGATTGCGTCATGGTTCATCTTAACGATGGCTTCACCCTTCTTGGAGAAGCTGCGGGTAGCTGCATCCTTCATGTAGGTGATAGCATCTTCTTTTGGCAGTACGCCAGCCAGTGCAAAGAACGCAGACTGCAGGATGGTGTTGGTACGTTTGCCCAGACCGATCTCGATAGCCTTGTCGATTGCGTTGATGGTGTACAGCTGGATGTTGTTCTTAGCAATGTAACGTTTTGCTTCAGCCGGCATATGCTCGTTGAGCTCCTCAGGAGTCCACTGGCAGTTGATCAGGAATACGCCGCCCGGTTTTACGTCACGAACCATCTTGTAGCCTTTGGTTACATAAGATGGGTTGTGGCAGGCAACAAAGTCTGCTTTGTTGATGTAGTATGGGCTCTTGATCGGTTTGTCACCAAAACGCAGGTGGGAGATGGTGATACCGCCGGTCTTCTTGGAGTCATACTGGAAGTATGCCTGTACATATTTGTTGGTGTGGTCACCGATGATCTTGATGGAGTTCTTGTTTGCACCAACAGTACCATCGCCGCCCAGACCCCAGAATTTGCACTCGATGGTGCCTTCTGCTGCGGTGTTTGGAGCTTCTTTTTCTTCCAGGGACAGATGAGTAACGTCATCGTTGATGCCCAGGGTGAAACGAGCTTTTGGCTCTGCTTTTGCCAGCTCTTCATATACTGCAAATACGCTTGCAGGGGTGGTGTCCTTGGAGCCCAGACCGTAACGACCACCGATGATGGTAGCCTGACGTCCAGCTTCGCTCATAGCGGACATAACATCCAGATGCAGAGGCTCTGCGTATGCGCCTGGCTCTTTGGTGCGGTCCAGAACAGCGATCTTGGTTGCAGTCTCTGGAATAGCAGCCAGCAGGTGTTTAGCAGAGAATGGACGGAACAATCTTACTTTGACCAGACCAACCTTTTCGCCTTTAGCGGTCAGGTAGTCGATGACCTCTTCTGCAACGTCGCAGATGGAGCCCATTGCTACGATGACACGGTCAGCGTCCGGTGCGCCGTAGTAGTTGAACAGCTGATAGTTGGTGCCCAGTTTTGCATTGACTTTGCCCATGTACTCTTCAACGATAGCCGGAACTGCTTCGTAGTACTCGTTGCAGGCTTCACGATGCTGGAAGAAGATGTCGCCGTTCTCGTGGGAACCGCGCATGGTTGGATGCTCTGGGTTGAGTGCGCGTTTGCGGAATGCTTCTACTGCATCCATGTCGCACATCTCTTTGAGGTCTTCGTAATCCCATACTTCGATCTTCTGGATCTCGTGGGAGGTACGGAAGCCGTCGAAGAAGTTGATGAATGGAACGCGGCTCTTGATGGTAGCCAGGTGAGCAACAGCGCCCAGGTCCATAACTTCCTGTGGGTTTGTCTCAGCCAGCATAGCAAAGCCGGTCTGACGGCAAGCATAAACGTCGGAGTGGTCACCGAAGATGTTCAGCGCGTGGGAAGCTACGGTTCTTGCCGAAACGTGGAAAACGGTTGGCAGCAGCTCACCTGCGATTTTGTACATGTTCGGGATCATCAGCAGCAGACCCTGGGATGCGGTATAGGTGGTGGTCAGAGCGCCTGCGTTCAGGGAACCGTGTACGGTACCTGCTGCACCAGCCTCGGACTGCATCTCCATTACCTTGACAGTGGAACCGAAGATGTTCTTTTTACCCTGTGCAGACCACTGATCCACATAGTCAGCCATTGGGCTGGATGGGGTGATCGGGTAAATGCCGGCAACTTCTGTAAATGCATAAGATACATATGCAGCAGCATTGTTGCCGTCCATGGTTTTCATAGATCTAGCCATAATGTATTATTCCTCCTTGATAGGTTTAGATGGATGTTATGCTATAATCATATCACACATACCTACGTTATAAAGTTTATCATTTTTTGGTCGTATTGTAAAGGGACAAAGTGTGCCAACTTATTGGATTGTCCCTATACTTTTTTAACAATTTTACCACATCGCACAATTTATCCTGTACCTATTTAGTCAGTTTTCACCCTCTTTTCCTCTCACATCCGTCAAAGCTTCCGAGCGCATCCCCTTCCTTTTTTTCTATTCGCCGAGCAAGGACCCGCGCTGTGAAGCTTTTGCATAAAAAAGCCCTCCCCATATATCGCAACCACCCTACAAAGGGGAATATCGCCTTTTTTGTGCGCAAAAGTCAAATTGACAACCTCTTTCGATTTGTGTATAGTATTAAAGTATATGATGGAAGTTTTCGGTGCTTCCCATCATTTTCGTATCAAACCTTCAGTCTTTACAAAAAAGGAGTAAAAAATGGACCCTGACAGTACAATCTTACAAATCGTCATCCTTCTGGTGCTCATCGCTATCAACGCTTTCTTTGCTATGAGCGAAATCGCCATCGTCACCTTCAACGACAACAAGCTCAAAAAAATGGCAGAGGACGGCAACAAGCGCGCTGCCATCCTGCACAAGATGGTTTCGGAACCCTCCAAGTTCCTCTCCACCATCCAAATCGGCGTCACCCTTGCCGGATTTATGGCAGCCGGTTCTGCCGCCGACAAATTCTCCGAGCCGTTTGCAGCCTTTCTTTCCTCTTATATGCCGCTGCCTGCCGCTCAGACTATCGCTTTGATCTCCATCACCCTGCTGCTGGCATACTTCAACCTTGTTCTCGGTGAGCTGGTCCCCAAGCGCATCGCCATGCACCATCCCGAAAAGATTTCCCTGATGGTAGCTCCGGTCATCCGCTTTGTGTTCACCATCTCCAAGCCCTTTGTGGCTGTGCTTTCTGCCAGCACCAACCTGGTCCTGCGTCTGTTCGGCATCAGCGCCGATGACCAGCCGGAGCAGGTCACCGAAGAAGAAATCCGCATGATGGTCGACGTCGGCAACGAAGAAGGCTCAATCGAAAAGGATGAAGCCGATATGATCGACAACATCTTTGAGTTCGACGACATCACCGTGGAGGATGTAATGACCCACCGAACCGACGTCGCCGCCGTAGAAAACACCGCTACCGTGATGGACGTCATCCAGCTTGCCATCGACAAAGGCTACTCCCGCATCCCGGTCTATGAGGACGACATCGACAACATCGTCGGCATCGTCTACGCCAAGGATATGCTGCGCTGCATCACCGAAACAGTGGAGCAAATTTCCAACCAGCCAATCCTCCCCTTTATCCGCAAAGCCATCTTCGTCCCTGAATCCAACCGCTGTTCTGACCTGTTCAAGACCTTTAAGGAAAAGAAAACTCAGATGGCGATTGTCGTCGACGAGTACGGCGGCACCTCCGGTATCGTTACCATGGAGGACCTGCTCGAGTCGATTGTCGGCAATATGCAGGACGAGTATGACCAGGAGGAAGAGGAATACCAGAAACTTTCCGACACCATCTTTGTTCTGGACGGTTCCATGTCTGTGGACGACGTCGAGGAGTTGCTTGGCATGAACGTCGGTCCCGAAGAGGACTACGACACCCTCAGCGGCATGATCACCGACCTGCTCGACTGCATCCCTGCCAAGGACGAACACCCATCGGTACAGGTGGGCAATGTAAAATTTACCGTCCTTGCCACCGATGAACGCCGCATCTCCAAACTGCGCGCCGAGCTGCTGCCCGTTCCCGAGCAGACCGACGAAGAATAACCGAAAATCTCTTCCCACTCAAGCAATCGTTTGAGTGGGATTTTTTTGTTCACGGTTTGTTTTGTTTCCCTTCTTGATTTTATACCTTTTTTGTATTATAATGTGCTTGTACAAAAAAGAACAAGAATATGTGGCTTTATCCAATAAAGAAAGGAGGACCAACGATATGGCATTTACCGTTACAAAGGACACCGTGATCGGTGATGTACTGGATTATGACAGCTCCCTTGCTGAGATTTTCTTCGGCATCGGCATGCACTGTGTTGGCTGACCGGGTGCTCGCGGCGAAACGATTGAAGAAGCCGCTATGGTTCACGGGGTGGACTGGGCACCGATTGTTGCTGCTTTAAGAGCACGCATTCAGTAATTAAAGAGAGTTTGAATATGAAAAAAGCAGCCTGACCCAAATAGGTCAGGCTGCTTTTTTCATATTTTATTCCACCGTCTTTTTATCGGTGTTCTGGGTCAGCTTTGCCTGTGTGTGCAGCACAGCGTCTTCATCCAGCAGCTTTGCCATCACGACAAAGCGGACATCCTTTCGTCTGCCGTACTTGTACGAGCAGGTCGAGAGGGTCAAAATCTTGTCCTCTCCGCTGACCTCCACCTCATAGTCGTACTCCGAACGCTCCTGCGCTCCCTTGATGATGTTCATCAGCTGGGCATCGGTAATCTCACCCTCCTGCGGGTTTCGATAGTCCTTGTTGATGCGGATGTAGTCAAAATCGGTGGTGGTGTAGAACACCGAAAAGATTTCCCAGACCATCTCGCTGCTCTTGTCTTCCCCGTCGATGGTAAAGTAAACGTACGGATGCTGCTTTGCAAACTCCTCGTCCGCAAAGTAAAACAGCTGGCTGAAGCGCTCCCCATCCCGGTTGTCGCTGAAATCCACGTTATGCCCATAGATGACCGTGTTTTTGGAAAGGGAGTCCCGGCTGTCAAAGTTGCACTCATAGTCGGCAAAATAGGTTCCGGTCCAGCTGTACTGTCCCCACTCATTCAGGCGCTCATACTTGGTGTTGTTTTCCGCCTGAACAACCGCTCCGTCCACCTTCAGGTCGTCAATCTTCAGCCACCCGATGATGTCGTCGTTCTTGGCTTTTGCCTCCTTGAGCTGCTGGCTCAGGCTGGGCGCCGTCATCGTTTGCTGCTGTGCCTGCTCCTCCTGCGGCTCTTCCGGCTGCTGTCCGTCGTCCTGCTGCTCCTGCGGTGGCTGCGGCTGATTGGTCTGCGGTTGCTCTTTGCAGCCGGTCATCGACAACACCATGACCGCTGCCAGCGCGGCAGCCATTGCTTTTTTCAGAATTCCTTTCATAAAAAGCCCCTTTCGACGGACAGTTTCCGTTTTAAATGATTCTACTGCTGGTTGGTCAGGTTGCAGACAACCCCTTTGCTGGCATCCAGCAGGATGGAGGTCCCATTGCGCAGGACCTGTGTGCAATCTTTTGCTCCCACGATGACCGGAATGTTCAGCGCCAGACCGACCACCGCTGCGTGAGAGTTTACACCGCCCTGCGAGGTGATGATACCGGAAGCCTTCTTCATCACATCCAGCAGCTCGTTGGTGGTGCTGTCGATGACCAGAATATCTCCGGCACGGAAGTTCTGCATCGCTTCCCTTTCGCTCTTTGCTACACAGACGCCGGCTTTGATGTTGCCTTCACCGATACCGGTTCCGTGCAGGATGACGTCGCCCACCGTCTGCACCTTGAGCAGGTTGGTGGTACCCGGGATGCCCAGCGGAACACCTGCGGTGATGACCACCAGGTCGCCGTCCTGCACCACTCCGCACTCCTTCGAGCGCGCCATTGCGTGCTTGAACAGCCCATCCTCGGTGTTCTGCTCCTCACACAATACCGGTACAACACCCCAGGACATACTCAAATGGCGGTAGGTCGGCATCTGGGTGGTACAGCCGATAATTGGCATCTGCGGGCGGTATTTGCTGATCATGCGGGCAGTCTGACCCGACTGGGTAACGGTGATGATAGCACTTGCCTCCAGGTCATACGCTGCCGAACAGGTCGCATGGGAAATCGCGTTGGTCACATCTCGGTTCACCGTGCCTTCATGCTCACGGAAGCGGCGGCGATAGTTGATATCTTCCTCGGTACGCTCCGCAATTCTTGCCATTGTCCGAACTGCCTCTACCGGATACTTTCCGGCAGCGGTCTCACCGGAGAGCATGATAACGCTGGTGCCGTCATAGATGGCGTTGGCAACGTCGGTTGCCTCTGCACGGGTCGGACGCGGGTGATTCATCATGCTGTCCAGCATCTGGGTTGCGGTGATAACATACTTACCGCTGGTGTAGACCCTCTGAATCAGCATCTTCTGGATGACCGGAACATCCTCCAGCGGAATCTCAACGCCCATGTCGCCGCGGGCAATCATAATGCCGTCGGAAACGCGCAGGATTTCATCAATATTATTGACACCCTGTGCGTTTTCAATCTTCGCAATGATTTTGATGGTGTTGCAGCCGTTCTCCTCCAAGATTTCACGAATCTGCAAAATATCCTGCGCACAGCGGGTAAAGGAAGCTGCGATAAAGTCAAAACCGGCTTTGATTCCAAAGCGGATGTCATCGCGGTCCTTGTCGCTCAGATACGGCATCGACAGGTCCACATTCGGAACATTGACGCCTTTGCGGTCGGAAATCGGTCCGCCGTTGAGGACGACACAGTGGATTCTGGTTTCCTCCACCTTTTCTACCAGCAGTTCGATCAGACCGTCGTCAATCAGGATGTGGTCGCCCTTGGAAACATCCCTCGGCAGGTCCTTGAAGGTGATGGAAGCGATGGTGTCATCGCCCAGCAGCTCCTCGGTGGTCAACACAAACGGGTTGCCTTCCTGCAAAACAGCCTTTCCGTCCTTGAGCTTGCCCAGACGGATTTCTGGTCCTTTGGTGTCCAGCAGGGTTGCCAGCGGAACATCCAACTCTTTTCTCAATTTTTTTACCACATCCAGGCGCTTCTGATGCTCCTCGTGGGTCCCGTGCGAAAAGTTGAAACGGGCAACGTTCATTCCCGCTTTGATCATTTCCCTTAACGTGTTTTCGGACTCGCTTGCCGGTCCAAGTGTACAGATGATCTTCGTCTTTCTCATATGGTGCACACTCCTTTTGTAAAATACCATCTCTTTTTATTGCACAATCGTTGACCCTGCCAGCCAGCTTGTCCTGTCTGCAAAGTCCTAATAAAACTATATCTTACAATTCTGATAAAATCAATCGTTACAACCGGTTATTTGCTCGTTTTTCCGAGATTGTACAGATTTCGGTCCATTTGCTGGATATTTTTTTAACAAGGCATAGAAATTTTTTCCCTCTTTTCCTGCAAAAAAGAACACCCGCGGTCGCCTGTTGTCCGGTGCCGCGGGTGTTCTCTTTGAAAGGAAAGTATTTATGCGTTCAAAAAAGCGCTGGTTATCTTGTGATTGTCTGCTTTAGTTGCCACGGTTCCAGAAGCTTTTTCCAGAGTTATTTTCATTCTGGGAAGGGACCTGCTGCTGTTGCTGCTGCTCGGTCTGTACGGTGGTATCCGAAGGAGCGCCTGCTTCGCCCAGCTCCAGCTTCAGGGTCAGCTGCTGGTCCTTGCCATAGCTCTGCATTGCCTGTCTGTAAACGGTCAGTTCAATCACGTCGCCCGGCTTATGACCTTCCAGGATGGAGGTCAAAGTTTCCTGCGAGGTGATGCTCTCGCCGTCGATGGCGGTGATGATGTCGCCCGCTACCAGCCCTGCTTTGGCTGCCGGAGAATTCTGCTCAACCGATACAACACCGATACCCGGCTGGTAACCGTAGATGGCTGCAAAGGTTGGGTCGATGATCTGCATGGTGATACCCATGACCACTCTGCCGCGGACATAGCCGTACTCGATCAAATCGTTGATGATTGGCTGTGCCTCGTTGATGGAGATGGCAAAGCCGATGCCCTCATACTCGGTCGCTGCAATCTTCTGCGAGTTGATTCCGATGACCTGTCCGTAGGAGTTGACCAGCGCGCCGCCCGAGTTGCCCGGGTTGATGGCAGCATCGGTCTGGATGCAGTCGATGGTGCTGCCGCCGGTGGTGGTGATGGGACGGTTGACCGCAGACACATATCCCACAGTCAGAGTTCCTGCCAGTTCCAGTCCGCCCGGGTTGCCGATGGCGATGACCTGCTCACCAATCTGCATCTGGTCGGAGTTTCCAAATTCTGCCGGAGTCAGTCCGGTGGCGTCGATCTTCAAAACTGCAAGGTCGGTCTTTTCATCCGAGCCGACCACGGTGGCATTGTACTCGCTGTTGTCGTTGAGCACTACCTTGATGCTGGTCGCGCCGCTGACAACGTGGGCGTTGGTGACGATGTAGCCGTCTGCACTCAGGATAATGCCCGAGCCCTGGCTCTGCTCGCCGCCGAAGATGCTCTGCTGGCTCTGGATGTATCCCACGATGCCCACAGTGGATGGCAGCACCTTGTTGTAACGGTCGGTGATGGTCAGCTGACCTTCCGACAGATTGACTGCCTCCGAGCCGGTCGAATCCGGCTTATTGTTTAAGGTCAGCTGGGTCCCCGGCTGCGATTCAGCCTCTGCACTCGGCGCTTCCTCCGTCTGCGGCGCGCGCTGGTCGGAGATCAGTGCATAGGTTCCATAACCGGCAAGGCTGATGACACCGGCGCACAGGATGGCACACATGATGATGGTGAACACCCGCAGCCCTTTGTTCTTTTTGTTTTTGGAGGATGCCGGCTTTGGCTCTGCCTTGTAATCCTCATAATTCCATTTGTAGCTTTCGCTTTCCTTCGGGTCGATGTGCGGTTCGGCAGCATCCTGCTGGGCGCCGTTGTCACCATAGCTGTAACGGCTGTTGTAGCCCGATGTGCTTTCCTGCGATTGTTTCGGTCCCGAATGGTACCAGCCCTCTTCGTTTGGCTGTTCGCTGGAAGCAGATTCCTCCTTGTGGAAAACGCCTCCTGCCCGCTGCGCTTCCTCCTGCCCGCTGCCGGAAACATTTTTGTCCGAAAATACCCAGCCGCTGCCGGAGCTGCCCGATGCCTGTGCATCCTGTGCAGGCTGCTCATTTTTATTCATTTCTTCATTTGGCTGCTCGCCGTTTTCATTCCATTTCTTCTCATCCATATTGCAAAACCTCCCTGCTTCCGGCTGTCACAAGCACCTCACCCGGATAGCTGTTGTTCTTGTTTGATTACAGTGTTTATTATATCCGCAATTTATGAAGATAAATGAAACAAGGCTTAAACTGTTTCATACTTTTTTCTACTGAAATGATGAATTTTTCTTCATCATTTTTACATTCGACGAATCTGTTATACCTCGCGCGCCGAAACCGGCTTTGGCTGACGGGTCAACGCTTTGGGAGCTGTTGCCACCGAGAAGCTGAACTCACAGTATTCACCCTCTACGCTGCGGACGATGACCTCTCCCTGATGCAGGTTGACAATCGAGCGCACGATGTACAGTCCCAGACCCACGCCGGTCTTGTCCATGCTTCTGGAACGGTCGGTTTTATAGAATCGGTCGAACACCTTGGAAATCTCATCCTTCGGGATGCCGTCGCCCGAATTTTTGATGTTGATGTAGGTGCGCTTGGAGTCCACCGTATAGCTGACCTCGACATAACCGCCCTCGTTTGCAAACTTGACCGCATTTTCCAGCAGGTTGTACACCACCTGATGAATCAAATCCTGATCGGCTTCGACCATAATCTTTCCGGTATCCTCCAGTCCTCGAATCTCCAGGTGTTTTGCGTCGATGGTCTGCTCAAAGGTAAAGATACTCGACAGCACCGTTTCGTTGACGTCAAAGACGGTCGGGTTGAGCTTCATCTCTCCCGCCTCGATTTTGGCGATGTTGAGCATCGAGCGCACCAGCCGCGACAAACGCTTGACCTCATCGGAAACCAGGGTCAGATAATGCCGCTCCTTCTCCGGCGGAATGGTACCGTCGAGGATACCGTCGATAAAGCCGGCAATACTGGTCATCGGCGTTTTCAGCTCGTGGGAAACGTTGGCGATAAACGACCGCCGCACCGTCTCCTGCTGTGCCAAGCTGTCCGCCATGTTATTGAATGCCATTGACAGCTTTCCAATTTCGTCCTGCTCACGGATGGGCACCCGAACACTGAAGTCGCCCTTGGCAAACGCCTCGGTTGCTTTAAGCATCTCCCGCAGCGGGCGCACCATGTTGCCGGTGACCACATATACCAGTGCAAAGGTCACCACCAGCATCACCAGAGCGCTGAGCAAAAACATCTTGAGAATATCTCCCATAAATTCGGTCAGACCCTGCGCAGAGCTTGAAGCAAAGATGACCCCTGCAATCTGTCCGTCCGACAAGGTCAGCGGCACACCGGCGGTGTAATAGGAGCTTTTGTAGATTTCTCCCATCTTGCCCACCTCGGTGTAGCAGCCGTTGTTTTTGACCTTCTGAATCATTTCCTCCTCAATCCCATACACCATGTGATTACAGGTGGAGCGATGGGTACACAACAGCACATCTCCCGACAGGTTTGCCAGATAGATGTCCGCATCCAGTGCCTTTGCCATCGGAATCCATGAGCTGGTCAGCAGCGCATTGTTGACCAGCTGGTATCTTCCGTCCACCGATATGATATACCGTTCGGTCATCTCCGCAGCATACTTGGCGTTCTTTTCCAAAGCCCCCAGCTTGTCCTCCTTAAAATACTGCGCTGCAAACACCATGAAAATCACGCCCAACAAAATGATGCTGGTCAGGATAATCGAACAACACATGGTAAAATATCTTCTTACCAGTCCCCGCTGCATAAATCTTCCTCCTTTGACCGTCCTTTTTGATTACCGCAAAAAAAGCCGCTGTATTCCTCGTACAGCGGCTTGGAACAGCTTATTCCTTGACTTCAAATTTGTACCCGACACCCCATACGGTCTTCAGGCTCCATTTGTCGGACACACCCTCCAGCTTTTCACGCAGGCGTTTGACGTGTACGTCCACTGTTCTGGAATCTCCGTAATACTCAAACCCCCATACCTCGTTGAGCAGCTGGTCCCTGGTGTAAACGCGGTTTGGATTGCTTGCCAGGTGGTACAGCAGCTCCAGCTCCTTCGGTGGGGTGTCGATGACCTTTCCGTCCACCTTCAGCTCATATTTGGTCATGTTGACCACCAGCTTGTCGTAGGAAACCTCCTTGACATCGCTGCCAGCCGAAGCTTTTCCGGTTCTTCTCATCACAGCCTTGATACGCGCTACGATCTCCTTTGCATCAAACGGCTTGACCACATAGTCGTCGGCGCCCAGCTCCAGACCCAGCACCTTGTCAAAGGTTTCGCCCTTGGCAGTGACCATGATGATCGGGCAGTTGGATTTTTTGCGGATGTCCCTGCACACCTGCCAGCCGTCCAGCTTTGGCATCATGATGTCCAGCAGCACGATGTCTGGATTTTCCGCATTGAACCGCTCGATTGCCTGCTCGCCGTCTGCCGCAAGCACTACGGTATATCCTTCCTTTTCCAGGTATAATCTCAGCAGCTCCGCAATATTCTGGTCGTCATCTGCAACCAGGATCTTTCCCATAGACATAAATTGCTCCTTTTCTCCGCTGCCCTGCAAAAATACCCCCAGCCGTGGCGCCGCAGCAGCGGACAGACGCCATGGAATATGTGCCGCATTCTTCTTTTTTATTATAGCACAAAACCAAAGGGCTTGCACCCTGTTTTTTGTCGAAAATTCCCCCGGGCTTTACTATTTATTATACTAAACTGTGCCGAAAAATGGTGAAAAAACTTTAAACAGATTTTGCCAAACCAGTGAAATCTCCGTTTCCTGTTTCAGCCGTTCCCGCAAAGCTGCCATATTTTCCCGCCTTCCCTTTTGGTAACTCTTGCCTAAACTGTCGACAAAGGATATAATAAGGGTGTATCTGCTTTTTTCACTTATAGAAAGGAACGAATCAATATGAAACTTGGTATCGTGGGTCTGCCGAACGTCGGCAAGAGCACACTTTTTAATGCAATCACCAACGCAGGCGCACAGTCTGCCAACTACCCCTTCTGCACCATCGAGCCAAACATCGGCACCGTTGCCGTTCCCGACCACCGTCTGGATGCACTGGCAAAGATGTACGACCCGGAAAAGATTACCCCTGCTGTCATCGAATTTGTGGACATCGCAGGTCTGGTCAAGGGCGCTTCCAAGGGCGAGGGTCTGGGAAATAAATTCCTCTCCAACATCCGCGAGGTGGATGCCATCGTTCACGTCGTCCGCTGCTTTGAGGACGGAGAGATTGTCCATGTAGAGGGCAGCATCGGTCCGCGCCGCGACATCGAGGTCATCAATCTGGAGCTGATTTTCTCCGACCTGGACATCCTGGACCGACGCATCGACAAAGCGGTCAAGGCTGCTAAAGGCGACAAAAAATATCTGGCAGAGGTCGATCTGCTCAACCGCGTCAAAGCACATCTGGAGGAGGGCAAATCCGCCCGCAGCATGGACTTTACCGATGAGGAAAAACAGATTATGGCGGACATCCCGCTGCTTTCCAACAAGCCAATCATCTATGTTGCCAACATGAGCGACAACGACTTCAACGGCAAACTGGATTCCAACCCCTTCTATAACGAGGTGCTGGAGGTTGCCCGCGAGGAAAACTCGGAGGTCGTTCCAATCTGTGCCCGTCTGGAGGAGGAAATCTCCGATATGTCCACCGAGGACAAGATGATGTTCCTGGAGGAGCTGGGCTTGCAGGAATCCGGTCTGGACCGTCTGATCAAGGCCGGCTACCATCTGCTCGGACTCATCTCCTACCTCACCGCAGGCAAACCGGAGGTCCGCGCATGGACCATCACCCGCGGCACCAAAGCACCGCAGGCTGCCGGCAAGATTCACAGCGACTTTGAGCGCGGCTTCATCCGTGCAGAGGTCATTTCCTTTGAGGACCTGATTGCCAACGGCTCCATCGCTGCTGCCAAGGAAAAGGGTCTGGTCCGCTCCGAAGGCAAAGAATATGTGATGCAGGACGGCGACGTGGTTCTCTTCCGCTTCAACGTATAAATCCAAAATGGCAACCCTCGACCGATTTTGCATCGGTCGAGGGTTTTTTGCTTCTTCCCTGCTGGCGGGATTGATTTTCTTTTCTCCCCTGTGTTACACTGAAAGCAGCCGATTTGACTTGTTGTACACGGGAGGTGTCTTGATGAAATCCTTTTCTGTCCTTGCCCTGATTTGGACCCTTTACTATCTGGCAAAGCGCACCACCGGCAACCTGCTGACCACCGTCGATTTAGTGGTATGCGGCTGTGTCCTGCTTTTTTGTATCGTCAATCTCCTGATTGCCCTTTATCGAAAATATCGGGCTTATCAAAACCACCCAGACTCCACTTCCAAGGAGGAAAACCCGCATGGAAGATAAAGACCACAAGCTCGAAAGAGCGCTCGAAGCGCTTTTGCAAACGCCCTGCTATTCCATTGATTTTCTGCCGCAGCCGGTACCGCAGGCTGCCATGTCGCAGTTTTGCGCCATACAATACCATCTGCTCAACGGTGAAAAACGGCAGGAAATCAAAAACCGAATCGTCAACATCCTTCTCAAGCTGCTCTGCTTTTTCCCTGCCTTTGCCCTGTGGGACGGCTGGAAGGAACAACCCAGCCCGCAGTTGATTGAGCAGGCGGTCGATACCGTTATGGAAAACCACTCCGGCTCGCTGTACCTGTTGTTTTTGCAGGAGGAATCGCTGTTGGTCTTTGAATGGGATGCCCTCAGCCTTTCCCTCTACCATCCGTCACAGCAGCTGCTCGACCTGGCACAGACGATTGCCCGGTCCGAAGGCTTTTTCCTGTACAAATCCTGACGATTCAATCGATATATCTGCCAACAGCAAAAAGCCGATGTGACAAATTGTCACATCGGCTTTTATTTTGTACTGCATCCGCCGCTTACAGAACGACGATAGCTTTTTCCTGCTTTTTGACCACTCTGCCCACGATGGCGTTGCAGATGGTCACCCCTTTGAGCTTTTCCACCAGCTCATATGCCTTTTCCTCCGGCAGCGAAATCAACAGACCACCCGAGGTGATGGGGTCCACCAGCAAATCCTGGATGTGCTGCGGAACGCTGTCGGCAAACTGGACGTCATCCTGTACAAATGCCAGGTTGTTGTATGCGCCCGATGGGATGATACCCATTTTGGCAAAGTCGATTGCCGCCTCGATGATTGGGATGTCCTTGCTGAACAGCTCGATGGTCACATCGCTGCCCTTTGCCATCTCGCTGGCGTGTCCCACCAAGCCAAAGCCGGTGACGTCGGTGCAGGCATTTGCGCCCACCTCCATCATCACATCCTTGCCGTACTTGTTGAGGGTCGCCATCGCTTCCACCATCTGGTCATAGGTCTGCTGGTCCAGCAGCTGCGCTTTGTTCGCGGTGGTCAGCACGCCGATGCCCAAAGGTTTGGTCAGCACCAGCAGGTCGCCTTCCTTGCAGTTGCTGTTTTCCATCACATGGTCGGGATGGATAAAGCCGGTGACGCACAGTCCATACTTCGGCTCAGAATCCTCGATGGTGTGTCCACCTGCAATGATCGCTCCGGCTTCCTTGACCTTGTCCGCGCCGCCCTGCATGATTTTTGCCATAATATCCATCGGCAGGCAGGTCGGGAAGCAAATCAGGTTCATCGACAGCGTCGGGTCGCCGCCCATCGCATAAATATCGCTGAGGGAATTGGCTGCCGCAATCTGACCAAAGGTATACGGGTCGTCCACGATCGGAGGGAAAAAGTCCACGGTCTGCACGACCGCCAGGTCATCTCGAACCTTATAGACCAGAGCGTCGTCGCTGGTGTCAAAACCTACGATCAATTTTTCATCGGTAAATTTCGGTAACTGGTGCAGAACCTGCGCCAGGGCCTGCGGGCCTATTTTTGCTCCTCAGCCTGCCCCTTTTGTCATCTCGGTAAGGCGTCTTGTTTCTGCCATACTTTTCTCCTCCTTCGGTCGTTTGCGGGTAATTCCTACTAATTCAGTATACCCTCCCGTGTATCGTTTGTCAAATGGATTTTCTTTCAATCTTATCGCTGTCTTATAGATAATTTGTATACATTCCCTCTTTGTTTATATCCAAAAACAATAATACCTCCTGTCGATTCAGTTCCATTTCCTATCGAAATATGTTATAATGAAGGTGTTCTCATTTGTTTTTTCAATTACTACCATAGAAGAAACGAGGTCTCATTTTATGGATTTCAAACAGCTGGAAGCTTTTGTCTATGTCGTCAAGCTCAAAAGCTTCTCCAAGGCTGCACAGCGTATCTATCTGACCCAGCCAACCATCAGCGCCCACATCAACTCCCTGGAAAAGGAGCTTGACACCAAGCTGATTGAACGCGGCACCAAGTATGTCTACCCCACCAAGCCGGGAAGCATCCTGTACCAGTATGCCATCAAAATGCTCAACCTGCGCGACGATGCCTGCTGCTCGGTCAAAAACTACAACAAGGAGCTAAAAGGCACCCTGTCCATCTGTGCCTCCACCGTTCCTTCCCAGTACATCCTGCCCAAGGTGGTCTCCGCCTTCCGTGAGGAGTACCCGCACGTCACCTTCAACATCCAGCGGCAGGACAGTGAGCTGGTGGTGGAAAATATCGCCAAGGGGATGGCAGACATCGGCTTCTGCGGAACCGATACGCACAATCCCGACTGTGTGTTCGAAAGTTTTATTAAAGACCATCTGGTCATCATCACCCCGAACACCGAGCGTTTCCGCCAGATACAGAGCAGCGGCATGAAGGCGGAGTTTCTAAAGAATGAACCGATCATCCTGCGGGAGGACGGCTCGGGCACCCGCAAGGAGATGGAGCATTTTCTGACCAAGGCGGGTATCGACATCGGCGAGCTGAAGGTGGCAGCCCAGTTCAATGACCCGGACAGCATCAAACATTCGGTCAGCCAGGGCATGGGCATCTCCATCATCTCCAAGACGGCGGTGGAGGACTATGAAAACTTCGGTCTGCTGCTCAGCTTCGACCTCAGCGGGATTTCGATGGACCGCTATCTCTACATCGTCAGCCATAAAAACAACCCGCTGCCTTTCATCGGCGAGGTGTTTCTCAATTTCGTGAAGATGTACTACGACAAATAGTCGTGACAAATAGTCGTGACAAGTAGTCGTGACAAGTAATCATTTCAGTTTTCAGTAAGGTTTATCAGAGTTTTGTATTTGTAAAATGGAGGAAAGCAATTTATGTCCCACATCGTTTTGGCAAAAGCATGGAACAATGGAAAATTTCTGCCCAACGGCGGCGGATACGGCATCCGTCTGACCAACTATTTTAAGGATGAATACCTGGACATCAACTGGGTTTCCATCACCCTGGAGCTGGAGGGTTGGGAAAAACAGGTCGAGCTTGCCATCAACACCGACGCCTTCTGGAGCCACGGAAGAGAGCTGCGCAGCGGTGTCATCGGAAAATGGCTGATTGCAAACGGCAAGGGCAGCTGGACAGCCGGACAGGAGCCGGAAATCTTTCTGCGTCCGCTGGGCGGCAGACATTTTGCCGCTTCTCTTCATGCAGAAGCTCCCACCGACAGCGTAGATGCCATCCTGGCAGCCACACAGCCGCTGGATGAATAAAATCGAAACAAAAGGCAGACCGAATCCGGTCTGCCTTTTTTATTCCTTGAACAGCTCGTCGAGTACCTTCTTCGGTGCGCGCATAAATCCCTGATAAAACCGAAACAGGTCGGTGCTTTCATACGGCAGCGGCTCTAATGCTCTTCCCTTCTCCCGACGCAGCTGCCAGATTTGTGCATGGGGATAGCTGAGCAAAATCGGCGAATGGGTGCTGATTAAAAATTGCGAATGTTTGCCGACCAAGCGGTGTATCAGCCGCAGCAGTGCCAGCTGGTTGACAGGAGAAAGCGCTGCCTCCGGCTCGTCGAAGATGTATAAGCCCTCTCCCCCCAAATCGGTTTTGCACCAGCGCCAAAAAGGATTCCCCGTGCGACCGGCTGTGAAGCGACACGCCACCGTAGCTGTTCAGTAGTTCTTTGTCCATCCGGTCGATGTCAGTCGCTACATTGTAAAAGCTCTCTGCCCGCAGAAAGTATCCGTCCTTCGGTCGATAGATTCCGCGGGTCAGGTGGGTGTAGGCGTACAGCTGCGAATGGCTGTCGCAGGTGGAAAAGGAAAAATTCCGGCTGCCGCCCTCGGGATTAAAGCCCGCTGCCACTGCGATTGCCTCCAATATCGTCGACTTTCCGCTGCCGTTTTCTCCGGTCAAAATCGTGACCGGCTCTTCCAGCTCGATTTTGCCGCACTCTGCCACCGCTTCAATATCAAACGGGTATCCTCTTTTTCCCTGTGGCAGCTCAAACCACACCGATTGGATAAAATTCCGTTTTTCCCAAAACGCTTTTTCTTCCATTTTGCCCTCCTTGCTTTTCCACATTTCCCCGTTGGAATTGTGGAAATTCCTCTCCTATGAAAATTAACAGTTCATTCTTTGATTTTATATTACAAAACGTATAAAATAGAATTAAACCCCGTTTTCAGTTCGGCAGCACCTTTTGCCAAAAACCGCGCTGCAATCCATCTTATGAAAGGATGATGACAAATGACGATGCCTGATTTGACCGCAACCTCCCTGGTACTGGAAGGCGGAGGCTTTCGCGGAATCTACACCAGCGGCGTACTGGATTATTTTATGGAGCAGGGTCTTTATCTGCCACAGGTCTACGGCATCTCTGCCGGTGCGCTCAATGCACTGGGCTACGCTGCCAAACAGCCCGGCAGGACCGCCCAAATCAATTTCCGCTTCTGCCATGACAAACGCTACATCAGCGTCCACAATATGCTCAAATACCGCTGCGCCTTCAACCTGGAATTTATATTCGACACCATCCCTGAACGGTATATCCCTTTTGACTATTCTACCTTCTTTTCCTCTCCGGTGCAAATCCACGTCGGCGCGACCAATCTTTTAACCGGTCGCTGTGACTTCTTTGGAAAAGACCAGATGGACAAAAAGCTCTTTCCGGCTCGGGCATCGGCTGCCTTGCCGCTGTTTTCCTACATCTTCTACCTCAACGGCGTGCCGTATCTGGACGGCGGCATCGCCTGTCCCATCCCGATTGCCCGCTCGGTCCGCGATGGCAACAAAAAGCACGTCATCATCCTGACCCGAAACGCTTCCTTTGTCCGCAAACCCACCTCCCATATGCACCTGATTCGCCGAGTCTACCGCCAGTACCCCAACTTTATTGCCACCGAAGAAAAACGCCACCTCATCGACCGCCGCCAGCGCAGCAGTTGTGCGCTGTTGAGCAAAACCGGACAAGCCTTTGTCCTGCAGCCCAAGCAGCCGCTCAACATCAGCGCCATGCGTGCCGACGAGCACTCCCTGCGCGAACTGTACATCCAGGGATACGAGGAAGCCAAGGAAGCCTTCCCGCAGCTGATGGAATTTCTTTCCTCTCCGGCGCAGTAAGCCTTCTAAGAAAGAATAAGCTAATCAAAAAAGGAGCCTTGCGGCTCCTTTTTTTACTGCTCTTTTTTTCGGTTGTCAATCAGCTGCTTCAGGCGCATCGGTCTACCCTCAAAGCAGACAATCCAGTCGGCAGCCTGTGCCTGTGCGCGGTCATGGGTAATCCAAAAGGTCAGCGCACCGACGACCTGTTCCCGAATCAACGCCAGTGTCTGCGCTGCTGCCTGCTCGTCCAAGCCCTTCAGCGGCTCATCCAGCAGGTACACCGTCCGGCTGCCGTACTGCTTTCCGTAAGCAAAGGCGCGTGCGATTGCCACCCTGCGCTGCATCCCGCCGGACAACTCCTTCGGCAGGGCATCCTCCCAGCCTGCCAGACCCAACTGCTCCATCATCCGGCAAATCCATCGGTCATCCGGCTGCTGCATCACCAGTCGGATATTTTCCCTTGCCGTCAGCTGCGGCACCAGCCGGTCCTCCTGAAACACGCAGGCAAATTTTCTGTCCTCCAACCCTTCTATCCTTCCGCCGTCCGGCTTGAGCAGCCCGCAGAAGAGGTTTAGCAGGGTGGTTTTTCCGGTGCCGGAGGGAGCAAAGATGCAGATCAGCCCGCTGTCGGGCAGCTTCAAGCTCAGATGTTCCAGCACACGCACACCGTCATACTGCAAGCTCAAATCACACAGCTGCATTCCGCTCACCGCCCTTCCTTCTTTTTTGGATGCGGTCGGTCGCCCACAGCAGCAGCCGTTCCAGCGCCACCGACAGCAGGATGATGACCAGCGTCCACGCAAACAGGTCCTCTGTTTCCAGATAGACCTTCGACTCATAGATTTTGGTCCCGATGGCAGTCAGCGGTCTGCCCAGCACCTCGGCAGCGATGCCCGATTTCCACGCAAGTCCCAGCGCACTGCTGACCGCCGACAGGAAAAAGGGCAGGATTGCCGGCAGATAACAGCAGCGGAAGGTTTTCCAGCCGGAAAGCTCGAACACCTTTGCCATCTCCAACAGCTTCGGGTCCGCGGCGGCAATCCCCTGACAGAGATTGTTGTAGACCAGCGGCAGCACCATGATGAAGGAGATGAGGGTCGCCAACTGCTCGGTTTTGACCCACACCAGCGCCAGAATGATAAAGGAGGCGACCGGAGTGGATTTGAGTACCCCGACCATCGGACGGACCATCGCCTGCACAAACTGCCAGCGCCACGCTGCTGCCGCCAGCAAAACACCGGCTGCCACCCCTGCGGCAAAACCCAGCAGGATGCGGCACAGGGAGGTAAACACCGTATACCAGAATTCCCCTTCCCCGCACAGCTGCCAAAGCCTTTGCAGCACCGCCAGCGGCGAGGGCAGCAGCAGCGGGATGTCCACCGCCATCGCTGTCAGCTGCCAAAGCAGCACCCAAAGCAGCACCGCAGCCGGCTGCATCCACCGCCGCGGCAAGGAAGCTTTATCGGTTGTAGTAGAAATTTGCATCGGGAAGTTTTCCTCCTACCGATTTTGGATTTGCCTGATACAGCACCTCCAGAAATCCGCCTGCAATCTGCTGCATCCGCTCTCCCTGCACAAAGACGATGTTGCACGCCGGAATCGCTTTACTTGCCACCGGCGCCTTGACAATGTTGTACTGTTCTGCCAGCTGGGCTGCGTGCTCCAATCCCTCTGCGCTGGTCACCGTCTGGACCGAGCGTTCATATTCATCCAAAAACAGGTTCAGCGCTTCCTTGTTCTGCTGTGCAAATTCGGTGCGCACCACTACGCATCCCATGGTCAGTCCGCTGGCTCCGTCGGTCGCCTTGTCCCATTCCTCGGTCATATCCAGTGCTACCCGCAGCGTTTCGTTCTGTCCCATCACCGCGGTCACAAATGGCTGTGGGAGCAGCGCCACCTGTGCTTCTCCGGAAGCCAGCAGCGGCGCGATTTCGCTGTTATCGGTCTTATACACAACGGTAACATCTTCGCCCGGGGTCAGTCCGTTCTTTTCCAGCACCAGGTTGAGGGCATATTCCGGTGTAGAGCCCTGTCCGGTGGAGTAGATGGTCTTGCCTTTGAGGTCTGCCACCGACTGGATGCTCTCGCCGGCTTCCACGATATACAGCACACCCATCGTGTTCAGCGCCGCCAGCTGCACACCGCCCTGTGTTTTGTTGTACAAGGTGGCTGCCACGTTGGTCGGCACCGCTGCGATGTCCAGCTCACCGGACACCACCTTGGCGACCACCTCGTCCGGCGCGGTTGCAAGGGTGACCTGATACTCGTTTGCCGCCTCTCCCTTTTCGTTCTGCTCCAGCAGTTCCAACATTCCCAACGCAGTCGGACCGCTCAGTGCTGCCAGATTGACCTTTGTTTTCTCTGTTGGTTTTTCGGCTGGTTTTTCTTCTGGAGTTTTTGCCGGCTGTTCAACCTGTTCGGTCTGCTGCGGCTGTGTTTGTTCCTTCTCGGTGCTCTGACCGCAGGAAATCATCGAAAGTCCCATCGCCAAAGCAAGTGCGGCTGCCAATATTCTTTTCATTTTCATGGTTCATTTCCTCTTTTCCCGGGAAATATTCGGTTCCTCCATCAGTTGGATGACCCTGCCTTCCCGTTTGATGATTCCGTCCCGTTCCAACTGCTGCACCACGCGGTACAACGAAGTCCTGCCGATGTTGAGCACCTCGGAGAGTTTGACCATCGACACCCCTTCACATCGCTGCTGCGGCTGCTGACGAAGGAAGGACAGCAGGGTCTGCTCGGCATTGGGCGCGGTGAAGCTGGCAATTCTGCGGTTCAGGAACTGGATTCTGTCGGACAGAAAGCGGATATAGTTGAGGGATACCTGCGGATTTTCCAGCAGGCGCTGCATCGCCTCAATGGACAAGAACAACACCTTGCAGTCGGTCTTTGCCCGGACGGTGGTGACATACTGCTCCCGCTGCACAAACAGCGCGGCTGCACCAAAGCATTCCCCTGCCGAAAGCTGGTTGAGAAGCACCTGTTCCCTTTCCACCAGCGCTTTTCCGCGCAGAAGGATGCCCAGACTTTTGCTGTAATACGCCGGAGAATAAATTTCCTCCCCCTTTGCAAAGCAGCGGCTCTGTCCGTTCTGCTGCAAAAACGCTTCTGCCCAGTGTCTGTCCACTCCTTCAAAGAGTATACAGTCCAACGCCTTCTGCCATTCTGCACTCGGTTCCTTCAAGTCTATCCACCTCCTTCTTAATAAATTGTTCCATTTGGTACAATTTATTGCGCTTTTATTGTACTGTCTCCGAACCAAAATGTCAATATCCCCTGCTCCGCTTTTCTCTTTTGGCATAAAAAACAGGAGCCTTTCTGCAAAGGCTCCTGTTAAAGCATTTTTCTTTTTAACGGTTAAAGGGCGCTTCCTCCTCGGCGCGCTCCCGCAGGTCGAATTCGCGGTCGATTTCCGCAAAGATGTACTGATACATTTCACGCGCCATCCGATAAAAATTGCGCACCATTTTATAGGTATACTCCCGCTCGATGTCCGCCGGATACCTGGTTTCGATGTAGCACTGGTTTAAGTCTGCACTTTCATCAAACCACTGGTGAAACCCCTTGTCGTACTTTTTTGCCTGCCGGCAAAGCCAGGTCAGGTTGTGTCCGTCCACCAGCACATCCGACTTGAGCAGGATATATGCTTTCAGCGCCTTTTCGATTGCCTGCTGACAATGAAAGGCGCTCAGGCGGTAGCAGCGGTCATCCTCGGACAGGATTTTTGCTGCAATCAAATCCTGACTGGAATGCTCCAGCCAGTCGTAGTATCGACGGCTGTCCTTGCCGTTGTGCATTCTGGAACGGTTACCTCCCATAGCGCACCCTGCCCTTCTGACTGATTCGGTTTGCAAACGCGCTGATTTGCTCGGACAACTCCTTAAATTCCGCATCGGTGTACAGGATGATGTCATACGGGATTTCGCTGTCCACCTCGTCATAGATACTGGTCAACATCTTTTTCTTGTCTGGAATATCGCCCACGATGCACAGCTTAAAGGAAATCAGATGTCCGTCCATATCATATTTGGTGTTGTATTCAATCACCTTGCTTGGGGAAAACAGTTCGACGATTTTGTCCACCGTCTCTTCAATCACCCGGTCCTTGTGTTCTTCCATCGCCACACGCACTTCCTTTCTCAACCATCACAGATAATCATTCGGGTCGATGTCGTCCAGCGTATCCACCACGATGTTGTCCTTTTTGGTCGGCTTTGGCGGCAGACCGTGGCGGCGGCGCCAGCGATTTTCTTTTTCTTCCTCGCTGAGTCCTTTGTCCATACACAGCACAAACAGCACCAGGCTGAGCAAAAACAGTAGCGCGCTGATACTGGTCAACCGTTCAAAGTTGATGGGACCGTACTGGGCAAAATCAGAATACCCCAGCTTTGCATCCACTCCCAGCACTGCCATCACCTCACCGTCGGTGTTTCGCAGCGGCAGATAGGTGGTGATATAACTGTCATCCAAAATATCCGGCACATACGCTTCCTTGCGCCGTCCTTCAAACTGCTCCTGCAAAATGGAGATGCAGCGACGGGTATAGCGCTCGTCGGTATATTCTTCGCCAATGGCGTGGTAATCGACGCCCGCCTGCAAATCCTTTGCATAATCTGCATCTGCCAGATACGCAATCCTTCCCTCCAAGCCCTGATACAGGATGTACGCCCGGTCGTAGGAAAGGGTCTGCTTTGCACGGGAAAGAAAGCCGCACAGATTCTGGTAAAAGACCGTTTCACTCGGGTAATCCAACAGCGACTGGATGCGCAGTCCATTATAGTATTCCATCGACATAGCCAGCGAGCTTGCCTCCGAAAGCGACTGCTCTCCAAGCGAGGTGACTGCATCCCGTTTTCGGTTGAGCGGAATTGCCACCGAAAGGATTGCCACCACCGCCGACAGCAGCACCACCGTCAGCAAAAATCCTCTGACCCGTCTGGAGGTCATCAGACGGTTTAACATAGTTATCATTCCTTTGTATCACGATTCGAAGCAATTTCAACGGCAGCATCGGTCTGCCTTTAGACTATTATACCATCTTCGGCGACATTACTCAATCAAAACCCGCATTTTCTTGCAACAATGCCGCCTGTTCCACATTGCATCCGTTCTCTTTTTTTGATACAATAAGAGCGAATAGCATTGTGCTTAAAACCGTTTTGATAAATTGACGATGCCGCACAAATCCTTACCTCTATTGAATTCCTTATGAAAGGTGCGATCCCATTATGAGCGTAAACTCCCAACTGTTAAGAAAAATCCCAAAGGTGGACGAGCTGCTGCGTCTGCCTGAGCTGTCCGAGCTGTCCTGCCCGCACACCGTCCTGACCGAATCGGTCCGCGAAACCATCGACCGGGTACGCCAGCAGATTCTGTCCGGCGAACAGCCTTCCCTGGAGGCAGGGCAGCTGTGCCAGCAGGTGCTCGCTCTGGTACACAAAAAAACGACCATGAGCCTGCGTCCGGTCATCAACGCGACCGGCATCGTCCTGCACACTAACCTTGGACGTGCCCGCCTGAGCGATGCCGCTGTCGAGGCAATCCACAGCGTTGCACAGGACTACAACACCCTCGAATACAACCTGGAGAAAGGCTCCCGCGGCAGCCGTTACTCCCATGTTGAAAAACTGGTTGCCAAACTGACCGGCACCGAAGCTGCCATGGTGGTCAACAACAACGCCGCAGCCGTCATGCTGGTACTCAGCACCATGACCAAGGGAAAAGAGGTCATCACCTCCCGCGGCGAGCTGGTGGAAATCGGCGGCGCCTTCCGCGTACCGGAAATCATGCAGCAGAGCGGCGGCACCCTGGTGGAGGTCGGCACCACCAACAAAACCCACCTGTCCGACTATCAGAACGCCATCACCGAAAACACCGGCGCTCTGCTGAAGGTCCACACCAGCAACTTTAAGATTATGGGCTTCTGCGAAGAGGTTTCTCTGGAAGAGATGGTCGAGCTGGGTCATCAGCACAACATCCCGGTCATCTACGACCTTGGCTCCGGCGCGATGGTCCGCCTGTCCGACTATGGTATCCAGGATGAGCCAAACGTACTGGACTCTGTCAAATCCGGCGCTGACATCATCAGCTTCTCCGGCGACAAGCTGCTGGGCGGTCCACAGGCAGGCATTATCATCGGACGCCGCGAATACATCGAGGCAATGAAGAAGAACCCGCTCACCCGCGCTTTCCGTATCGACAAGCTCACTCTTGCCGCACTGGAAGCCACCCTGCGGGAATATCTGGACCCTCAAGAGGTCATCCACCTCAACCCGACCCTGCGGATGATCACCGCCACCATGGACGACCTGGTGCCGATGGGTCAGCAGCTGCTGGAAGCACTTCAAAAGGTCTGCGATGGCAGCTACCGCGTCACCCTGACCGAAGATTTTGGACAGGTCGGCGGCGGCTCAGTGCCAACCCAGATGATTCGCAGCTCGGTGGTCGCTGTCGAGCCGACCCGCATCTCTTTGGATTTGCTGGAAACACGCCTGCGCGAGCACGACCCGCTGCCGGTCATCGCCCGCATCTCCAAGGACCGTCTGCTGCTGGATGTGCGCACCATCGAATCCCGTCACTTTGATTATGTTGCCCAGAGCATCCTGGACTGCTGTTCCAAATAGTTCTCTCTCACCCGACCCTGTCCTGCAAAGGGCAGCTTTCACAAAGGAGCCACGCACATGAAAAATATCATCATCGGTACCGCCGGACACGTTGACCACGGCAAAACTGCCCTGATCAAGGCATTGACCGGCATCGAAACCGATCGCATCAAGGAAGAAAAGAAACGCGGTATCACCATCGAGCTGGGCTTTGCCTACCTCGACCTGCCCGACGGCGAAAAGGCAGGCATCATTGATGTGCCGGGGCATGAAAAGTTTGTCAAAAATATGCTGGCAGGCGCAGGCGGCATCGACCTTGCCCTGCTGGTTGTCGCCGCAGACGAGGGCTTTATGCCACAGACCCGCGAGCATCTAGGCATCCTATCGCTGCTGAACATCTCGGAGGGCATCATCGTCATCACCAAAAAGGACATGGTCGATGAGGACTGGCTGGAAATCGTCTGCGATGAGGTCCGCCAGGAGGTGCAGGGCACCTTTTTGGAAAACGCACAAATCATCTCTGTGTCCTCCTACACCGGCGAAGGCATCGAACAGCTGCGGCAGGCTATCTTTACCATGATCGACCAGAAAACCCAGATCAAAAATCTGGATGTTCCCTTCCGCATCCCGGTCGACCGCATCTTCTCGGTGGAGGGCTTTGGTACTGTCATCACCGGCACTTTGATCGAAGGAACGATGAAGGTCGGCGACCCGGTCACCGTCTATCCGTCCCGCATCGAAAGCCGCATCCGCAACCTGCAGGTCCACTCGCAGGATGTGCAGGAGGCATACGCCGGTCAGAGGGTCGCTGTCAATCTGGCAGGACTGAAAAAGACCGACCTCAACAAAGGCGACGTCATCGCTGTGCCTGACTCGATGCACACCACCATGATGATTGACATCCACCTCACCGTCCTCAAGGACTGCGACCGTGAGATTCGCAATGCCACCCGCCTGCACCTCTACCACGGCGCGCGGGACATCCTGTGCAAAATTGTCCTGCTCGACCGCGACAGCGTAGGCGCCGGCGAAAGCTGCTATGCACAGCTGCGCCTGGAGGAGGAGATCGCTGTCAAGACCGGCGACCGCTTTGTCCTGCGCTTCTACTCTCCGGTGGAAACCATCGGCGGCGGCGTCATCCTCGACTCCAACCCCTTTAAGCACAAACGCAACGATGCGGCTGTGCTGGAATCGTTAAAGCTCAAGGAAGGCGGCTCCGACCGCGAGAAGATCAGCGCTGCCCTGCGGGATTATTCCGCCCGCTTTGAAACGCTTGACTTTTTGCAGATTCAGACCGGCATCCCCAAAGAGCAGTTTGACCAGCAGATCAACAAGCTCATCAAGGACAAGGTTGCCTTCCGCGTCAGCGACAATGTTGTCATCCACACCGACTACCTCAACCGCTTAAAGGACAGCGCCGTCAAGCTGCTGGAAAGCTACCACAAGGAAAATCCTCTGCGCGAGGGCATGAAGAAGGACGAGTTCCGCAACAAGCTTATCAAGTACGAGGACATCTCGGTGGTGGATAAAATCACCGATTCGCTGGTCAACCGCAAGGTGCTCAAATATGTCAACAACTGCGTTGCCCTTGCCGACTTTGAGGTCCAGCAGGACAACAACCAGCAGGAGATTGAAAACGCCTTTTTGCAGGGCGGCTTCTCCCCTGAATCTCCCGACCAGATTGCTGCCCGCTTCCCGAAGGTGAAAAACTTTAAGCAGGTGCTGGAATCGCTGGTCAACACCGGCAAGCTGGTGCGTGTGGAGGAAAAGATTCTGCTGCACGCCGACTACTACAACAAGGCGCTCACCCTTGCCAAGGAGCACGTCGACCAGAACGGTCAAATCACCTTGGCAGAGATGCGCGACCTGATGGGTGCTTCCCGAAAATTTGCCGTTGCCGTTCTGGAATACTGGGACAAACGCGGCATCACCAAAAAAGTCGGCGATGCCCGCACCTTTAAATAAGATTGTATCTCGTCCCATTAAGAAGGGTCGTGTATCGCTGACGATACACGACCCTTCTTTTCTTCTGTGTTTTTATTCCTGCTGCTCCTGCGGTTCCTCATTTGAAATAGTCACAGTAACAGCGGCTCCTGCCGTACAGGGGAAACTTCTAAAATCCTTTGTCAAATTCCCCGCTTCCACCTGCTGCCCGTCAACACCCAGCTTTGCCCAGAGGGTGACCTCTTCTCCGATTGCAAACGGTGTCTTTTGTTCGATTCGTCGATCTATCACCGTCTGTGTCTGCTCAAAATTGGTCCCGATAATACTGTAACTTGCCTTGGAAAATCCATCTTCATCAATCAGGTAAAGGTCACATTCTTTGGTCGTCAGGCGTATTGCAACACGAAGCGATTTGGGCTTCTCCTTTACCTTGTCAAACATCATACTGCCTTCCTCCCACTCTCCGTCGCGATAGCTCCAAAGGGAAATCTTCCACTGTTTGGCATCCTCGTTGAGGGTCAGGTCAACAAACTGCAACTCACTCTGGAAAGGACGAAGCACCTCGGTGGTTTCCCGGGAAAAACTGCTTGGAGCAACCGACAGCTCCGCTTTCTGCATCGAACAACCGCAGCAGGCAACCGCTAAAACTGCCGCCAATAAAATCCCTGCCCATCTTTTCATTATAAGACCTCCCTTTTTGCAGTTCTATATTTTGATTTTTTATTCCTGCTGCTCCGGCGGTTCCTCATTTGAAATAGTCACAGTAACAGCGGCTCCTGCCGTACAGGGGAAACTTCTAAAATCCTTTGTCAAATTCCCCGCTTCCACCTGCTGCCCGTCAACACCCAGCTTTGCCCAGAGGGTGACCTCTTCTCCGATTGCAAACGGTGTCTTTTGTTCGATTCGTCGATCTATCACCGTCTGTGTCTGCTCAAAATTGGTCCCGATAATACTGTAACTTGCCTTGGAAAATCCATCTTCATCAATCAGGTAAAGGTCACATTCTTTGGTCGTCAGGCGTATTGCAACACGAAGCGATTTGGGCTTCTCCTTTACCTTGTCAAACATCATACTGCCTTCCTCCCACTCTCCGTCGCGATAGCTCCAAAGGGAAATCTTCCACTGTTTGGCATCCTCGTTGAGGGTCAGGTCAACAAACTGCAACTCACTCTGGAAAGGACGAAGCACCTCGGTGGTTTCCCGGGAAAAACTGCTTGGAGCAACCGACAGCTCCGCTTTCTGCATCGAACAACCGCAGCAGGCAACCGCTAAAACTGCCGCCAATAAAATCCCTGCCCATCTTTTCATTATAAGACCTCCCTTTTTCTGGTTCTATGGCTTTATTCTAACAAAGATTTTGCCGAAACTCAATGGACATATTCTACAATTACCGCAGTGTTTCTTTATTCATCCTCACTTTGCCGGAAACGGATTTGCCTTTGTCTTAACAAAGCCAAAAAGGAATCGACACTTTTTTGTGCAATCTTCCAATAATGCCTCCACAAAATAGAAACTTCTTGCCAATACTCTTTTTCTGTGTTATACTAGTTAAGCATTTGGGAGTGGATGGGTGCTGGTGTGCCCTCTGGTCTTCAAAACCAGTAATTGCAGTTAGTAGCTGCATAGGTGGGTTCAATTCCCACACATTCCCGCCACAAGCTCATTCCAATCGGAATGGGCTTTTTTTATTGAATTTATTTGTTTGCTGGAGTAGAATAAAGAGGAAGATTCTTAGGGAGGCTTTACCATGAAAAGAGTTTTAGTCACCGGTGGAACTGTTTTTGTCAGTCGTTTTGTTGCAACATGGTTTGCTGAAAACGGATATGAGGTCTTTGTTTTAAATCGCGCCAATCGTCCGCAGCCACAAAATACTACATTGATTCAAGCTGACCGTCACCAGCTTGGCTCTTGCCTGAAACATCTTTCTTTCGACGCTGTCCTCGATATTACAGCTTATAATGCTCAGGATATTCATGACCTGTTAAATGCGCTTGGCTCTTTTAACAATTATATTTTCATCAGCTCCAGTGCCGTCTACCCCGAAACCCTTTCTCAACCCTTTGTGGAAACGCAACCACTTGGACCAAACGCTATCTGGGGAAAATATGGAACAGATAAAATTGCTGCCGAACAAGCGTTGCTACAATCCGTTCCAAATGCATATATCCTGCGTCCCCCTTATCTTTATGGACCTATGCAGAACTTGTATCGTGAACCTTTTGTCTTTGACTGTGCTTTGCAAGGACGACCCTTCTATATCCCGGGTGACGGGAAGATGCCGCTGCAATTTTTCCATGTGGAGGATTTATGTCTTTTTATCCACCTGATTCTGCAAAGCCATCCATCCGACCATATTTTCAATGTCGGAAATAAGGAATCGGTCGATGTTAACACCTTTGTTCAGCTTTGTTATCAGGCGGCTGAATCTCCGTTTTCTGTTCGACACGTTTTCTCTCATCCAAACCAAAGAGATTACTTTCCCTTTCACAACTATTCCTACACTCTGGATGTCACCCGCCAAAACAATCTATTCCCCCAACAAAAAAATCTGTTGCAGGGTTTGAAGGAATCCTTTTCATGGTATCAATCTCATCCTGAGGACTGTACCAAACGCGGCTACCTTACATTCATTGATCAACATTTTCAATAAAAAAAGAGGAACCGAAATCGGTTCCTCTTTTTTACATGGCTTACAGTTCGCTTGGTCCGTCGTATGGTTCAAATTCGCCGGGGAAGAGCATCTCCTCCACAATCTGCGCACAATCCATCACGCAGCCGCGGCAAGAGCGCAGGCGGTCGGTCTTGCCGTCGGTTCCGCGCAGGTCGGAGCAAATCATGCTGGTGTTCTTCTGCTCAAAGCGTTTTGCCATCTCTTTGCCCAGGTCAAAGGTTGCAAATTTGGATGCAGGCTGTGCGAGGTTGGCATCGGAATTTTTCAGTCCTGCCAGCATCATCATGCCGCATACGCTGCCGCAGGTCTGGAACATTCCTGCAATCCCCAGTCCATATGCCTCCGCTGCGCGGAAGGCGGTCTTTTCATCCATTCCCAACCGCTCGCAGTAGGTGCAGACGACCGCCTGACAGCAGTTATATCCGTCCTTGTGTTTCTGTGCTGCTTCCCAAACTTTACTTCTTTCCATTTTTCTCGTTCCTTTCTTGTTTCCCGTTTATAAACAAATTGCCGCAAACAGGTACAACAGTACCAGCATTGCCGCATTTGCCGCAGTAAAAATCCCCAAATAAGGCAAAAGCTTTGCCTGCGGGGTGCGCGCATAGAGTTTAAAGGAAATCAGGCTTGCCAGCGAAGCCACCAGCGTCCCCAGACCTCCGATGTTGGTTCCTAAGAGCATCCCCTTTGCATCGTGGGTGAAATTGGACAGCAGTACCGCCGCCGGCACATTGCTGATGACTTGGCTGGATGCCACCGCGCACAGCATGGTGTTCTTTTCCATAACATTTCCCAGGAAATGCTGCACCGATGGAATGGCGCCCATATTCCCCGCGAAGATAAAAAAGCAGACAAAGGTCGCCAGCAGCCAGTAGTCCACCTTTTTGAGCACCGAGCGGTCCCCCACAAGCAGAACCAGGACGGTGAGCAAAAAGGCAAGGTGGTTTCCCACCAGATGCAGCACCGACAGCAGGCTCAGCCCAAACAGCGCAAGGAAAACTGCCAGCTTTTTAGGACTGCGGATGACCTCTTTATGCTCAAAACGCACCTCGATCTGTCTGTTTTTTCCCCACAGGCAGCAGATTGTCAGCAGGCAGAAGCTCACTGCCACCACCGGAACCGTCACGGCAAAGAAGTTTGCCGCATCCATCCCATAAAAGCTGCTCAGGTACAGATTCTGCGGATTGCCCACCGGTGTCAGCATGCTGCCGATGTTGGCGGCAATCGTTTGCAGGGTCACCACCCATGCCAGCCGCTGCATTTGATCGGTCAGCTGTAAAACCAGCACTGCAAACGGCACAAAGGTAATCAGCGCCACATCGTTGGTAATCAGCATCGAGGCAAAAAACGGCAGCATCACCAGCGACAGGGTCAACAGGCGGCTGCTTTTTCTGCCTGCCAGCATCCGCTGGGACAACACCAGAAAGGTTCCCTCCTGCTGCATCCCTGCCACCGCTGCCATCAGACAGAACAGCAGCTCCAGCACACGCAGGTCGATATACTCCAGATACTGCGCCGAGGGCGGCACCCACAGCATCGAAACCACTGCACAGACGGCTGCAATGACAAAGACCGGTTCCTGTTTCAAAAAGCGCTTACAATTTTGCATATTCCCTACTCCTCATTTCTCCCTACCAGTATAACGCAGCTTTTCTTTGTATGCAACGAGTATTTTCCGAAAAAAAAGCACCCTTACGGGTGCTTTTTTTGAAGGATTTGACCAGATGGTTTAATGGAACTGGGAGGAATACAAGCCTGCATACACTCCGCCTTTTTTCATCAGCTGCTCGTGGTTGCCCTGCTCGATGATGTCGCCGTGCTGAACGACCAGAATGGTATCGGCGTTTTGTACGGTAGAAAGTCGGTGTGCGATAACAAAGCAGGTTTTGTCCTTCATCAGGTTGCGCATCGCCGACTGAATCTGCATCTCGGTTCGGGTGTCCACGTTGGAGGTCGCCTCGTCGAGAATCAACATCTTTGCATCGGAGAGCATCGCGCGCGCGATGGTCAGCATCTGCTTTTGTCCCTGTGAGATGTTCAGACCATCTCCGTTGACGATGGTGTCATAGCCATCCGGCAGGCTCATGATGTAATTGTGTATCTTTGCCGCTTTTGCCGCCTCGATGACCTCTTGTGGTGTTGCATCCGGTCGGCTGAAGGCGATGTTGTCATAGATACTTCCATAAAACAGCCAGGTGTCCTGCAAAACCATCGTGTACGCCGCACGCAGGCTCTTGCGGGTGATGTCGTGGCTGTCGCGTCCCTCCATCAAAATCTGTCCCTTCTGCGGGTCATAGAAGCGCATCAGCAGATTGATGATGGTGGTCTTGCCTGCACCGGTCGGTCCTACGATTGCCACTAGGCTCCCCGGTTTCGCGTGCAGGTTGAGGTCGTGGATAATCACCTTGTCCGGCTCATAACCGAATTGGATGTCCTTCATCTGGACATCGCCCTTGACCTCCTCCAGCGGTTTTGCCTGCGGCAGGTCTGCTGCCTCCGCCGGTTCGTCGATCATGCGGAAAACACGTTCTGCCGCCGCTGCTGCCGATTGCAGCTCACTGATGATGTTCGCCATCTCGTTGACAGGACCGGAAAACTTGCGGGAATACAGCACGAAGGAGGAAAGGTTGCCCAGCGAAACACTTCCCACCAGATACAGCAGGGAGCCGAAGATACTGATGAGGGTCAGCGACAGGTTGTTGATAAAGCTGACCGACGGACCCACGGTGCTTCCATAATAATCTGCCATGTAGTATGCCTGTACAGCCTCGTTGTTTCGCTGGTCAAAACGTCCGACCATCGTCTGCTCCTGATGATAGGCTTTGGTGGTCTTTTGACCGGAGATGATCTCCTCTACAAAGCCGTTGAGCTCACCCAGCTTTGCCGAACGTTTGCGGAAGAGCGGGCGCACCTTTTTGGTGCGGTAGATGATGAACAGCACCGAAATCGGCACTGTGACCACAAACACCAGGATCAGCGGCGGCGAGATGCGCAGCATCATAATGAAGGAGCCGATGACGGTGATGGCGCTGGCTGCAATCTGCAGCAGGTCGTTGGACAGCGAGGAGTTGACGGTGTCAATATCATAGGACAGGCGGCTGATGATGTCGCCGGTCTGGTGGCTGTCAAAAAAGCGCACCGGCAGCTCCAGCAGCTTATCCACCAAATCCTTGCGCATCTGATAGACAATCTTCTGGCTGATTTTGACCATCAGCACCGACAGCAGGTAGCTCAGTCCCGAAGAAATCACATAGAACACCAGCATCAGCCCACAGTAAAACAGCACCAAATCGAAGTTGGTCTGTCCCGGTCCGACACCGATGGCGTCGATGGCATAACCGGACAGCATCGGTCCCAGCAGCGCCAGCAGGTTGCCGGTAACCGTCAGGCTGACTGCCGCCAGCACCATCCACTTGTGTTGCAGAAGATATTTTCCAAGCCGCAGGATGACCTTTTTGCGGTCCCTTGGTTTATGTTGATTCGGGTCGTTTGGTATCATCCAAAATCCCCTCCCATCTGAGATTCACTGATTTCACGGTAGACCGCACAGCTTTCCATCAGCTGTTCGTGGGTTCCGTAGCCAATTTCCTTTCCTTCGTCCAGCACAAGGATGTGGTCGGCGTGCAGAATCGAGCTGACCCTCTGTGCGATGACGATGGTGGTGATGCCGTCATACTGCTCCCGCAGCGCAGAGCGCAGCTGCGAGTCGGTCTTGTAGTCCAGCGCACTTGAGGAGTCGTCCAGAATCAGGATTTCGGAATTGCCCGCCAGCGCTCTGGAAAGCAGGACCCTCTGCTTTTGTCCGCCGCTGAGGTTGGTTCCTCTTGCGGTGACCATGTGCTCAAACCGCTCCGGCAGGGTGTCGATGAACTCCATCGCCTGTGCAGAAACAGCCGCCTGCTCGATGCGCTGCTCCGGCAGGTTTCTGCCAAAGTCGATATTCTCGCGGACGGTATCGGCAAACAGGACGTCGTTTTGGAAGACCACTCCAAACTTGGTGTGCAGCTCGTGCGGCGGGATGGAGGAAACCTCCTGCCCGTTGATGCGGATGCTGCCTGCATCCTTCTCGTACAGGCGCATCAGCAGATTGATGATGGTCGTCTTGCCCGAGCCGGTTGCACCGATGATACCCAGTGTTTCTCCCTTTTTGAGTTTAAAGGAAATGTTGTCGATATTTTTGACCGATTTGTTTTTATAAGAGAAGCTGACATTTTCAAAGACAATGTGTTCTTCCTCGTTTTTCTTCGGTTCGTCAGTCAGCTCCATATCTTCCGGTGTTTCCAGAACCTCCTGGATTCGTCCTGCCGACGCGCTGGCGCGGGAGTACATGACGAACATTCTGGTCACAGTCAGCATGGCGTTCAGGATGATAGTGAAGTAGGACAGGAAAGCGATGATGACCCCGGGCTGGGTGCTGCCTTCGTTGACACGGTAGGCTCCCACCAGAATAACCAGAGTCAAACCGATATTCAGCAGCAGGTTCATCATCGGGTTGGTGATGCCCATGCGGATGGCAGCGCGGCTTTCGCGGCGAACCACCTCGGCATTGACCTGTGCAAAATGCTCTTTCTCCTGTTCAACCTTGGAAAGCGCCTTGATGACGCGGATGCCGGCGATGCTTTCGCGCACGGTGCGCACCATCATGTCGATGCCCTTTTGCAGGTAGCCGTACATCGGGATACCCTTGCGGGAGACCAGCCAGACCACCAGCGTGATGAGCGGCAGGACCGAAATCATCACCAGTGTCAGCACCGGCTCCATCGTCATGGTGATACAGATGCCGCCGATGAGCAAAATCGGCGCACGGATTCCCATTCTTTGCATCATTCCGATGACCTGATTGACGTTATAGGTATCGGTGGTCAGTCGAGATTCCAGCGACGGGATGGAAAATTCGTCGATCTGCCGGCAGGACAGATAGGATATTTTCTTGAACAAATCGTGGCGGACCGCCCGGGTGGTATCTCTTGCGACCGACGCTGCCACGCGGTTTGCATAGATGTTCATCAGCAGCGCCAGCACCGCGCAGATTGCCATGTACAGTCCCCAGATCAATACCCGTTTGGTATCCTTGAGCGGAACGATATTGTCCAGAATGTAAGAAAGCATCCACGGAATCAGCAGTTCGACTACCGTTCCCAAAAACTTGGTCAAAACCCCGACGGTCATGCGGGGTACATACGGTTTTAAATACGGAAATATTCCTTTCATCGGTCCACCTATCTCCCCTTCAGACTTTCTTGTGCCGCAGTCTGCGCCCGCTGCATCAGCTTTTCCAAAGCGACAATCAGTTTCTGCTGTTCCTCTTCGCTGAACTCTTCCAGCAGATACTCATTCCACTCCTTCATCACCAGCCGCACATGCGGCAGCAGCTCCTGCATCTTCTGGGTGGGATATACCCTCCACACCCGCCGGTCGGTCGGGTCCTGCTTGCGCATGATCAGTCCCTTTTCTTCCATCAGGGTAATCTGTCGGGTCACGCTGCTTTTATTGACACACAGCTCCCGGGAAATCTTTTCCTGGGGAATACCCGGTTCCCGACAAATCAGCAGGATGTACGGGTGCTGGCACTGGGTAATGCCATAGCCGCGCAGCCGGTTTGCGTAAACGACGCCGTTGCACCTGGAGATGCGGTTGATATATTTCATGATTCCGTTCATCTTTTTCCCTCCTTTTCACAACACGCACAAGTTTATCTTAGCAACTGTTGCATGCGCAAAAGTTTCAGTATGCAAATGTTGCGCATGCAACTTATAAGTATTATTATACACGCAATTTCCAAAAAATCAATCGTCCAATTTCCTATAAAAATTCCTTTTCTTTTGTGCGAATCCCAAAGAAGCGATTTTCTGCCCCTTCTTTTTCACATCTCTTTCCCCATACGGTTGAAAGCTGCGCGACAGCGGCTGTCGTATGAGAATTTCTATTGTATAAAACGCAAAAACGTGTCTGACAATACCGTCAAACACGTTTTTAAAGAGGATCAATATTTTAGATGTCCTGTTTTGTACAACTTTCGAGGATATTTATAAATGATTTCGATTTGCTCCAATATGAATCCTCTCATGGAAAAATAAAAAGAGCGGGGTTTCCGACTGAAAGATTCAGACGGAAACTCCGCTCTTGCTCACGAAACATTTTTATATATTCCTCTTGGGAAAAATTATTTTTAAGCTTATCTGTTACAAAACAAAAATCGGATGGACACTTTAAATGTCCATCTTATTTGGAAGGGGCAGTCACTTTTGATACCGGTTTAAACGCGAGCAGTTTGCCCGAAAAAAGAAATGAGCCTGAACGCGAATTGCGTCCAGACTCAGTCTGGTGGGCGAGGGTGGATTCGGACCACCGAAGTCACTGACAACAGATTTACAGTCTGCCCCCTTTGGCCACTCGGGAACTCGCCCATATTTAATTTTTATCAAGTTTAGTGGAGCTGGTGGACGGACTCGAACCCCCGACCTGCTGATTACAAATCAGCTGCTCTACCAACTGAGCTACACCAGCATGTTGTGGAAACAGCCTGTTCATTATAGCAGACATCGAATCCAATGTCAATAGTTCGCACTAAACTTTTTATGGTCGAGGCGACAGGACTTGAACCTGCGGCATCTTGGTCCCAAACCAAGCACTCTACCAAACTGAGCTACGCCTCGTCGAGCACGTTTGTTATTATATCGCATCAAATCCATTTTGTCAACACCTTTTTTCATCTTTTTTTATTTTTTTTGCCCGACACCCAAAACAGACAACATTTTCCGCATAAACAGGCGGTTTGTTCCTCTCTTCCCTTGACTTCCACTCTAAAATTGTTTATCATTAAACAATATGAAGGCTTTCTTTTTATTTGTGTCCGACAGCATTTCATAAGGTTATCTGAGAGCAGATTTTCTTTACTCTTTAATAAATAGAAGGAGGAATTTGTGATGAACAACAACGAAAAAACAATGGAAAAAATCGTTTCTCTGTGCAAAGGCAGAGGCTTTATCTTTGCAGGCTCCGAAATCTACGGCGGTCTTTCCAACACATGGGACTATGGTCCGCTGGGCGTTGAGCTGAAAAACAACGTCAAACGCGCCTGGTGGAAACGCTTTGTCCAGCAGTCCCCGTACAACGTCGGTCTGGACAGCGCCATCCTGATGAACCCGGAGGTCTGGGTTGCAACCGGTCATGTAGGCGGCTTTTCCGACCCGCTGATGGACTGCAAGGACTGCAAGACCCGTCACCGCGCCGATAAACTGATTGAAGACTTCACCGGCAAATCCGCCGACGGCTGGAGCAACGAGCAGATGATGGACTTCATCAAGAAAAACGGCATCAAATGCCCGAACTGCGGCAGCACCAACTTTACCGACATCCGCCAATTCAATCTGATGTTCAAGACCTTCCAGGGTGTCACCGAGGATGCCAAGAGCCAGATTTATCTGCGCCCGGAAACTGCACAGGGTATCTTTGTAAACTTTGCCAACGTCCAGCGCACCACCCGCAAAAAGCTGCCGTTCGGCATTGCACAAGTCGGTAAATCCTTCCGTAACGAGATCACTCCCGGAAACTTTACCTTCCGCACCCGCGAATTTGAGCAGATGGAGCTGGAATTCTTCTGCAAACCGGACACCGACCTCGAATGGTTCCAGTACTGGAAGGACTTCTGCCACAAGTGGCTGCTCGATTTGGGCGTAACCGACGAAAACCTGCGCCTGCGCGACCACGATAAAGAAGAGCTTTCCTTCTATTCCAAGGCAACCACCGACTTTGAATACCTCTTCCCGTTCGGCTGGGGAGAACTGTGGGGAATTGCAGACCGCACCAACTACGACCTGTCCCGCCACAGCGAGCACTCCGGCAAACCGCTGGAATACTTTGACCAGGAAACCAACGAGCATTATATCCCATACTGCATCGAGCCTTCTCTGGGCGCTGACCGTGTGGTACTGGCATTCCTGTGCGAAGCATACGACGAAGAGGTCGTGGATGCAGAAAAGAACGACACCCGCGTGGTCATGCACCTGCATCCGGCGCTGGCTCCGTTCAAAGCCTGCGTCCTGCCGCTCTCCAAGAAACTGTCGGAGGAAGCTTCTGCCCTGTACGCCGAGCTGAGCGAGCACTTCATGGTCGATTATGATGAAGCCGGCTCGATTGGTAAACGCTACCGCCGTCAGGACGAGATTGGCACCCCGTTCTGCATCACCTACGACTTTGAGTCAAAGGAAGATGGCTGTGTCACCGTCCGTGACCGCGACACCATGCAGCAGGAAAGAATCCCAATGAAGGATTTGACCCACTACATCATCAAAAAGCTCAAATTCTAACAGGTCAGCTTGAAGCTGGACACTGTTCGGCTTCGCCGCAATCTTTCGGAGAATGGAGTGAAACGACATTCTCGGGGGCAATGAACGCAAATCCAATTTTGAGCCAAATGCAAAACATTGCCCATTCGCCTACGGCGCAAGGACGGATCGTTTGTGAATCAAAACGGAAGTTTTCGTTGGGCATATCTTTTAGATTTGCCCTCCTTTTATCAAAAGGTAGTGGTGTCCAGAGGCAAAGCCTTTGGGCGCTCGCCGCAGCGGGCGAAACTCCTGATTCGTGAAAGCGCATTTTTGAAAGTTTTCAAGAGCCGATTGCCAGTACCAAGGTACCTGCTGAAATGCAGACACCGTTTTGTGCTTTGAAGCGGAAACAAAAATTTTTGGTCGAGCTTTTTATAAAAAGCTCGCAGATTCCAAAGACAGCGTCTTTGGGCGCTCGTCGCAGCGAGCGAAACTCCTGATTCGTGAAAGCGCATTTTTGAAAGTTTGAAAACTTTTTGCAAGTGAAAAAGTTTTCAAGAGCCGATTGCCAGCACAGAGTAACCCCGAAAAGTTCCCAGTGGGAAGTTTTCGGCAGCATAAGCTCAATGCCTGACCCGCTCAACGCCTGACCAGCGCAAAGTTGGACACTGTTTTATTGAAACAGGTAAAACATCACAAAGCAGCAGAGGAATGTTCCGTACGGAACATTCCTCTGCTTTTCTTTTTCTGCCAATCTACCCCTGATAAGGAATTGCATCCTTAGAGCCGGGCAGTATCATCACCTTTTGAAAATAATCGCTCATCCCTGCGGCACGGTCGGTCGCTTCTTCTCCTTCTCTATGTACAAACGGACTGCCCTTTTCATCCAGCGGGATGAGGGTGTCCTGCCCAAAGTAATCCTCAAACAACTCGAACGGAAGGATTTTGTTGGAGGGGAAGGCATAACCGGAAGGTGCCATCACATTTTTGTGCGGAAATGCCATATAGATGGAGCAAACCTGCCCTTTTACCGGAGAATCCTCCTCCTGTAACTGTGTTGCAAAACGATGGTAGCCCAAACCGAACCCAACACCTGCGGTATCTTTTTGCAGGACATGCGCATTGCCAAACTGCCCGAAAAATTTTGTCTGCTTTGGCAGTTGCTTGATTGCAAAGCAGAGTTTTTCTGTCATTACATCATCCCGCACCCGGTGCGCCTGATCTGCATCTTCTGTTTCCTTGAGTATCTGATAAAATGTAACCGTCGCCGTTATATTCTTGGCATACTGCTGTGCCCACGCAAAATTTTCTCCAAACGCTTCCTGCATCTCCTGCGGATACTGCTCCATCGCCTTCGGAAGTTTTCCCAGCGCCTCCCCATCCGATGCCTTGAGCTTTTCAATCAGCGGTCGAATCTCCTGTGCCGGTGTCACGCTCTCGTCCAGCAGCAGCGATAAGCCGCGTGCGCTGGAGTTTGGCTGAAACTCGATGTCCAGCCCAAGGACGTGCAGCTTACGCTTCTGTGGCTGCTGCTGGTTGTATTCGTACAGCCACTGCCAAAATTCATACTCCTCCTGCGAATATGCCATTGCACCCTTAGTCTCCTCCAGGAAAAATCGCAGGTTTTCCTCATTCCCCGTTCGAATATAATCATCCATCAGGAAGCCGTGTCCCATGCCGATTTCAAAAATCAGATAATCCACCTTCTGCTTCTCGTGAAAATACTGAATCAGCAGCTTTTTTGCTTCATAACCCTTTTGCTTGGCGTGCGTTTCCCCGCTTAAAAAGACGCGATAATCCGCATTGCCAAACGCCCGGTTGGTGATTCCGTTTTCCCAGTCCAGCTTGGTCGCATACCGTTGCAGATATTCCTCCACACCCATCCGCTGCGGCTGACATCCGGTCAAACAGATACCCAGCACCAACAGCAAAGCCAGCAACACAGAAAGTTTTTTCATCTATTTTGTACCTCCCTTTTTGTTTTCTATATTATATTCTAAATAATATTATTTTTCAATATAATCGCTCAGCTTTTGGCAAGCTATCCAAATAGTTAAACCCACTTTTATCCAATATATAAAAAAGAAAACCGCAGTCGTTTGACTGCGGCTCTCCTTATCCTTCCGACCGAATCATCACCTGCACCTCGATGGGCGCCGATACTCCGCCCTGTTCGTCCAGCGCAGTCAGCACAAAGCGGTCGCTTCCCTGCGCTCCCTCATTGGGCGTGTAGACACATTTCCCGTCTGCAAAACAGACGCTGCCCTTGGCAGGCTTTCGCTGGACGGTATATACCACCTTCCCCTGCAAGCAGGACAGCGCTGCAAAGACCGGCGTCTGTCCGCTGGTGCAGCAAAAGACATCCTGCACCAACGGGCGCTGCGCATTGTCCGGCTGCTGCCCGATTTGAAAGGTCGCACAAATTTTTGTGCTTTCTTTGCACAGCGGAATAAAGCTGAACCATCCGGCTCCGGCTTGCTGTGCACTGTCGTCCTGCACATAGCACAGCCGGTCCAGCTCGCTGCGCAGGATGGTGTCGTACATCTGCACCTCCACACCGTCGAGCATCAGCCTGCCGCCGCTCTGTTTTGGCAGAGAGGTGATGGTGATGGCTGCAATCTCACCTGCGGGCAGTCCCAGCCGCATCTCCAGATATTCTGCCGACAGGGTCACACTGTTGCCCGGCGGCAGCAGCAGCGGGCAGACTCTGCTTTCCATCGACGCCTGTTGGCTCTTGCGGTCGGTGGTGTTCCCTGCCGCCTGCACCGGTGTGCCTCCCAGCAGCAGGAGCATCGCCAGCAAAAGCGCCATCCTGCGCGTAGCATTTTGTAAAAAACTTCTTTTCATTTTGTTCCATCCTTTCCAAAGCTGCACATGGCATCTGTGATATTCTCAAGGATAGTATTCCTTTTGTTTGCGTTCCTACCAATGGCAATCCTTTCTGCTGAAATTTTGTCGAATGCTTCCAAACCTTTTCAACAAAATTCCCATTTCAAACGCATCACTGTGACAAAATCTTCGGCAATCCTCCAGAGTTTTGCTCTGTTATGGTCTTTTTGTCCTGCGGTTATTTACAAAAGTGTGTTTCTCCCTTATAATTTAAGGTATATAAATTTACTTTCTATCCCTGAAAGGATGGTGTCTTCATGTCACATCAAAACGTGCTGATCCTGGACTTTGGCGGTCAGTATAACCAGCTGATTGCGCGCCGCGTCCGTGATCTGGGCGTCTACTGCGAAATCATTCCCTTCAGAACCGCTACGGTGGAAAAGATTCGTTCCTATTCCCCAATCGGTCTGATCTTCACCGGCGGTCCAAACAGCGTTTATGCAGAAAATGCTCCTAAAATCGACCCTGCCATCTTCTCGATGGGCATTCCGGTGCTTGGTCTGTGCTATGGATGCCAGCTGATTGCGCACACCCTCGGCGGCAAGGTGGAAACCGCTCCTTCCCGCGAGTTTGGAAAAACAGCCACCCATTTTGATACAACCTCCCCGCTGTTCCAGTCGCTGCCGGCTGAGGCAGTCACCTGGATGAGCCACGTGGATTATGTCGGAGCGCTGCCGGAAGGCTTTGTCAGCATCGCGCACACCGACCACTGCCCGGTTGCTGCCATGCAGAACCTGGAGAAAAAGGTGTTCGGCTTCCAGTATCACCCGGAGGTAGAGCACACCGAAAACGGCAGCGGCATGCTGCGCAACTTCCTGTACAACGTCTGCGGCGCTGTCGGCGACTGGAGCATGAAGGACTACTGCAACACCGCGATTGAACAGGTTCGCCAGAAGGTTGGGGACGGCAAAGTTCTGCTGGCTCTTTCCGGCGGTGTGGACAGCTCGGTCGTTGCAAAGCTGCTCTCCAAAGCCATCGGCAACCAGCTGACCTGCATCTTTGTTGACCACGGTCTGATGCGCAAAAACGAAGGCGACGAGATCGAAGCGGTATTTGGCAACGGCGACATCAACTTTGTCCGCGTCAACGCGGAGGAGCGTTTCCTCTCCAAGCTGGCTGGCGTCAGCGAACCGGAAAGAAAGCGCAAGATCATCGGCGAGGAGTTCATCCGTGTATTCGAAGAAGAAGCCAAAAAGATTGGTAAGGTCGACTTCCTTGCACAGGGCACCATCTATGCTGACGTTGTAGAATCCGGCACCGGTGATGCTGCTGTCATCAAATCTCACCACAATGTCGGCGGTCTGCCGGACTATGTCGACTTCAAGGAGATCATCGAGCCGCTGCGCCTGCTGTTCAAGGACGAGGTCCGCGCACTGGGCAGAGAGCTGGGTCTGCCGGATTATCTGGTCAATCGCCAGCCGTTCCCGGGTCCGGGTCTTGCCATCCGCGTCATCGGCGAAATCACCAAAGAAAAGCTGGACATCCTGCGCGAAGCAGATTTCATCTTCCGCGATGAGATTGCTAAAGCAGGTCTGGATAAATCCATCCACCAGTACTTCGCTGTTCTGACCGATATGCGCTCGGTCGGCGTCATGGGTGACTTCAGAACCTATGACTACACCCTCGCGCTGCGCGGTGTCACCACCTCCGACTTTATGACTGCCGACTGGGCACGCATCCCGTACGAGGTGCTGGATAAGGTTTCGGTCCGCATCGTCAACGAAGTGGACCACATCAACCGCATCTGCTACGACATCACCTCCAAACCACCGGCAACGATTGAGTGGGAATAATTTCAGAGTCCCGGAAAAGCCCGGTATGACTGGGTTTTCTAAGGTTTGATGCCCTCTGTGGCAACGAAATGGCAACATTTTTTCATTATTCATAAAAAGAGAGCTAACTGATTTTGATTAGTCAGTTGGCTCTCTTTTTCTTTTTATTATCATTCTGTGCAACAAACAGCCTCTCCCGTGGCCTACAAGTGAGAGGGTCAAAAGAGGTCTTGGGGCGGCACCTTCACATAGTTCTGAGCCTTGTCAAACTCCGGGTAGTGGTAGCGCCACTTATCGTAGTCCTCCTTAGAGATTTCGCCCGCCTCCAACAGGGCAACGGCCTGCTGCCAAGAGCAGAGCATCTCGTGCAGCCGGGCGGCATCCTTGTTTTTACGAACATCGACCTTCAGACAGATTTCTCCATCCATCTCGTTAACCTTGAGCCCGTAGTTATCCTCCAGGGTAAACAGTGTGTGCATGAGCCCTACATAGGAGTCTATGTCCGGGACAGAGAGCGCATGGGGCGAGACATCCAGCACCTTAGCTAAGGCAGCGGTCAGGTCTGCCTTAGGGGTTCTTGTTCCTGTTTCATATTGTGCAAGGCGTACATCAGCAGACTTCTCTGGGAAGCCCAGTGACATGCCGAGATATTTTTGTGTCATCCCCCGCAGGAGACGGAAAAAGTGAATTCGTTCACCAATCGCCATATCATCAACTCCAATCGTTGGTTGTCTTTATAAAAAGTATAGCAGAAATGCTTAGTAAAATCAAGAGAATACTAAACAATTTTATTTAATTTATTTTGCGTGCACTGATTGACATAAGCTATTATGCTTAGTATAATAACAATATGCAAAGCATATTTGCTTAGTAAGAATAACTGAAGAAACTTTTTTCAAAATTCTTGGGTGCAAAATCTGAAAAAAGTGGCAGTAGAGAGTGAGGAGATCTTTATGAAAAACAAAATTAGCAGGAAGAAACAATCAACAAGGAAAGGAAGGTATTTACTATGGCAAATCAGATTTTTATGCGTGTCAACGAAGTGGCGGAGGAGTTGGGGATCTCCATCCCCTTTGCCTATAGGATCATTCGACAGATGAATGAGGAACTGGCTAAAACCGGCTGCATCACCATTGCTGGGCGAATTGACCGAAAGTTTTTCCACGAGAAATTCTATGGTACAAGATCTGAGACAGAAAGGAAGGAGAAATAATTATGGCAGCGTTCAAAAACAAGGATAACGGCACCTGGTATGTTCAATTCCGCTACACTGATTGGAAGGGTGAACGCCAGCAGAAGCTCAAGCGCGGCTTTGCTACCAAGCGAGAAGCGCTGGAATGGGAACGGGAGTTCCTGATGGAAAAACAGGCTGATGTGAACATGGCCTTTGAGAGCTTCGTTGCTCTCTATGAGAAGGACATTAAACCCAAGCTGAAGCTCAATACCTGGCTCACCAAGGAAAGTATCATCAAGAAAAAGATCCTCCCCTATTTTGCGAATCGAAAACTCTCGGAGATCACGGCAAAGGACATTATCCGTTGGCAAAATGAAATTCGGGAGTTGAGGGACTGCCACGGCAAACCTCTTTCGAAAACTTACCTGAAGACAGTTCACAATCAACTCAGTGCCATTTTCAACCATGCTGCACGATTTTACGGTCTGAATATCAACCCAGCCCGACAGGCTGGAAATATAGGGGCGGAGGAACGAAAGGAGATGTTGTTCTGGACTCGAGAGGAGTACATGCGATTTTCCGAAGCCATGATGGACAAGCCGTTGTCCTTCTACGCCTTCGAGGTATTGTACTGGTGCGGTGTCCGTGAGGGAGAGCTGCTGGCCCTCACCCCGGCAGATTTTGACTTTGAAAAGCGCACCGTTTCCATCAATAAGTCTTACCAGCGGCTAAACGGGCAGGATTTGATTACCACTCCAAAAACCGAAAAGAGTAATCGGGTCATCACTATGCCGCAGTTCCTCTGTGATGAGTTGCAGGACTACCTCAAGCGGCTCTATGGAGTGGAGCCAGACAGCCGGATGTTCCCCATCAGCAAAAGCTATCTTCACCGGGAAATGGACCGTGGCTGCAAGCAAACGGGGGTGAAAAGGATTCGCATACACGATTTGAGGCATAGCCACATCAGTTTGTTGATTGACATGGGCTTTACTGCCCTGGCTATTGCAGAGCGTGTAGGGCATGAGAGTATCGACATCACCTACCGATACGCCCATCTATTCCCCACCCGACAGGTGGAGATGGCTGACAAGTTGGATTCACTGAAAAATGAGAAGGGAGTGTAAGAAGATGTCCAAGAAGAACTATGACAACCACAACCGCTGGAGAAACAAGACGGTGGCTTTCCGAGTGTCGGCGGAAGAAGATCTCCAACTGGAAACCCTGGTGAAGCTCACCGGCCTGACCAAGCAGGATTACATTATCCGGCGGCTCTTGGAACGCGATGTGGTGGTGCAGGGCAACCCAAAGGTTTACAAAGCCCTGCGGGATCAATTGTCTGCCGTGCTGGACGAGCTGCGCCGGATCGAAGCCGGGCAAAGCGTGAGAGACGAGCTGCTTGACACGATCCAAATGATCACAACCATTATGAACGGGATGCAGGAGGAATTCGCCTATGACCGATGAGAAAAAGAAAATGACCACCCATGCTTCATCTGTTGGCGCAGACGATGGGCAGTCAATCTCCAAAACTTACGAAAATAGTATACCCACTTCCGGGCAAAAAAGCAACGATGAAATTG
>CABUDL010000007.1 GCA_902490335.1 uncultured Clostridium sp. | reverse complement strand
TCTGCCCAGCCTTTGCTTCGTCCGACCGCCTTATGCCAACCGTCAAGCAGCAGGATGCTTCACATCTTTCTTATTCACTTTCTGCCCAGCCTTTGCTCCGTCCGACTGCCTTATGCCAACCGTCAAGCAGCAGGATGCTTCACATTTTTCCTACTCGCCGTCGCTTTCTGCCCAGCCCTTGCTCCGTCCGACTGCCTTATGCCAACCGTCAAGCAGCAGGATGCTTCACATTTTTCCTACTCGCCGTCGCTTTCTGCCCAGCCCTTGCTCCGTCCGACTGCCTTGTGCCAACCGTGAAGCAGCAGGATGCTTCACACCTTTCTTATTCACTTTCTGCCCAGCCTTTGCTTCGTCCGACCGCCTTATGCCAACCGTGAAGCAGCCTTTGGTGCCTCTCCTCCTCCATCTGAGGATAGAAGGTGGTGTCACAGTGCCACAGGTTTCGCAGCTGCTCCCTGTCCTTCCAGACACCCACTGCCAGACCGGCAAGGTAAGCTGCGCCCAGCGCCGTTGTTTCCCGAATCATCGGGCGGTCCACCTTGCAGCCAAGAATATCCGCCTGGAACTGCATCAGGAATCGGTCGCGGCTGGCTCCTCCGTCCACCTTCAAGCTGTCCAGCGGGATTCCGGTATCCTTTTCCATCGCTTTGACCAGGTCATAGCTCTGGTAGGCAATCGACTCCTGTGCCGCACGGATGATGTGTTCCCTCTTGGTCCCTCTGGTGATGCCGATGATGCAGCCGCGGGCATACATATCCCAGTGCGGCGCACCCAGTCCGGTAAAGGCAGGCACCAGGTACACCCCGCCGGTGTCCTCCACCTTCTGTGCGTAATATTCCGCATCCTTGGACTCGGTGATGAACCGCATCTCGTCGCGCAGCCACTGAATGACCGCACCGCCCACAAAGACACTGCCCTCCAGCGCATACTGCACCTTTCCATCCAGTCCGATGGCAATGGTGGTCAGCAGCCCGTTCTGGCTCATGCAAGGGGTATCGCCGGTGTTCATCAGCAAAAAGCAGCCGGTCCCATAGGTATTCTTTGCCTGTCCCTTTTGGAAGCAGCACTGACCAAACAGCGCCGCCTGCTGGTCGCCTGCAATACCTGCGATGGGGATATTCTCCCCCTGGATGGTGGTATAGCCGTACACCTCGCTGCTGTTGCGCACCTGCGGCAGCATACAGCGCGGAATATCCAGCACCTCCAGCAGCTTTTCGTCCCAATCAAGGGTGTGGATGTTGTACAGCATGGTGCGGGAAGCATTGGTGTAGTCGGTCACATGGACCTTGCCGCCGGTCAGCTTCCAAATCAGCCAGCTGTCCACCGTTCCAAATAAAATTTCTCCCGCCTTTGCCCGCTCCCTTCCGTTCGGGATGTGGTCCAATATCCATGCGATTTTGGTGGCAGAAAAATAAGCGTCCGGTATCAATCCCGTCGTCTGCCGGATATATCCGTCCAATCCCTGCTTGCTGAGCGCATCAATCCGGTCTGCTGTTCTGCGGCACTGCCAGACGATTGCGTTGTAGACCGGTCTGCCGGTCTTTGCATCCCACAGGATGGTCGTTTCCCTCTGGTTGGTGATGCCGATTCCCCGAATATCCGAAACCTCCACCCCGCTTTTTGCGATGACCTCCATCATCACCGCATACTGCGAGGAATAAATTTCCATCGGGTCGTGCTCCACCCAGCCTTCCTTTGGATAATGCTGGGTAAATTCCTTCTGTGCAATCCCGATGATATTCTGCTGTTCATCGAACAAAATAGCGCGGGAACTGGTGGTTCCCTGGTCCAGTGCAAGGATATAGCTTGGCATGGCAGTCCTCTCCTTTTTCGATTACTGATAATATCGTTTGATGATAAAGTTGACCCACAGTCCTGCAATTCCATCGGCTGCCAACACAATCCCCAGCACCCGCATGGTGATGACCAGGGCGTTAAACGGGTTAAAAATCAAAAGGATGCCCAGTGCGATGATGCACCCTGCAACTACTGTCGCTGCCACCCAGCGCTGATAGCCGTAATTTTTGAGCATCAGCCCTCTTTGCAGCTTGGAGATACCTTCCACCAGCACCAGGATACCCAGCACAATCGGCAGCACCGCAAAGATGCCGCCCGGATTGAGGAAGGAAAACAGTCCGATGGCTACCAGCACAATCCCTAAAAACAGCTCTCCTGCAAAAAACGGAGAAAGGCTCTTGTTGCGAAAATAGCTGATGATGCGCAGCACGCCGTACACCAGCGCGATAATTCCAATCCCATAGGTGATGACATTGAGCGATTCCTGTGGAAAAGCCACCAGCAGCACACCGGCTGCAATCCCGATGACGGCTGCCAAAAAGTCGTTGACTTCAATATGAATCGTTTTCATTTTCTTTCCTCCTTACATTAAATCACAAAGGTGAACGCCTGCGCATTCTCCAGCAGATTGTCAATCAGGTTGTCCTCTTTTTTGCTTCTGCCCGCATAGCTGCTCACCGGCGCAAACACGCCCCCGTGAGAAACCAGCAGCACCCTTCCCGGCTTACCTTTCAGCTCATCCAGAAAATTGTAGACGCGGTCGTAAAAATCACGGATGTTCTCCGCCTGCTGATAGTGGTGATTTGCTGCATAATCCCAAAATGCCCGGGTATCAAACTCATCCCAGTGCTTTCCCTGAAACTCTCCCATATCCCGCTCGGCGATGCGCGGCTCATAGAAAATGGGTGTCTGCCGGTTTTCGCAGATAATCTGCGCTGTCTGCTTTGCCCTTTGCAGCGGGGAGCAGTATACCCGGTCAAACTGCCGGTCAGCCAGCAGCTGCGCGGTCTGCTTTGCCTGCTCGATTCCCCGGCTGTTGAGCGGGATGTCCGCCCTGCCCTGCTGTTTTCCCAGGCTGTTCCACTCGGTCTGTCCATGACGGACAAAGGTTATCTCCATACAAGGTCCTTCCCTTCTGTTTGTTCCTTTTAAAAGCAGAAAAAGCGCAGGCTGTTTGTCTGCCCGCGCTTTGTAAGTTCACTCTTGCTTTTCCGGTTTACATTCCCGAGCCTTTTTTGGTGAAGGGTTTTCTGCCCGCACCCTTCGACTGCGGTTTTGTGCCGCGCGGTGGGTACCCTTTCTGGAAGGAAGCATTGGAACGCTGCTGTCCGCCTTTGCCGCCTTTCCGCTCCTGCTCAAAATTGCGGCGCGGTTTGCCCTGTGCGTTATATTGGATTTTGCCTGCCGGTGCAGCCTTGTGGGCAGCGCTGCTCAGAATATCCTCGTCCAGGTCACCCAGCACCTCCGGCGCACCGGAGGACGCTTTGATGGCGTTGCGCAGCATCCCGATTTCTCCCGGACGCAGCTCTCTCCATTTTCCGGGAGCCAGCATTCCCAATTTCAGCGGTCCTACTGCTGTGCGTTTGAGTCTGGCTACCTCCAGCCCGACCGCCTCGCACATCTTTCTGACCTGTCGGTTTCTTCCTTCATAAATCACAACCTGCAGCACCACCCTGCCCGGCTGCTTTTCCAATACGGTCACATGGGCAGGACTGGTCTTTTTGCCGTCGATTTCCACACCGGTGGACAGACGGACCACCTGTGCGTCGCTGATTTCCGGGCGCACGGTGACGCGGTAGGTCTTGGAAACATGGTGGCTTGGGTGCATGATAAGGTTGGCAAATTCGCCGTCGTTGGTAAACAACAGCAAGCCTTCGCTGTCCTTGTCCAGTCTGCCGATGGGGTACACCCGCTCCGGCACATCCTCCACCAGCTCCGCTACGCATCTTCTGCCCAACTCATCGTTCATGGTGGTCACAAAGCCGCGCGGCTTGTTGAGCATGATATAGTATTTCTGGCTGCTCTTCTGAAAATAGACCCGCTCGCCGTCGATGGTCACGACATCGCGGTTCGGATTGATCTTCTGTCCCAGCGCCGCAGGACGACCGTTGATTTTGATTTTGCCCTGCTCAATCCATTCCTCTGCCTTTCTTCGGGATACAATCCCCTGCTCCGAAAGGACCTTCTGTATTCTGATTCCCTTTTCCATTATGAACTCCTTTAAACTCAATATCCTCATTCCCTCTGCCGCAAGACCAAAAACAGACCTTGTGCACAGGGACTTCTTTCTGTATTCTATTTTAAGTCAAAGCAGCAGGGCTGTCAATCTCCTTTTTACGGTTAAGACACAAGCTTTTCCTCTTCTGCCCTTGCGTTTGCCAAGCGCAAACTTTTGGCAGTCAGCTAAAATTCCTTTTTATTTTATCCTCCATCTTCACCCCCATGATAAGCCGTAATCCATTCAATTGTTTCCTTTATATAACGCTAAAAACCCTATCCCTTTTCCTTCCCTTGAAAGCTGTCGTCAATTATGTTAAAATAGGAGCAAACAAATCTGCTCTGTCTTTGCTGACTGCACAGAGATTGGAAGGGAGAGATACTGCCTTGAAGATACAGGAATCCGGTGAAAATTACCTGGAAACCATTTTGATGCTGGAACAGAAAAACGGAACGGTCCGTTCCATCGACATTGCAAACGAACTGGCGTTTTCCAAACCCAGTGTCAGCCGCGCCATGAGCATCCTGCGCTCTGCCGGTTATATCACAATGGATAAAAACAATCTGATTCTGCTGACTCGAGAAGGACGGCAAAAGGCGGAGGCAATCTACGAGCGCCACTGCACCCTCTGCCGGTTTTTGGAGGATGTCCTCGGGATTTCTGCCGACACCGCAGCAGCCGATGCCTGCCGCATCGAACATATCATCAGCGAAGAAACCTTTGACCACATCAAATCCTTTCTGAATGAACAGGACACCGACGGAGGGCAGCGATGATTGCGCCCAACGCACCGGAGCGGCTCACGCAGATCGTTGAGCCGCTTTTGTTTTGGTATCAAAAGAACAAACGCTCCCTTCCCTGGCGGGACCAGCCCACGCCCTACCGCGTGTGGGTATCGGAGATCATGCTCCAGCAAACCAGGGTCGAGGCGGTCAAACCCTACTTCGAGCGCTTTCTTTCCCAGCTGCCCTCTATCCAAGCGCTTGCAGCCTGTCCCGAAGACCGGCTGCTCAAGCTGTGGGAAGGTCTTGGCTATTACAGCCGCGCACGCAATCTGCAAAAAGCCGCCCGCCTGTTGGTCGAGCAGTACGACGGACAGCTTCCTGCCGACTACCGGCAGCTGACCGGTCTGCCCGGCATCGGTGACTACACAGCCGGAGCCATTGCCTCCATCGCCTTTGGCATCGCCGTACCCGCTGTGGACGGCAACGTCCTGCGGGTGCTTTCCCGCATCCTGTGCTGCGGCGATGACATCTCTCTGCCGCAGACGAAACACACTTTCCGTCAGCTGCTGCTTCCGGTGGTGCCGCAGCACAGCGCCGGTGACTTTAACCAGGCGTTGATGGAGCTGGGAGCCACCGTCTGTCTGCCCTCCTCTGCTCGCTGTCTGCTGTGTCCGCTGGCGGCACTGTGCCGTGCCCATCAGGAGGGCTGCACCCAGCAATACCCGGTAAAAGCGCCCAAAAAAGCGCGGCAGATTCAGCAGCGCACCCTCTTTGCCATCCTCTGCCGGACGACTGAAGGCACCTTTACCCTGCTGCACCGCCGACCGGACAGCGGACTGCTCGCCGGTCTTTGGGAAATCCCTTCGGTCGAAGGAGCGCTTACCGAGGAGCAGGCACAGCAGGCAGCCGCGCAGCTGCTCGAACCATTGGGTCTTTCTGTTCTTTCGGTGCAGCCGCAAAAACCTGCCCGCCACATCTTCACCCACATCGAATGGCAGATGAGCTGCCTGCTGGTCAAAACCGGCGACAACACCCTTTCCCTCAGCCAAATCGACCGCCTGCTGCCGGAGGATTTTCTGCTGACCGACCGGCTCGATTCGGTCTCCCTTCCCAGCGCCTTTCAAAGCTATACTTCTTTGTTGACCACCCTCATCGGCAAACCTACCCTTTCATAGTTTGTAAAAGGAGGACACTGTTATGGTCATTCTGCTCAGCGGTGCCTCACACACCGGTAAAACCCATCTGGCACAACAGCTGATGGAGCATCTGCACATCCCGTACCTCTCTATCGACCACTTGAAGATGGGTCTGATTCGCAGCGGTCAGACCACCCTTACCCCTACCGACGACCAGCAGCTGACCGACTACCTGTGGTCCATCGTGCGGGAGATGGTCCAGACGGTCATCGAAAATCATCAGAATCTGATTGTGGAAGGCTGCTATATCCCATTTCATTGGAAAGAGGATTTTTCCCCGCAGTCCCTTCGCTGCATCCGCTCGCTCTTTCTGGTGATGAGCGAAGAGTACATCCGCAGCCATTTTTCCACCATCCGCTCAACCGCCAACGTCATTGAACAGCGGCTGGATGACAGCTGGTGTACCCTCGAGCAGCTGCTCGACGACAACCGCTTCTATCTGGAAAACTGCACCCGGCAGGGTTGCTCCATTGCCTTCATCCAAGACGAATACCCCTCCTTCGAGCAGTTCTGTACTCTGCTCGACCTGTAAATCTCTGTTCTTATTTTTTGTAAAAGGATGGTATCATCCATGTTATTTCGAGAAATTTTCTTCATCTGCTTTGGCTATCTTTTGGGCAGCATCCTGTTTGCACGGCTGTTCGGCTTGCTGTTTGCCCACAAGGACATCACCCAAAACACCGCCGACGGCAACCCCGGCACCGCCAACGCCTTTTTGCAGGGCGGCTTTTTCTGCGGTGTGTGTACTCTGCTCGGCGACCTTTTTAAAGGCTATCTTCCGGTTGCGTGGTACCTGTCCACGCAAGACCCGCCAGCCGTCGAGTCGCCGGTGTTTGCCCTGCTGATTGCTGCGCCGGTCCTCGGACACATTTTTCCCCTGTTTCACCACCTGCACGGCGGAAAAGGGATTGCCACCAGCTTCGGCTGTCTGCTTGCCCTGCTGCCCGACCCGGTCCCTGTGCTGACCCTCGCTTTTTTCTTTCTCTTCTTTTCCTGCATCGTCCGCATTTCCCCTCATTTTTACCGGACCATCGTCACCTACCTGTGCTCCTTTGTCGCACTGTGTTTTTCTAACGTCAGCCTTTCGGTGCGTCTGGGATTCCTTCTGATTACCGCCGGTGTCTTCCTTCGGATGCACCTGAGCCAAGAATCCAAAGAGAGGTGTACTATCAAACTGTTATGGATGCGCTGATTTTTTCCTGTGGGACCGGCGGCGGTCACAACTCGGCAGCCAACGCTGTCAAGCAGGAGCTGCTTCGCCGCGGTCATCGGGTCACCATGCTCGACCCTTACTCCCTTTCCGACACACGGGTAGGGAGCTTGATCAACCAAAGCTACATCAACCTGGTCAAAAAAGCGCCGCGCCTGTTCGGGCTGGTCTATCAGCTGGGCAACCTTTACCGACGGCTGCCCGTCCACTCGCCGGTCTACCATATCAATCATCGGATGGCACTTCCGGTGCAGCACTTTTTGGAAGAGGGCAACTTCGATTTGATTATCATGCCGCACATCTTCCCCGGAGAAATCTTGACCAATATGCGCGACCACGGCATCTGCTTGCCGCCCACTCTGCTGATTGCCACCGACTACACCTGCATCCCCTTCACCGAGGAGGTGCAGTGCGACCGGTATGTCATCCCCTCGGATGACCTGCGTCCCGCCTTCACCCGCTGGGGTATCCCCAGGGAGCGGCTTTATCCGCTGGGCATACCGGTGGACCAAAGCTTTGAAAATCCCCCCGACAAGCAGGAAAGCCTGCGCCGCCTGGGACTGGACCCATCCCTGCGCTACCTGCTGGTGGTCGGCGGCAGCATGGGTGCCGGTGGACTGATGCGGGTCATCTCCATCCTGCAAAAGCAGTATGAATCCTCCCCCGACATCCGGCTCATCGTCATCTGCGGCAGCAATCAGCAGCTCTACCGGCGGCTCAAAGAGCGGTACGGCGATCGCCTGCTGCTGGTGCAGCACACCTCGCAGATGGCAGATTATATGAAAGCCTGCGAGCTGCTCATCTCCAAGCCGGGAGGACTTTCCTCCACCGAAGCCGCTGTCTCCTGCACGCCGCTCATCCACATCAATCCCATCCCCGGCTGCGAGAGCAAAAACATGGAGTATTTTTCCTCCCGCGGGATGAGCCTTGCGGTTCATTCGCTGCAAAAGGAACTGCTGCCTGCCGTAGAACAGCTGTTGCAGCCCTCTGCTGCCCGACAGATGCTCGCGTGCCAGCAGCAAAACATCTCCCGCCATGCTGCCGAGCGCATCTGTGACCTTGCCCAGCAGCTGGTTGAAAACTCCTCAACCGTGTCAAAATAATATAAATATCCCTATACAAAAAGCCCGTTCTCTAAAACGAAGAGAACGGACTTTTTCATTTATTCTTCTGGATTGCCATTCAGGACATCCTGCTCCAGACGCAGCAGCTTTTCCTTGACCCACAGTCCGCCGCCGTAGCCGACCATCCTGCCGTTTGCACCGATGACTCGGTGGCAGGGCACAATGATGGCAACCGGATTGCGGTTGTTCGCCATCCCGACTGCTCGACAGGCTTTCGGATTTCCTGCCAGCGCTGCAACCTGCCCATAGCTCATCGTCTTTGCATAGGGAATGGTTTGCAGCACCCTCCAGACCCGCTTTTGAAAATCGGTCCCCTGCAACTTCAGCGGAATCGAAAAGTCGGTGCGGCTGCCGGCAAAATATTCTGTCAGCTGCTGCTCGGTCTGCCGCAGCAAAACCGTATCGTCCGCATACCGGACCGATGGCTCCTGCTCAAAATGCACGCCGGTCAGATAGCCGTCCTCCTCCTCCATGCGCAGACAGCCTACCGGCGAATCGAAGCTGCGTCGGTAGAGCATCCCATCAATCCTCCCTTTTTTCCACCAGGATCGGCTTCTCCTTCTTACCAAAGGGGAGCTTGATTTCGGTCATGGTAATGGAAATCAGAATGATGATTCCACCAACCACCATCTGCGGCGACAGCGGGTCATAGCCCAGCAGCACCGAAAAGATGGTGCCGAACAGCGACTCGGTGGACAGGATAATGGCTGCCTTTGCCGAGTGAACGTGCTGCTGTGCGGTCGTCTGCAAAAAGTAACACAGGCAGGTGCTGAAAACACCCAGATAGATGACCGCACCCATTCCTTCCGAAGAAAGGAAGGAGGAAAAATCACCGTCGGTCAGCAGGAAGGCAAAGAATCCCCAGACTGCCGCTACGGCAAATTGCAAAAATACAATGACCTTGGCATCCATCTTTGTTGCCAGGATACCGGTGGTCACAATCTGGCAGGCGAACAAAAAGGCACAGCCCAGTGTCATCAGGTCGCCAATCTTAAAGGCAAAGCCTTCTGAAAAGTTGATTGACAGAATGCCGATGCCCAGCAGACACAGGAAAGAGGAAACGATAAATTTCGCTCCCGGTTTTTTCTTGCTGATAGCCCACCACAAAAACGGCACGATTACCACGTTGGCTGCGGTGATAAAAGCGTTGTTGGAAGGGGTGGTGTACTGCAACGCCACCGTCTGCACATAGAACGCCAGGAACAAAAAGGTGCCGATCAGCAGCCCGCCCTTGATGTGTTCCTTCTTCATGTTTTTCTTCAGGTCCTTGTGGAAAACAACCCCGACAATCAGCGCCGCGATTGCAAAACGAACGAACATGATGAATGCCGAGCTCATCTGCGCATCCAGTGCCATCTGCGAAGCGATAAACCCGCTTCCCCAGATGATTGCCACTATCAACAGCGACAAGCTCCCCATCACTTCTGCCCTCTTCTTTTCCATTCTCTCCATCCTTTTCTAAGAAAATATTTATGCAACGCGCTGCAACTGGTGCCGCTCCAGCCAGCCGGAACGATGATAATAGAGGATCATCGTCAGAGCGCTGGTCAGCCAGGTCAGCGAATAGCCTAAAAAGACAACAATGATATTGTGGAAAACCGGCATTGCCAAAGAAATCCAAATGACTCTGAGCACGCACATATTGCCCACCAAAGCCAGCATCGGCACCATCGAGATACCGGCTCCGCGCACCACGCCGCAGTAGGTGTGCGCAGTCGCCAGACAGACATAGCCCGGCACTAAAAAGTGCATCATCTGCACCGCATAGGACAAAACCTGCTGGTCGGAAGAAAAGACCCGCAGCAGCTTTTCTCCAAACAGATACAGCCCACCCGACAAGGTCAGCGTCACCGCCAGTGCCATCACAAGGCAGGTCTTGGCTCCCTTGCGCACCCGGTCATAGTTTTTGGCTCCGATGTTCTGTCCGGTAAAGGTGGTGATTGCCATGGAAAAGCTCATCACCGGCAGAATGGCAAAGCCGTCTATCTTGGTGTAGGCGCTGCACCCTGCCACCGCAGCTGCACCGAAGCTGTTGATGTTGTACTGCACGATTAGGTTGGAAAAGGAGATGACCGCATTCTGGATTCCTCCCGGCAAGCCGATGCGCACCGTTTCCAGCAGCACCTTTTTGTGAAAACGGATGTCCTTTACAATCAGCTTGTAGCTTTCGGTGCTGGTCATCAGACGAATCAGCACCAGACACGCAGAGATTGCCTGCGCAATCAGCGTCGCCCAGGCAACACCGGCAACGCCCATCTGAATTTTAATAACAAACAGCAGGTCCAGCAGGATGTTGACCACACTGGAAACCATCAAAAAATACAGCGGCGTTCTGGAATCTCCCACCGCACGCAGGATACCCGAACCCATGTTGTAAATCATCAGTGCCATCACACCCATGAAGTAAATCTGAAGATAGGTCACCGACCCCTCCATGATTTCCGCAGGCGTATCCAGAAGGCGCAGGATGGTCGGCGAAAGTCCGACACCTGCCACTGCCATCACCAGACCGGACGCAATACACAGCGCAATGGTGGTATGTACTCCATCATGCACACCCTTGTGGTCCTTGGCTCCAAAAAACTGGGCGATGACCACACCCGCGCCGGTGCCCAGACCGGTGAACATCCCGACCATCAAATTGACAATCGGCGTGCTCGCTCCCACCGATGCCAGCGCATTGGCTCCGATGTAGTTGCCGACCACGATGGAATCGACCGTGTTATAAAATTGCTGGAACAGATTGCCCAGCAGCAGCGGCAGCGCAAACAGCAGCAGCTGCTTCCAGATGACTCCCTCGGTCATCAGACCTCTGTTTTCTTTCATTCTACCACCCTTTTCTGAGGTATCATTTGCTCTCCATTTAACATGGTAACACAGCTTTTGTCTGTGCGCAACCCCCAAAGCGGCAGAATATACCATCGGTATGGTCTTGTATGCTTATGCAATCAGGCGTGCGACAGGGTCGGAAACATCCTTTTGGTTTCTCCCTGCGCATCGGCTTCTCCCAGCCAAAACGGATGGGAACGATGCCAGAAGAAGGTGGTGTCCTCCTCCTTGTGGAGATGACATTCCATCCCGGCGCAGTCCTGCGGGGTAAAGCCAAACTGCACCTGCCGGACCGACGGCGCTGCTGCCAAAGCGGCAATCTCCTCTGTTGGAATCACCTTAGGACAAAACATCTGATGAATCTGTAAAATCTCCCCCTCCTGCTCCATCACCAGCGCTGTCCGCTGCTCCGGCAGCCAGTAGATTTTATCTTGCATCGGTCCTGTGCAGTAAAACATCAGCAGACTTTCCGGGTGCAGCAGCCTTACCTGCTCGGTCGGCGCCGCAGTCCGCACTGCCGACAAAAACAGCTCTGCCTGCTTTGGGTTCTCCATCGAAAGCCGCACCGCCTGCCCGCGTCCACCTGCCAAGTGCAGGCTGTGTTGATATTCCTCCCGCTGCTCAAATCCAAATTTCGGATAAAAGTCCAGCACGCTGTCGTTGGCATACAGATAGATTCCGTCGCAGCTGTCAAGGTAGCGCTGCAGCACCTCCTCCATCAAAAACCGGCACAGACCCTGTCCTCTCTCCTCGGGCGCGGTCATCACCGTTCCCAGCTGGAGCAGCCTGCGCCGAACGCCGTTGATTTGACAATCTATGCGGTTGACCGACAGATTTGCCGCTACCTTGCCGTCGCGCAGCAACAGATGCGGCTGATAGTTTTCCTGCCACCATCCGCCTTTGTACCACTCCTCAAAGGAAATGTCAAAGGTCTGCTGCGCCAGGCGGTCAAAGCCGGTGCGCACTGCAAGATTGTCCCGTATCTGATCATCAAAAATATACTGTTTGTTGTTTATCGTGATATTTTTTCTCATCGTTATTTTTTGCTTCCTCTTCTTATTTCGCCAATTTGTTTATATAATTCAATTTTATACCAGAAGTTGATTTTAATATCCACAAAAAAAGACCCGCTTCAACCGAATTTTCGACTGAGTCGGGGGTCTGACTACAAAAAATGCTGAAAGCCGATACCGAAAAAAATACTGTGACACCTTTTTCAGTTCCGTGCAAAAACATTGAGCAACAATCTATCTTCAAGTTTTTCTTGTTGCGCTATACAAATCGTTCTTCCTAATCATCGCAGATTTCTTCTCTAGTCGGATAGATGGCTTTGTATTCTTCATCTGTAAAGCCATAATGATCCACATCCTCATCGTACCCACATTGAGGACAAACTAACGTTTCTTCGTACTCATCTTCAAATTCCATACGGCTTCCACACACAGGACATTTATATATCCCTGTAAGCAGCGCTTCTTTTTGTGCATCATTAAAAAAACTCATTACAAATCCCCTCCTGGCTATCACGATTTTTAGAATATCTTTCCTCATTATGCTGTCGAAAACAATCTGTATGACAAAAAAACGCGTCCACAAACGTGGACGCGTTTTTTGTTTGCGACACAATCTGCCGCTGGTCTGAGTGGCGGGACTTGAACCCACGGCCTCTACCACCCCAAGGTAGCACGCTACCAGCTGCGCCACACCCAGATGATACTGACCATTATAGCATAGTCCCCCACAGAAATCAAGAGTGTTCCTTCAGATTATTCTTTGGTGAACTGGCTCTTGTCTACGCCGCACAGTGGGCAAACGTAATCGTCCGGCTCCTGTGTCAGATCTCCTTCGTATACATATCCGCATACATCACATACCCAGCGCTCTGTTTCTGCCATTGTTGTTTCCTCCTTTATAAAATGAGATTTATCAACACCGCACAGTGGGCAGACGTAATCGTCCGGCTCCTGTGTCAGATCCCCTTCGTATACATATCCGCATACGTCGCAGACCCATCTCTGTGCGGATGTCTGCTGTTTGGTTGCCGCTTCCGGCTCAATATAGGAAGGTGCATTCTTCGGCGCTCCACCCTTGATGACCTCATGGTAGTAGCGGTAGGTCATCGGAACGGTGTTCTTCAGCTCATACGCCTGCTCCACCGATGCCAAAATCACCTTGTGGGTCGGTGTGTCTGTAATCGAAACCACCTGACAAATCAGCGCGCCGCTGCACTGCTCATCCAGTACCGGCAGCCCATCCTTGACGGTATAATGCAAACCTTCGTATTTATCGTGATCTCTGCCGGACACAAAGCCCAGCTTCTGGATGACCTCCTTGCGGGTCTTTTCCGAAAGGATAGATACCGAAAAGCGGTTCTCTTTCTCAATCAGTTCCCATGTATAGTTGTCCTTGTGCATACTGATGGCAACGATTGGATTTTCGCTGGTCACCTGAAAAACGGTGTTGATGATGCACCCGCATGGACGCTGACCATCCATCACTCCAATCTGATAAAGTCCATAGGACAAGTTGCGCAAAACTTTTTCTTTTGTATCCATCTTCTCTTCCTTCTTTCTGTTTCTTTTTCCTGTTTATTCTGCATATCCATAAAGCCCGCGCACCGAAACCTCTCCCGCGCGCACCTTTACTTCTTCTGTTTGTGTCAGACATACCAGCTGTCCGTCGCTGTCGATGCGAATGGCTTTCGCTTTCATTGGCGCCTGCCCTTCCCGGCAGATGCAGACCTGCCTGCCTAACGTCATGCAGCGGGCAGAGTATGCGTCCAGCAGCAGCTTCGGTCCTGCTTTGAGTAAAAGCAGCCAATTTTGCAGATGTACTCCAATCTCCTCGAGCAGCCCATAGGCATCCGGCACACAGCAAAACACCTGAAAAACCGACCCTGCATCGGGCAGACCCGCCTGCTCAAAAAAGGACGGCGGCTGATGCAGGTTTACTCCGATGCCGCACACCGCAAAGGAGCGCTCCCCGCAGCGGCTTTCGCACAGGATGCCCGCCAGCTTTTTAAAGCTGCCGTCCACCTGCCTGCCAACCAGATCGTTGGGCCATTTGAGAAACAGACGCTGTGTCTGCTGCCCCAGCTGACCCTCTAACGATTGATACAGTGCCATTCCCGCTGCCAACGGCAGCCATTGCAGCTGCTGCGGCTCCAGCGAGCAAAACAGCCAGGAAGCCGTTACACTCTCCCCCGGTTCGGACTGCCAGCTTCTGCCCAGCCGTCCTTTTCCGGCAGTCTGACGATGTGCCAGCACCACTGTTTTGTCCGGCAGCTGTCCGCCCTGCCGCTTGAGGTATTCGTTGGTCGAATCGACGGTATCCAATTCCAGCAGCGAGAATCCGCCGCGCAGCTGTTTCATCGGTCCCTCTCCTCCAGGGGCACATGGTTAAAAACGATGCTTTTGCCCTGAATGTCGATGGTCCCATAGGTGGGGTAGATCGGCTCCTTTGGACTGCCCAAGCTGCCCGGATTAAAGATGTGCAGCCCGTCCCGGTACTCATAGTGCGCCTGATGGGTGTGCCCATACAGCAAAACATTGGCATCTTTGCTGCGCGCCTGGTCGATCAGCTCTCCCAGACTGTACTTCACATTCCACTGGTGTCCGTGTACACAATAGAACTTGACATCCTTGACATAGGAAATCAAGGTGTACTCCTCATTGGAGCCAAAATCGCAGTTTCCACAGACACGCCACTCCTCCACCGGCACTCCGTACATCGCCTGGCGGAAATCACGCAGCCCGTCCCCTAAAAAGATGAACAGTTCCGCCTGCGGCTGCTGCTCGATGACCTTTTTGATTCGCTCCACTCTGCCGTGGGTGTCGGACAGTACGACTACTCTCATCTCTAACCCCCCTTTTCTGACAATTCTATTATCATACAATCGCTCTTTTTTTGCAACTGCCTTTTTTCTTTTTTATCTGCATTTTAACAAAATTCATTTCCTGTCCATTTCTTTTTTCCCTTTTGAGCGGCTTTCAAAGGAAACTTTCCCCTTTCCTTTTCATATAGTAAAGAATGAACCGCAAATCATCTTTTAAACACAAGCCCTATCGGCAGTCAAACAGGAGGAAACCACCATGTCTTCTTTTAAACAACCCTCTCCCGCCCAGCTGGACCTTCTTTTAAAATTGGCAGGACAACAGCTTCACATCGACCCGCAGGTGCTGCGCTGTCAGCTTGAGCAGGGAAATTTCAGCTCTCTTCAGGCAAAGATGGATTCGCAAAGTGCCGCCCAGCTTAATGCTCTGCTTGCCGACCCGCAAAAGCTCCGGCAGGTGCTTTCCAGAACCGACCTGTCCGCCCTTTTGCAGAAGATGCAATAGCCTGTCGCCGTACATTATTTAGAAAGGAGGGGAAGTGCTTTGTCACAAGCGGAAAACACCCCTGATTTTGGTTCGATGATCTCCCAGATTCTTGCCGACCCGCAGCGGATGCAGCAGCTCGGGCAGATAGCAGCTTCGCTGGGGTTGGGTGCGCCTGCACAATCCTCTTCCAATGAGTCCGCACCCGCCGGCGGTCTGCCCGACCTGTCCGCTTTACTCGGCGCTGCGCCCAAGGAAACCCAACCTGCCTTCGACCCTTCCCTGCTTCTCAAGCTGCAAAACGCTATGCAGAGCCTTTCCCAGCCCGGTCCCGGCGTGGAACTGCTGCGTGCGCTGCGCCCGCTGCTCTCCGAAAAGCGCGCCAAAAAGGTGGACGATGCGGTGCGCATCATGCAGCTGGTCCAGCTGCTTCCCACCTTAAAGGAAAGCGGACTGTTTTCCTTAGGAGGTGACAACCAATGAAGTGGCAGCAGCGGGAATATTCTCCACAACAGATGCAGCAGATGCAGCAGGAGGCACTCGAGCGGGTGCGGCAGATGCAGCAGCGCTCCCAGCAGGTCCTCAAGCGCCCGTCGCGCCCGCCCTCCTTCTTTGTTGAGTCTCCGAGCGAGCCGCCCGCTCCTTCGCAGCAGCCTCCTCCCGCCGAACCGCATCCCACCAGCAGCTATCACCCGCAGCCGCAAACACAGCCAGCCGCTGCACAGGCGGACAGCCTCCCGCTTCTTCCTTCCTTTTCGATTGAAAAGGACCAGCTGCTGATTCTCGGTCTGCTCTGGCTGTTGTACAGCGACCATTGCACCGACAACACCCTGATGCTGGCGCTGCTCTACCTGTTTTTGTAGCACTCATACCAAAGCGGGATCTCCCGGTCGCTCATCACAAACTTTTGGTCTGATGACCACCCCTTTGTGATGGGAGACAGTATTCTATATCCTCTCACTTTCATTCCCTGCTTTAGCCATTCCATTTTTCCACCCATCCTTTAGCGGTCTTTATTTTCCTTATTGTATCGGATTTTTTCCTCTTTGCAAATCCCCCGCTGCCCTTATTGGTTTTTGCAGGGAATCGGCGAAATTTTTAAATTTCTTACATTCTGCTATTTTGCATTGACAATCGACAGAAAGAACAGTAAACTGATTTTGTAGACTAAAACACCTTCCCGTAAGCGTACCGCCGAAAGGGGGGGATTCCCATAAAAGATCGGAGGTCCTACCTGATGAGTGAAAGACTGATTCCTTTGTACTGTTTGACCGGCTTTGTCGGCTCCGGAAAAACCACCGCTCTGCTGAGCATCCTCAAACAGAACCCAAACAAAAAGATTGGCGTAATCTTTACCGAGCCAAGCATCTTCAAAAGCCACGACCTGATGAGCGAGGAGGACATCTCGATCGAACACCTGGAAAACGGCTCTCTGACATGCAGCTGCAGCGAAGACGCCATCGTACGCGCACTCCACTTTATGCACCAGTGCCAGCCGGAGATGGTGTTCATCGAAGTTGCCGGTCTGTCCGACCCCATCCACATCAAGCACATTCTGGAGCAGGAGCGCACCACCCCAAACAGCACCCTGCTCACCGAGCACTATGAGATGCAGGGCATCATCTGTCTGGTCGATGCGGACAACTTCATGGAACAGATTCAGGATGTAGAGATGATTCGCCTGCAGCTGTGCCACTGTCATCTGGCGGTCATCAATAAGGCGGACCTGGTCTCCCCCGAGCTGCTCACCGCCATCAAAGCCCAAATCCACCGCATCAATCCCGACTGCGACATCTCCAGCTGCTCCTACGGCGGATTCAGCCTGGAACTGTTGGAAAACGACCTGCTCTCCCACTCCACCGACGAAGGCGAGCAGGACCTGCCTGCCGAGCTGCGCCCCGACTCGATTGTGCTCAACTGCATCCACCGCCTTCCACGGGAAAAGGTGATTGCCTTCATCAAACAGTTTGTCCCCGAGACCTACCGCATCAAAGGCTTTTGCCTATTCGAGGATGGCTGGAATCAGGTCGATGTAGTCGGCAGCCGAATCAGCTTCTCCCGCTGTATGCCTCATTCCTCTTCCCGTCTGATTTTCATTTCCAAGATCGGTCACGCGCTCTCCGAGCCGATTCGCCAATCCTGGAACGAGCTGCTCGACCTTCCGATGCAGCTGCACGACTAAACAAAACCCGCAGCAGCCTCCTGAAAAACAGGGGGCTGCTTTTTTATATATCTGCTTTATCAAGTATGTCTTAATTGTAAACTGCACCTGCTTTCCTTTCTTTTACAATCGCCTTGTTCAATTTATTTGAATGATACGATTGAAAGAAATTATAGTATAAAAGAAATAATTTCTGCAAAATCCCCGTTATTTTATTGTCATACAATATTTTTTCCTATTTTTTCTGAAAATATTTTAGTACTTCTGCCTTATTTTTCTTCTGTCTTCTTATTGTTTTTGATAGCAAATTTTCTGTATAGTAAAAAATGCCCTTCTTTTCTTTGTTTATTTCATAGAATGTTCCTTTTTGGTTATGTAAATTATTGAATTTTTCTCCACCTCAAGCTATAATATTGTCATAAATTGCAGGAACGCCGGCAAATCCTGTAATTATATACGGTAATTACTTTATTTTAAGAAGAGGTGTCATTATGTTAAGTCTACTTGGCGTAGTAGTTGTTGTCATCGGCTTTGCCATGAAAATGCAGCCTATCACCATCATTTCCATCTCCGCAATCGTCACTGCGGTCTGCGGACAAATCCCTGTGGAAGAATTCTTAAACATCATTGGTAAATCCTTTACGGCAAACCGTACACAGCTGGTCGCTTTGATTGCCATGGTGCTCACCGGCAGCTTGGAGCGCAACGGTCTGCGAATCGCCGGTGCCGAATTGATTAAAAATGTCAAGGGTCTTACCTCCAGTATGTTGATTTCCGTATGGTGTGTACTCAGCCATCTGTTCATCATCTTCAAGATTCCAATCGGCGGCATCAACTCCTATGTTCGTCCAATTTTGATGCCTATGACCATCGGTGCCATCGAGGCAAAAGGCTATGAACCTACCCCTGAGCACGTTGAAACCATCAAGGCTTTGTACGGCGCCAACCAGAACCTTGCCAACTTCTTTGGTCAGTGTATGTTCCCAACCGCTGCTGCCGTCCTGCTGATTCAGTCGATTATCGCCAGTGTCGGTGTCACCGTCGACGTTATGCAGATCATCCTGGTACAGCTGCCGGTCGCTGTCTTTGCTATCTTTGTCAACGCAGGACAGGCATACATTGTCAACAACATGATGATGAAGCGCTATTCCAGCAAGCCTGCTGCTCCATCAGCCAAATAAGGAGGAAAAGTGATGTTATCCTATTTTTTAAGTCCCGAATTTACCGTCTCCGATAAATTGGTGCAGGTGCTGTACCTGCTCTCTGGATTCTTTTGTATGTATTCCGGCATCCGCAGCTGGACCAAAAAGGACAGCGAAAACCCCTTTGCCACCGGATTTTTCTGGTTCACCCTGGGCATCATTGTAGCCTTTGGTATGTGGCTGACCGATTTCCAGGTCGGCGTCCTGGTCTGCCTGATTTGTATCCCTGCCGCCCTCAACCGCGTAAAGCGCAACACCCTGCAAACTCCGTCGCAGGAGGAACAGCGCGCCAACTTCAATAAGATTGGTATGAAAATCTTTATCCCAGCCCTTTCCTCCGCTGTGTTCGCTTTGGGCATTGCAATCTTCCTCAAAGGCTGGAACTCTCTGATTGGCTCGCTGCTTGCTACCATCTTTGGTATCACCCTGCTGCTGATTTGGAATAAAGAAAACAAGATTATGACCTTTATGGAAGAGGGTCGCCGCTTCTTGGGTATGGCAAGCGCCATCTTTATCATGCCTCTGCTGCTGTCCTGTCTGGGCGCTGTCTTTACCCGCGCCGGTGTCGGTGAGGTCTTTGCAAGCGTATTCAGCAAGATTATCCCGGAAGGCAACATCTATGTCGGCATCCTGGCATACACCATCGGTATGGTGCTGTTCACCATCATCATGGGCAACGCCTTCGCTGCTATCACCGTTATGACCGTCGGTGTCGGTGTTCCGTTCGTTATGAACCTGGGTGCAGACCCGCTGTACATGATTACTCTGGCATTGACCACCGGTTACTGCGGCACCCTGGTAACTCCAATGGCTGCTAACTTCAACATCGTCCCCGGTATCTATCTGGAAACCGAAAACAAATACTCCATCATCAAAATGCAGGTCATTCCTGCTATCCTGATGTTCATCTTCCAGGTTTCCTATATGTGCATCGTAGCAAAATAACCTTTTCCCCTGCTGCACAAACCGTTATCGTGCAGCTTCCACTCGTCACCAACCGCTGTTCCTTCTGTCGGACATCTGCTTTTCTGCAAAAGGTTCTTCTCTCTTTATCCTTTTTGCCGATAAGGCTGCTGGCTGTTCCGACCGGAACCAAAAAGAAACAACCTTGCCTGTCGATGATGGAAAGCGCCGGAAAGACTGTTCCTCCTTTCTTTCGGTTTCCTCTGCTGACAGACCTTGTTGCAGCTTTTGCGGACAGAAGGCAGCGGATGTATCTCTCTTCCTGTACCGGCAGCAAGACTGCTGTCGGCAGCTGGTAAGTTTATCAAAAGGAGAATGCAACATGAAAGTCTTGGTTACCGGTTTCCAGCCTTTCGGCAAAGAAACCATGAATCCATCCTTTGAAGCAGTCAGAATGCTGCCGGATGAAATTGCCGGTGCACAGATTGTCAAAGAAGAAATCCCTGTTGTTTTCCGCAAAGGCGGTCAGGCAGTCCACGAGGCAGTTCGCCGCGAGAATCCTGACATCGTCATCCTGGTCGGACAGGCAGGCGGACGCGCTGCAATGACCGTTGAGCGTGTTGCCATCAACTGTGAGGACTGCCCGAGCGGTTTCCCGGACAACGAAGGCAACGCTCCGCAGGATGAAAAAATCTATGCCGACGGTCCTGACGCTTACTTTGCTACCATTCCAATCAAAGCGATGGTCAAAAAGATGATGGACAACGGTGTTCCTGCTTCCGTTTCCAACACAGCCGGCACCTACGTCTGCAACGACCTGATGTATCATCTGCTGTATCAGCTGGCACATGAGTTCCCGAACACACGCGGTGGCTTCATCCATGTTCCGTATGCAACCATTCAGAACCATCCGAACATGGCTTCGATGACCCTCGAGGAAATCAGCCGCGGTCTGCTGCTTTCCGTAGAAGCTGCCATCGAAAACGAACAGGACATCGCTGCTGCCGGCGGTGCAACCCACTAATGAATCCAAACAGCTCTTTCCAATGGAAAGAGCTGTTTTTATTTTGCAAACTGTATTATTCTTAATTTTATGGGCATGATGGATTTGATTTGTTTTATTAACAGATGATATTTTGACCTTATTTTTGCTGACAGTAAACTGACCGATAATCGACATCAGGCGGCTTTTATTCGCTTTGACTATATTTTAACGTTTGATTTATTTAAAATGCCTACAGATTTCTATGAATAATAAAAACAAACTTTTGATTTTTTATTCAATTTATAGAATATTCATATTTTGTTTAAAATAGCTTGTCTTTAGCGCTTTATCGTAATAATGTTAGCAAAAGTCATAAAGATTGCCAACTTTATGACGAAAATCCTTTCTTTCAATCTATTAAAAGGGGTGTTTTTATGTATTGGTGCTTGCTTGGCGTACTGGTGGTCATTATAGGTTTTGCTGTTAAGCTGGAGCCTATTGCCATCATCGTCGTTTCGGCTATCGTTACTGCAATCTTTGGCGGAATAAACGTCATCGACCTGCTGGAAACCGTCGGAACCACCTTTGTCGCAAACCGAAATCAACTGATCACCATCATTCTGATGATTCTGACCGGCACACTGGAGAGAAACGGTCTGAAGGAAGCTGCTGCTGACCTGATCCGTCGCGCAAAGGGATTAACCTCCGGTGTACTGATTGCTATCTGGAACATTGTGGACGAAATCTGCATTATCTTTAAGATTCCGATTACCGGAATCACTTCCTTTGTCCGTCCAATCCTGATGCCAATGACCTTGGGAACCATCACTTCCAAAGGTTATGAGGTTGCTCCAGAGCACGAAGAAACCATCAAGGCTTTGTACGGTAAAGGTTCCAACTTGGCAAATTTCTTCGGTCAGTGTCTGTTCGCAGCCAACTCCTCTGTCCTGCTGATTCAGTCCACCTTGGCAAATATTGGCTACGATGTCGACGTTATGCAGATTGTTATGGTTCAGGTTCCTGTTGCTTTGTTTGCAATGGTTGTCAGCGCATCTCAGAGCTATCTGGTAGACAAGAAGATGATCAAGAAGTACTATCCTGACATCTACAAAAGCGACAAAAAACCAGCCGCTAACTAAGCAGAAAGGGGAGTAAACCAAGATGTTATCTTATTTTATGAGCCCAGAGTATTCCATCTCTGACAAACTCGTACAAGTTATGTACATCCTGTCCGGTCTTTTCTGCATGTATTGCGGTGTAAGGGCATGGATTGTAAAAGCCAACAAACACTTTTTGCCAACCGGAGCTTTCTGGTTCACTCTGGGTATCGTCGTTGCATTCGGTCAGTGGCTTCCTCCGCTTGCCAGCGGCATCATTGTTGCCATCACCTGTATCCCGGCAGCACTGAACATGGTAAAATCGGGCAACTTAAAGTCCGCCAGCAAAGAAGAACAGGTGAAAAACTACAAGAAGATTGGTATGAAGATTTTTATTCCTGCGTTTGGCGCAGGTGTATTCTCCATCATCATTTCCTTCTTTATGAAGGGCTGGAGCTCTCTGCTCGGTTCCCTGTTCGCTACCATCCTCGGCGTCATCCTGCTGGTCATCTGGAACCGCGAGAACAAAGCTATGACCTTCCTGGAAGAGGGTCGCCGATTCCTCGACATGACCAGCGCTATCTACATCATGCCGCTGCTGCTGTCCTGTCTGGGCGCTATCTTCACCAAAGCCGGCGTCGGCGACGCGTTTGCCAATATCTTTGGTAAAATCATCCCATCCGGCAACGTCTATATCGGTATCGTTGCTTACGCTCTGGGCATGGTACTGTTCACCATCATCATGGGCAACGCGTTTGCTGCTATCACCGTTATGACCGTTGGTATCGGTGTTCCGTTTGTTATCAGCCTGGGCGCAAACCCGCTGTATATGGTCACATTGGCAATGACCTGCGGCTACTGCGGTACCCTGCTGACCCCAATGGCTGCTAACTTCAACATCGTTCCCGGTGTTTACCTCGAGGTAAAGGATAAATACTCCATCATCAAGATGCAGCTTGTTCCATCTCTGCTGATGCTGGTATTCCAGATCATCTATATGTGCATGATGGTCAACGCATAAAACGAAATCACGTCATTTCGAAAGGGTCCGCTGTGTCATCTTTGCCGCAGCAGACCCTTTCAGAAATGTTATAAAGGAGACAACAAAATATGCCCATGCCGATGAATAAAGGCGCCAAAATCGTTATCAATCAGTGGTGCCGGGTGAAGCCGGGTGAAAATGTTCTCATCATCTCCGACGACACCCATGTCAAAGAAAGCATCGCGTTGTGGAAAGCTACACAGGATGCACAGGCAACTCCTGCCATGATCACCATTCCCGAGGATTGCACGCAGCCCGGACTGATGTTCGATTCCCTGCTGGGCTTTTTCCTGCATCACGATTTGATCATCGGTGCAACCAATTTTTCGCTGATCACCACCAATGCCGTCCGCGAGCTGCTGCAAAACGGACGACGCTTTCTTTCTCTTCCTCTTGCCACCAACAACAACCATTCGATGCTGTCCTTCGATTTTTTGCAGATGGACCCGCATCAGGCAGAGGAGCTGGCTCGTGGGATGATTGACGCTTTACACAAGGCGCAGACCATCCACGTCACCACCGAACTTGGGACCGACCTGCATTTTGGCAAAAAGGGACGAAATCCCGGTCTGTTCAATGGTCTGGCGGACCGCCCCGGAAAGGTAGGCTCCTCCAGCTTTGAAATCTTCATCGGCATCGAGGAAAGCTGCACCGAGGGCAAAGCAGTCGTGGACGGTTCGATGGGGTATCTCGGCATTCCGTCATCGCCCATCCATTTAACCTTCTCGCAGGGACGGCTGACTGAAATAGGAGAAAACCGCTCCGGCAGATACCTCAAACGTTATATGGACAGCTTCAACGACCCCAGAATCTATGTGGCAGGTGAATTTGGGATTGGACTAAACACCCTGTCCCAATGTCTGGGTAACTGCTATATCGAGGATGAATCCACCTTTTCCACCTTCCACATCGGGATGGGACGCAATCTGGCTCTGGGCGGCGTTCAGGATGCAGCCGGTCATTTTGACCTGGTGTTCCACCGCCCTACCATCTACGCAGACCAAACGCTTATCATGGAAAACGGCATTCCTGTCGTTTAAACCTATCATCATTCAAACAGAAAAGGAGAATGCAAAATGAAAGTTGTTGTTACCGGTTTCCAGCCATTTGGTAAAGAAGCAATGAACCCCTCTTTTGAGGCTGTTCGCCTGTTGCCGGATGAAATCTGCGGCGCACAGATCGTAAAAGAAGAAATCCCTGTTGTATTCCGCAAAGGCGGCAAGACCGTCCATGAAATCGTTCGCCGTGAAAACCCGGATATCGTCATCCTGGTTGGACAGGCAGGCGGTCGCACCTCGATGAACGTTGAGCGTGTTGCCATCAACTGTGAGGACTGCCCAAGCGGCTTCCCGGACAACGAAGGCAACGCTCCGCAGAGCGAAACCATCTACGAGGATGGACCGGCTGCTTACTTTGCTACCGTTCCAATCAAAGCAATGGTCAAAAAGATGATGGACAACGGCGTCCCTGCTGCTGTTTCCAACACAGCCGGCACCTATGTCTGCAATGACCTGATGTACCACCTGCTGTATCAGCTGGCACATGAATTCCCGAACACACGCGGCGGCTTTATCCATGTTCCGTACGCAACCATCCAGAACCACCCGAACATGGCTTCCATGACCATCGCTGAAATCAGCAAGGGTCTGAAACTGGCTATCGAAGCTGCCATCGAAAATGAACAGGACATCGCTGCTGCCGGCGGCGCAACCCACTAAGACAAATCTTTAGCCCCTTGGGTTTTCTCAAGGGGCTGATTTTTTATATCATCTTATTTTACGGGAGGATTTTTATTATGTTTTCTTTTTTCCAAAAGAAACCACCCTTCACAGTCGTTGTGAAGGAGTTTGACCATTCCCGCTTTGCCGCAGGGATGGAGGTCACCACCGACAAACACGATTACCGCAAGGATGTCACCGCACTCCAGCAAAAATTCCAGTCCAAACGCTCGCTGCTAAAAGAGCCGTCCAATCCCAGCGGCACACTGGTTGCCACCGCTGTGCCGGACGAGCAGGGACGCTTTTCCTACTTTGTCGGTGACCTGGTGGACAACAGCGAGCAGGAGGAAGAGCTGCTGGTCAAGGAGCTTCCAGTCGGCGCCTATGCGCAAATCAACGTTGATTTCAAGGACCCTTCCGGTCTGACCCTTGCCGTAGCCAAAGCCAAAAATTATTTCTTCAACAAATGGCTGCCCGATTCCGGTTATGAGGTCCTGCCCGGCATCGAATCCTATGAGCTGTACGACCGCCGCAGCCGCATCAAGCTGGCTTCCATGCTGTTGATTTTCCCGCTGCGCAAAAAATAATCCATCATCTCAGGAGGTCATGTCCATGAATCCCATTTCCATGCGGCGTCACCGCCAGCAGCTTTCCCAGCAGCAATCCATCAAACTGCTGGAATCTTCTACATCCGGTACCCTGTCGCTCAACCAGCCGGACGGCTTTCCTTATCAAGTTCCTTTAAGCTACGTCTACACCGATGGCAAACTCTACTTTCACTGTGCCCTGTCCGGCTACAAGCTGGATTTGCTCCGTCAGGACGACCGCGCCGGATTTTGTGTCATCGCACAGGACCGCATCTGTCCCGAGCGCTACACCACCTTTTATCAGAGTGTGGTGCTGCGTGGCAGGGTGCGCATCGTTGAGCAGCCCGACGAAAAGATGGATGCCGTGCGCAAGCTGTGCGCTCGCTATGTCCCGCTGGACAGCCCGCAGAGCCACCAGCAGACCATCGACAAGGAATGGTCCTCGCTGTGCATCCTCTGCTTTGAAATCGAGCAGATGAGCGGCAAGCAGGCGGTAGAGCTGTGTCAATAGCCTTCCGGCTGCCGACCATAGGATAAAGACTCTGTCCAAATCAAAACCGCCCTCGCACCAAAATGCGAAGGCGGTTTATTTCATAAGAGAAGGTTATTCTGTTTTTTCCTGTTCTGCCAAGGAATCGGTCTTTGGCAATGGCGCATTGCTCAAATCGCGGCTGCGGTAATCCGGTCCCAGGTCGATGACCAGATAGGAGAGCAGCAGGTTTGCCAGTGCCATCGGCAAAGTCAGCGAGTTATAAAAGACTCTGGTGGAGGTGTGGCAGAGCAGCAGATATTTGCTGTACTGCACCGTCGGCGAAGAAACGCTGTCGGTGATGGTCAAAATCTGTGCGCCGCGCGAAAAGGCATTTTTGGCAATGGAGCCCAGCGGGTAGTAGTATTTTGGAAAGGCAATAAAGATAACGATGTCGTCGCTGGTCAGCATCTCCAGCTTTTCCTGGGTGTCGTTGAGGTTGTTCAGGTCGATCATCTTCGGCTCAAAGTAGAGCAGTTTCAGCCTTGCTGCCAAAAACTCTGCCAACACATGAGAGATGTCGTGTGCACAAATAAAAATACGTTTGCTTTTGCGAATCGCTTCTGCTGCCGAGATGATGGAAAGCAGATCGAGCGAAGCAAAAAATTCCTTGCAGGCGTCCGACTCCTCCCGGCAAATCTGACGCAGCAGCTCCGATTTTCCGCTGATGTCGGTGATGGTGGCATCCGGGACAAAGTACTGCGGCGAAGAGAGAAGCTTTACCATATTCTGTGTGTACTCACGGAAGGCGCTCTTCATCTCCAAAAAGCTGGAGTAGCCCACCTTCTGGCAAAAGCGCAGCAGGGTCAGCTCAGAGGAGGAGGTTTTTTGACTCAGCTGAGCCAGGGTGATATATGCAATATCTTCCGGTGATTCCAGCAGGCAGTCTGCGATGCTTTTCTGTTTCTTGGTCATTTCCGGGTAAGCGGAGTGAATTCTTTGAATAATATCCATGTCTTTTTCCTGTCCTTTATCAACTAGATTGACGCCTTGAACCTTTCGATTCGCTGTTTTGTCGCTCACTTTACATTCTCCGCCGCAAAGAGTATAATGAGGCTGTAAAATAAATGAAAAAGAGGCTTCTAATAAATAGTTTACAATATATGAGGTAAAAAGTAAAGTACAATCCTCAAATAAAATGTCAGATTGCGCAATTTTTTTAAACTTTTTACTTTTTCTTTATTGATTCTGAATAGAAAGGATGCGTTTTTTATGTTCCTTGCAAAAATGACCACCGAGCAGGCAGCTCAGGCGTTCCGGCTGGACCCGGTCATCCTGCTGCCGGTCGGCAGCTGTGAGCAGCACGGACCGCAGTGCGCGCTTGGCACCGATTTCCTGATCCCGGACCACCTTGCCCGACAGGTGGAGTCGCTGCCCAATGTTATCGTCGCTCCTACGGTCCCTTATGGGGTATGTCCCTACCACATGAGCTTTGCCGGCAGCATCGACATCGGCTATGAAGGGCTGCACCACCTGCTGCACAGCATCACCTTTTCGCTGATGCAGCACGGCGCCCGCCGCTTCCTCATCCTAAACGGGCACGGCGGCAACAATCCTGCCATCGACAAAACCGCTCTGGAAATCTACCATGCGGACGGCGTCTGCGCCAGCATCGACTGGTGGAGCCTGGCAGGGCAGCTGGACCCGACGCTCAAAGGAGGACACGGGGACATTCTGGAAACCTCTGCGATGATGGCGGTGGACCCGCAGGCGGTGCAGCTGCAGCTGTGCCAGCCGATGAACAGCCATGCGCCTTCTGCCAACACCGACTGTGCCTCCATCCAGATGATTTCCTTTCACGGCGGCTCGGTGCGCCTGCCGCGCGACACCTGTGAAAATGCTCCCAGCGGTTGGTTTGGTCCCCGCGACCCAGCCGATTCGACCGCTGCAATGGGGAAAAAAGCGTTGGACCTCGTAGAAAATTTCCTGCGGGAGTTTATCGAAGAGTTCCGTTCCTTTCCCTTGGGCAGCTCTAAAGCAAAAGAGAAATAACCGACAAAAAAATGTTCAGCAGAAGATTCTGCTGAACATTTTTTATTGCTTTTCGGACAAATCTGCTTTGAAATCCACTTTAAAAGCGGCGCTCTCCGACCCAGCTTTCGCGGCTTTCCCAAACGGCCTTTCCCTGTGCAAGGCTTTCGGGCACATTCAGGACACGTTGGTTGCTGCTGCCGCGGAAACGAAGCTCCAGTGTCTTTTTCTCCAGAAGGAAGGGTCCGTCCACCAGAACGTCGATATTCTCCAGCAGTTGGCGCTGCTGAGGTGTTCCCTCCAGCAGCTGCTCGAAGGTGTATCCGGTGTACGCCGCTACCTCATAGCCGTTCTGATGCAGCAGCTGCGCCAGCTGTGCGTGTTCTGCCGGCTGAGAAAACGGCTCGCCGCCCGACAGGGTCACTCCACGGATCAGCGGATTGCGCTTGACCATCTCCAGAATCTGTTCGGGAGACATCCTGGTGCGCTCGGCAAACTCCCAGGTTTCCGGGTTCTGGCAGCCGGGACAGTGGTGCGGACACCCCTGACAGAAGACGGTCAGGCGGATGCCCGGTCCATCCACAATGCTTTCCCCGACGATTCCCGCTACGTTCAGTTCCATCATTATTTGCAGCCGCAGGACAGACCATGTTTCACACGGTCATGTTCCTCTGCTTTTTTGGCATCGTTCCATTTGTCCATGGTACCTACCAGGTAGCCGGTGATGCGGCGGATTCTTTCAAAGCTGACATCTTTGCCTACGGTGGACTGTTTCTGCATTGCGGACATAATTCATTCTCCTTTTGTATTCTAAATCAATCTTTCTCTTTTGGGTAAATTTTCGATTAGTCAATTCCGCGGAAGGTCGGAATATCCGGGTACTGCTTGCGCAGCTGTGCCAGACGCTCCGGGCTGATGGACTCTCCGTCCCGTCTGCCGCAGCGTGGGCAGACATCCCCAATCACACCGACATATCCGCAAACCGGGTCGCGGTCGACCGGATGGTTGATGGAGCCGTAGCCGATGCCTGCATCGTGCATACAACGAACAACCGACTCAAACGCATCCACGTTGTTGGAGGTATCGCCGTCCAGCTCCACATAGCTGATGTGTCCGGCGTTGGTCAGCGCATGGTATGGCGCTTCCTTCTGAATCTTCTCGAAGGCAGAGATGTTGTACCATACCGGGATGTGGAAGGAGTTGGTGTAGTAATCCTTGTCGGTCACACCCGGGATTACACCGAAACGTTTTTTATCCATGCGGATGAAGCGTCCCGACAATCCCTCTGCCGGTGTTGCCAGCAGCGAGAAGTTCATCTTGGTTTCTTCACTCTTGCGGTCGCAGTAAGCGCGCATATAACGGATGATTTCCAAGCCCTTCTGCTGCATCTCATCGCTCTCGCCGTGGTGATGACCGTACAGAGCGGTCAAGGTTTCTGCCAGACCGATGAAACCAATCGAGAGGGTTCCGTGCTTGAGCACTTCGCGCACCTCATCGTTCGGGCTGAGCTTGTCGCTGTCCAGCCATACGCCCTGACCCATCAGGAATGGGTAGTTATACACCCGTTTGGATGCCTGAATCTCAAAGCGGTCCAGCAGCTGGTTGGCAACCAGGTCGAGCATCTCGTCCAGCTTTTCATAGAAGCGCTTCTCATCATGGTCTGCCTCGATGGCAATGCGCGGCAGGTTGATGGAGGTAAAGGACAGGTTTCCTCTGCCGTAGCTGATTTCTCTGGATGGGTCGTAAACGTTGCCCATCACGCGGGTGCGGCAGCCCATGGTGGCTACCTCGGTCTCCGGGCGTCCCGGTTTATAGTACTGAAGGTTGAACGGAGCATCCAGGAAGATGTAGTTCGGGAACAATCTCTTGGCGCTCACCTTGCAGGAGAGTTTGAACAAATCGTAGTTCGGGTCGCCTTCGTTGTAGTTGACCCCTTCCTTGACCTTGAATACATGGATTGGGAAGATACAGGTCTCCCCATGACCCAGACCGGCATCGGTCGCCAGCAGGATGTTGCGGATGACCATTCTGCCCTCCGGGGAGGTGTCGGTGCCGTAGTTGATGGAGCTGAACGGAGTCTGTGCGCCTGCACGGGAGTGCATGGTGTTCAGATTGTGGACAAAGCCCTCCATCGCCTGATAGGTGTCGCGGTCCGCTTTGCGCTCGGCGCGGTGTCTTGCCACCTCAACCAGTCTTGCTGCCTTTGGCTCGGTTATCTCATAATGGCTGCACAGGCTCTCTACGACCGCTGCGTCAAATTCCTTTGCTCCAATCTCCAAACGCGGACCGCAGCCGGTCTTCTGCTGTGCTTCCTCCAGCACCTGTGCAATCGTCTGCTTTTCGTCCTCGGTGTCCAGGTAATCCTCAACGCCTTCCATCAGCTTGTTGGTGTACGCCTTTTTAAAGGTCTTTTTTACACCCAGCGCCATCCCGTAATCAAAGTTCGGGATGCTCTGTCCGCCGTGCTGGTCGTTCTGGTTGGACTGGATGGCGATGGCTGCCAGCGCTGCATAGCTCTGGATGCTCTGTGGCTCACGCAAAAAGCCGTGCCCGGTCGAAAATCCGCCGTCAAACAGATTGACAATGTCAATCTGGGTGCAGGTGGTGGTCAGCGAATAAAAATCAAAGTCATGGATGTGGATGTCGCCCTCGCGGTAGGCTTTTGCCTGTGCCGGTGTCAGCAGGTAGGCTTCATTGTAAGCCTTGGCGCCTGCGGTGCCAATCTGCAGCATACTGCCCATTGCGGTGTTGCCGTCGATGTTGGCGTTATCGCGTTTGACGTCGCTCTGGCGGGCATCCACGCGGGTGATTTCGTCGATGGTTTTCATCAGGCTGGTGTTTGCCTCGCGGATGCGGGTGCGGTTTGCACGATAGAGGATGTACTGTTTTGCCACCTCATCAAAGCCCATGCGCATCAGCTCATGCTCCACAACGTCCTGAATCTCCTCAATCTTGGGCGGGGTATCGGGATAATGCGCCTCCAGATATCTGACAACTGCCTCTGTCACCGCTGCGGCGCCCTGAGGAGCCGCCTGACCGGCTGCCTTCATCGACTTTTCCACCGCTGCAAGAATCTTGCTGCTGTCGAAATCGACGACACGCCCATCTCTTTTGATAACTTTGTTAATCATCTCGATTCCCCTCTTATCTTTATTTTATCTCACTTAAAAAATAACAGGCAACGGTCCTCATTTGGACCTTTCTATGGATATTTACCTTGTGTAAATCTATAATTTGTATTGCCTTGTACTTTATACCACTATATCTTGATTCTGTCAAGGAGAAAAAAGAAGCGCAAAACCCTTCAAAAACTCCCGCTCTTTTCGATTAGAGCAGCTGCAAACCCTTTACTCATCCGCCTTTGCCGTTTTTGGGCTCAACAGACCCTGCGGATTTTGCAAAAAAATTTTCTCAAAAAGCCACAAAATCTCCGCTTGATTTCTGGAATTTTGCAACAATACTATATCGGTATATTTTCACCGAAAATGCGTTCTCTTCCTCTCTCCCTCCCGGCTTTGGACAGCTGATTACAAAGCGTATAAAAACCGTCCCGACAAGCGGGACGGTTTTTATTTTTTCTGGATGAAATTTTACAGAAGTCCTTTTTCTGTTCCCAGCTGGTTGGCAAAGGCTTGCAGCTGCGTGCAGCTCTCCTCTTTTGCCTTAAAGCCTACCCAGTCGATTACCAGAAACGGATTGCACTCCACTACCTCAATCGTGCTGCCGTCCTGAAGGGTCAGCAGGACCTTCACGGTCTGCCCTGCATAGTCGGCATAGGAGTTGTCCTGCCGGTAGATGGTCAGCTGCCTGAGGATTGGGGTCAGCTGCTCGACCTCCTCCGCCTCCAGCTCAAAGCGGACGTCCGGTGGGGTCAGCTGTATCTCCACCTTGCTCAGCTGCTCCGACTCAAGACCTGCATAGGGTTTGTTTCCGGTCAGCAGGGTACCCAGCGCCGCGCAGATTCCCAAAATGATTGCCACTGCCAGCGCAATCATCTGGTTTCTTTTTTGTGTGTTCATCCTTCTTCCTCCTTTTTCGGATTCCTTACCATTGTATCACTCCCCCTTCCTCCTTGCAAGGGCACAAACTTCTTATAAGCACAAAGACGCGGCGGGAAAGTTCCGCCGCGTCTTTGTGCTTGTTGTATCTATCTCTTGGCTGTTGTGGATGTCATGCCAATAGGACGTCGTTTGCCTTCGTCCTTGTTATGCAGTATACCCGTTGCCGCCTCAAATGTCATTAGACACCCCATCTCTTCTGGGAAAATTTATGACAGTCTTTAAAACTGTTACCTTTTGGGACAAAAATCATTTTTTGTCCCTTTCAAATAAAATCCCATTTCTTGAAAAAAGATTTTGAGTATTGTAATATTAAGGTAGATGTTTTTGTACAGAATCGGAAAGGAGCGGCTCGGCTTTCAATCGCTGCCCTGCCTGCTGATTCCGATTCTATTGATAACGTGAGGTGCTGTTAACCATGAAAAAAGATATTAACTGGATGCTGATTGAATCGGTTGTTCGACGAACGGTTCAAAAACTGCACGATTCCCCCGAGCGGGAAATCCGCAATTTAATCGACCTTGGACTGAGCTTTGCCGACGGGCGTTTTCAGAGAAAATTTTTGAAAGCCTCCCAGAAGATGCTGCGCAACGAAAAAAGCGCCTATTACCCACTGATTAAGGACGTCGTCTCCCACGTCGATGAGGAGCGCCTGGTCACCTTTGGGATGAATCTGGGCTACAACGGCTGCACCAAAGGAGCCAAAATCATCCGCCAAATCGAACAGGAGGAGGGCTTCAACATCCCCTGGGCGCTGAGCTTCTCGCTGAACCCCGCTCAAATCGAAAACGGCTGCTACTCCTCGGTCATCCGTCAGGGTGTCGAGCTTGGCATCTATGTCTATCTCATGGAAGCTGCCAATCCGTCAGAGCAAAGCCTTGCGCTGACCGCCGAGCATCCCGATTGTGCGTTTGTCCTCTTTGTTCGTCCTCAGCAGATTACCGACGCCTTTGTGCAGCAGCTGGAAAAGAAACACAACCTGATGCTCTCGGTCGAATGGGGAGAAGGCGCTGTGGAAAGCTGCCGTCTGCTGCGGGAGCACCGCCTGCTGTACAGCGTACATTACCGCTATTCCTCCGAGCAGGTCCCTTCGCTGCTCGACGGCAGTTGGCTCGAACAGGTTCTGGCTGCCCATCCTGCCTTCGCTCTGCTGCTGGCACAGCCCGGCTGTCCGAACACACAGCAGCAGGAGGTTTACCAATATGTACTCTCGGTGCGGGATGGACAAAAGTATCCTCTTATCTTAATGGACATCAAAAACGACCTGCTGATGATTGACAACATCATCTCCAGTGACGTCTGTCTGGCAGGCTTTGACCGCGATGGCACATTGTATTCCCACAACGCCACCTACCGCACACAAGACTACAACCTTTTTGCCAGCCCGGTGCGCCAAATTTTGAGCCTTGCCATGAAAAAGACCGAGGCTCCCACCCACAAAAAGCAGTAGAAGCTTCGGTCATCCTAAAAAGCTGACGGTCAGCGCACCAGCGCACTGGTGTGCCCCTCGGCTACCTCATTCGAAATTCCCATCAGGCAGCGCTTGATCAGCTGCACAAACTTGCTTGCCGGCATACAGTCCTTGTCCACCAGCCACCGCTTGATGGCGCAGACCAGAGCATCGGCATAAAAATCGACATAAAAGGAAAGGTCCTCATCCTCGCCAAAAAATTTTCCCAAATCGTTATAGAGGATGATGACCGCAATCCCACGAAAATGCTCGGAAAAGCAGTTCTGCTCGTCGATGCGCAGCGCCTTGCGGTAGAAGTCGCGGTTGACATAAAAATACTCGCAGACGTCCTCGGCAAGTTCCCAGCCCGACTGGTAATTTTTATTTTTGGCAACCCCGATAAACTCGGTGTCGTAAATCCAGTTCATCAGGTCATACTTATCTTTAAAGTGATAGTAAAAACTCTTGCGGTTCATCTGACACCGTTCACAGATGTCGCTGACACTGATCTTCTGAAAGGGCTTGGTGTCCATCAACTCCTTGAGCGCACCTGCCAATGCCTTTTTTGTGATGTTGGAATCTGCCAAACACCGCACCTCCTTTTTGCTATCTTATAGAAAATATTATCATATCCCTCTGTAAAATTCAATCAAAATCCGACGAAAATCTCGCTTCTTCTCCTGATTCGAGCAGATTCTTTCTCTGGCTTGTTTTTGGGACAGATCGGCAAAACTGTCCAAAAAAGTAACGCTTTTACTTTGGCGGGGAAAAGTGTAACATTCTCCCCATTTGTCCAGTGCAAACCATCGTCTCGGCTGATAAACTTTTAATAGCAACAAAAACCAAAATGACGGGAGGTTTTTACTTTGTTGTATCATTATCAAAAGAAGCAAGAGGTTCTGGAAAGTCTGGCGAGCAATCCGCAGACCGGACTTTCCACCCAGCAGGTGGAAAAGCTGACCGAGCAATATGGTCCCAACCGCCTGAAGGAAAAAAAGAAGAAGAGCAATCTGCAGCGCTTCTTCGACCAGTTCAAAGATGTTATGATTATCATCCTGCTCATCGCGGCAGCCATTTCCTTTGGCATTGCCTGTGTGGAAGGGGACCCGATGGAATTTTTTGAGCCGGTGCTCATCCTTCTGATTGTGATTCTCAACGCTATCATGGGTATGATGCAGGAGAGCAAGGCTGAAAAGGCTCTGGACGCTTTAAAAAATATGTCTGCCCCGCACGCCAGGGTATTGCGAAACGGCAAGACCGAGGTCATTGACGCCTCCCTGCTGGTGCCCGGCGACATCATCCATCTGGAAGCCGGCGACTTTGTCCCTGCCGATGCCCGACTGCTTGAAAGCTCCAACCTCAAGAGCGAAGAATCCGCCCTCACCGGCGAATCGGTTCCTTCCGAAAAGGATGCTGACGCTGTGGTGGAAGAAAAAGCACCTCTGGGTGACCGCAGCAACATGGTCTTCTCCGGCTGCTCCATCACCTATGGTACCGCCGACGCCGTTGTCACCGCTACCGGCATGGACACTGAAATGGGCAAGATTGCCGGTCTGCTGGAAGGTGCAGAAGACGGTCAGACCCCTCTGCAGAAAAAACTGGCAAAGCTGGGCAAAAACTTAGGACTGCTTGCTCTGGCTGCCTGCGGCATCATCTTTGTAGTCGGCTTAATCAACGGTATTCCGGTCCTGGAAATCTTTATGACCTCGGTATCGCTGGCTGTTTCCGCCATCCCGGAAGGTCTGCCTGCCATCGTCACCATCGTCCTTGCTATCGGCGTTCAGCGGATGGTCAAGAAGAATGCTTTGATTCGCCGTCTGCCGGCGGTCGAAACGCTGGGCAGCGCCTCTGTCATCTGTTCGGATAAAACCGGCACCCTCACCCAGAACCGCATGACTCTGGTCAAAGCCTATCTGGATGAAACCGGCGAAGTGGAGGACATCAGCGAAAACAATTCCCCTGCCGTCCGCCATCTGCTGGACTACGGTACCCTGTGCTGCGACGGAACCGTCACCTTTGAAGACGGTCAGGAACACCACATCGGCGACCCGACCGAAACCGCCATCGTTCTGGCTGCTCATAAAAACGGCAGTCCACAAGAGCAGCTCAATCAGCAGTATCCCCGTCTGGCGCAGATTCCGTTCGATTCCGACCGCAAGCTGATGACCAGCATCAACCGCATCGACGGCAAAAATATCGTCATCGTCAAAGGCGCTTTCGATATGATGCTGTCCCGCTGCATCCAGGGCAACTTTGAAAAAGCCCATCAGGTCAACGACGAGATGAGCTCCAACGCTCTGCGTGTTCTGGCAATCGGCTACCGAGAAATCGACCAGATTCCACAGAAGCTGACCTCCGAAGAGATTGAAAACGGTTTGACCCTGATGGGTCTGGTCGGTATGATCGACCCACCGCGTCCCGAGGCAAGAGCTGCCGTAGCCACCTGCCGCGAAGCCGGCATCCGTCCGGTTATGATTACCGGCGACCACGTTGTAACTGCTTCTGCGATTGCAAAGGACCTTGGCATCCTCAAGGAAGGCGACCTTGCCATCACCGGCGCACAGCTGGATGCTATGAGCGAGGAAGAGCTTGCACAGAATGTCGATAAAATTTCTGTCTATGCCCGTGTTTCCCCTGAAAACAAAATCCGTATCGTCCGCGCATGGCAGGACAAAGGTCAGGTGGTATCCATGACCGGCGACGGCGTCAACGATGCTCCTGCACTGAAAGCAGCGGACATCGGCTGTGCTATGGGTATCACCGGCACCGACGTTGCCAAAGGCGCTGCCGACATGACCCTGACCGACGACAACTTCGCCACCATTGTCGATGCTGTCCGCGAAGGTCGAGGCATCTATTCCAATATTCGTAAGGTGGTCGGCTTCCTGCTGGGCACCAACATCGGCGAAGTGCTGACCGTCTTTACCGCCATGCTGCTGTGGCACAAGACCCCACTGCTGTCGATGCAGCTGCTGTGGATTAACCTGGTCACCGACAGCCTGCCCGCCATCGCACTGGGCATGGAGGCTGTGGAAAGCGACATCATGCAGCACAAACCAAAATCCAAAGACGAAGGCTTGTTCGCCCATGGTTTGGGATTGCGTGTTGTTCTGCAAGGCATGATGTTCGCGCTGCTGACCCTCTCCTCCTTCTGGATGGGACAGAATATGGTCGGTACCCTGGCTGCCGGTCAGACGATGGCATTCATCACCCTGTCTGTTTCCCAGCTGGTACAGTCCTACAATATGCGCTCGGAACGTTCCCTCTTCCACATCGGTCCTTTCTCCAACAAAAAGCTCAATCAGGCGTGTCTGGTTTCCCTGGCACTGGTGCTGCTGGTCCTCTTCACCCCTCTGCGTGTTGCCTTCGGTCTGGCTGCCCTGCCTGCTAAAATGTATCTGATTGCTTTTGGACTTTCCTTCGTTCCACTGCTGGCTATGGAATTTTCCAAAAAGTTCGGTCTGATTAAACACCAGCACTAATCGCGTATTGCAGAAAATCATCCAAAAACAACCAAAAGGTTCTGCGCGGCACCATCCCGCGCAGAACCTTTTTCTATATCCCCTATCCGATTTCTTCTGTCCGAAAGCAAATTTCTATCTTTCATCCCCCATTTCTCCTTCATTGCGGCTGTCCTTTCTTTTTCTTTGGAGCGGGCAATTCTTCGTACATGGCGCGAAACAGCCCAGCCAAAAATCCCGGTTCCTCCACCTCTTCGACCAGCAGCATCTCCTTTGCTCCTTCATAGGGCGTTTCATACCGTATCTTCGGAAGATAAGACTGCGCTGCCTGCACCGGTTTGACCAGCAGACGGTTATCATAGATGCCTCCTACAATCTTTCCACGGTAGTACAAGACATACTCGCCCATCATCGCGCGGTAGTTAACCTCGTCCAGTTCGGACAGCTGCTCCAAAATAAACTGCAAATATTCTTTACTGGATGCCATCTTTTTTCGCCTCCCCATTTTTTAAAGCCTTCTGCTGCCTCTCATTCTACCATATCCCTTTCCCATCTGCTACCCTGTTTTCCAAAATCAAAACCCCCATCCGAACAATCCATTCGGATGGGGGTTTTCTCCTTTTCCACGGTTCGTGTGGGAAAGAGTTAAAAGTTTCTATGGCTGTCCGCGTAGCTGAACTGTTCCCGTCTGCGGCGGCGGTTGCGCTTCATCAGGGTGATGATGACCGACAAAGCCAATGCGCCCAGCAAAAACAGCGGCATACTCCAGTAGTTGTAGCCTGCCTCTGCGCTCATGATTTCGGTCCACAGCTGGTCCAGATAGCGGTTGGTATCCTCCGACAGATTGACATAAACCTCTGTGTTTTCCAGCTTGTCATCGCTCGGATAGATCACCGGGTTGTTGCGGGTTTCCTCGTCCAGCAATGCCAGCGCCGCATCGTTCGGTGTGGAATACTGGATATATTCAATATTGGCAGCGGCAATCTCCGGCTCGTTGAGGAAGTTGATGTACATTTCAGATGCCAACTTTTTCAAACGGCTCTCCTCGGTGTCCTCTTTAATCTTCGGGATGCACACCGCATCAAAGAAGAGGTTGGTGCCCTCCTTCGGGATGACAAACCGCAAGCTTTCGTTGACCGCCATCATATTGACGGCGTCGCCGGCATAATAAGGTGCGATTGCTGCCTCGTTGCCCTGCATCTTATCAAAAATCTGGTCCATAACATACGCCTGCACCAGCGGTTTTTGCTCCTTGAGCAGCTGTGCCGCCTGATCCAGTTCCATCTGGTCCTCGGTGTTGATGCTGTATCCCAGCCGCATCAGGGCGATGGCAAACGCATCCTTGGAGTTGGAAAACTGCAAAATCTGTTTAGCAAAGTTTGGGTCCCACATCACATCCCAGCTGTCCGGGTCGAAGCCCAGCATATCGTAGTTATAGATAAGTCCCACCGTTCCCCAGGTGTACGGAACCGAGTAGAGATTCTGCGGGTCATAGGACGGATTTTTGAATTTTTCGGAGATATGGCGAAAGTTCGGAATGTTCTCAAAATCCAGCGGCTCGAGCATATCTTCGTCAATCATACGGGAAACCATGTAGTCCGACGGAAAGATCACATCGTAGGTGGTGCCGCCGCTTTTTAACTTTGCGTATAAAGATTCGTTTGTATCAAACTGAGTATAGTTTACTCGAATGCCGGTCAGCTGTTCAAACTCCGCATTGACATCCAGCGAATCGTCATCTCCGTTGGAGATATATTCACCCCAGTTGTAAACATTGATGGTGACCCCTTTGTCCGCCAGCTGAGAGTAGTAGTCCATATCGTAGCCGCTCTCCCGGTCTGCTGCACAGCCAAGCGTCATGCCCGACACCAGTGCTGCGCTCAGTGCCAGAAGGCTTAGTCTGGAGAAAAATCCTTTTTTCTTCACTAAAACTCACCCTCCCGTTTGGAGCCTGCTTTGGACACAGGTCTGGTCGTCGCCTTTTCTTTTCGGCTGCTGACCACATTGTAGATGACCAGCACCAGCAGTACCACCACAAACATTATGGTGGACAGAGCGTTGATCTTCGGGCTGACCCTTCTTCGGGTCATACTGTAAATTGCCACCGGCAGCGTCTGGATGGAAGCGCCGCTGACAAAGTAGGAGATGATAAAGTCGTCCATCGAATAGGTCATCGCCATCAAAAATCCGGACACGATGCCGGGCATAATCTCCGGGATGACCACCTTGGTGAAGGCTTTGAGCGGATTGCAGCCCAAATCCAGCGCCGCATCGTAAGTATTCTTGTCCATCTGCCGCAGCTTGGGCAGCACGTTCAGGATGACATACGGGACGTTGAAGGTGATGTGTGCCACAATCAGCGTCTGCATACCAAATTCCATCTTCAGATAGATGAACAGCAGCATCAGCGCAACACCGGTGATGATTTCCGGGTTGATCATCGGCAGATAGGTAAAGGTCATTACCACCGAGCGCAGCTTTTTATTCATCTTATCCAGACCGATTGCTGCCAGTGTCCCCAGCACCGTTGCGATGACCGAGGAAACGATGGCAACTACCAGCATCACCAAAAAGGACTGCATGATGACCCGGTCGTGGAACAATTCCTCATACCAGCGCAGGGTAAATCCGGTCCATGTATTTCTGCTCTTGCTGTCGTTGAAGGAAAAGATGATCAGCACGGCAATCGGTGCATACAGAAAAGCCATGACCAACCAGATGTACAGCGAAGAAAACCATCTGCTTTTTCTCATAAGATTCTCCCCTCCATTTCCTCATCGTCAAAGTTGCTCATAATGCTCATGCACAGCAGGACGACCACCATCAGCACCAGCGAGATGGCAGAACCCAAGTTTGGATTGTAGGAGTTGCCCAGGAACTGCAGCTCGATGATGTCGCCGATGAGCTGGTTGGTACCACCGCCGAGCATCTTGGAGATGATGAAGGTGGAAATTGCCGGCACAAACACCATGGTGATGCCGGTGCTGACACCCGGAAGGCTCAGCGGAACGACCACCCGCGCCATCACCTGGAAGGTATTGCCGCCCAGGTCCTGTGCCGCTTCGATGACATCGTTGCCAATCTTGCACATGGTGGTGTACAGCGGCAGAATCATAAACGGGATATAGTTGTATACCATGCCCAGGATAACGGCGCCCTGGGTGTTGATCATCTGGAGCGGACCGATGCCGAACAAACCTAAAAACTTATTGATTAGACCGTTGTTTTCCAGAATGGTCATCCACGCAAAGGTGCGCAGCAAAAAGTTCATCCACATCGGCAGCATGACCATGACAAACAACGTCTGCTTCTGGAAGCCCTGCTTGCGGGAAAGGATGTATGCCAGCGGGTAGGCGATGATGATGCACAAGATGGTCGCAATCGCTGCCAGCTTGATCGAGCGCAAAAGCACGCTCATGTGCTCTCCGCCTCGGGCAATATTTTCCAGGGTAAACTGTCCCTGCGGGTCGGTCAGCGCAAAAAACACCACCATTCCCAGCGGGATCGCGATAAACAAGACCATCCACACAACATACGGCACAGCGGGCAGAGCGCCCAGCAGCGACCGTTTCTTTTTATCCGAATTTTTCATCCCATCACGCCTCCATCTTTTTCATGATATGGATGTCCTCTGGACGCACGTTCATGCCGATGTGCGCACCCACCGCCTGGCTCTGGGTGGAGTGGATCAGCCACTTATATCCATGTGCATCCACAGTGATTTCATAGTGGACCCCTTTAAAGACGACCGACTCTACCTCACCGCTGATGGGGGAGGTTTCATAATCGCCTACCATGATGTCCTCGGGACGGATGACAACGTCGACCCTTTCGTTCTCTGCAAATCCCTTGTCCACACACTTGAACGCCTGACCTGCAAACTCAACCTCAAAGTCCTCATACATAACGCCGTCGATGATGTTGCTCTCTCCGATAAAGTCGGCAACAAAGGCGTTCTTTGGTTCGTTGTAAATATCCTGCGGCGTGCCGATCTGCTGGATTTCGCCGTCCTTCATGACCACCACCCGGTCGGACATGGTCAATGCCTCCTCCTGGTCGTGGGTGACATAGATAAAGGTAATCTTCAGCGACTTCTGAATCCGCATCAGCTCGGTCTGCATCTCCTTGCGCAGCTTCAAGTCCAAAGCGCCCAGCGGCTCATCCAGCAGCAGAACCTTCGGCTCGTTGACCAGCGCGCGGGCAATGGCAACACGCTGCTGCTGACCACCGGAAAGCTGGTTGATGTTTCGGTTTTCAAAGCCAACCAGACCCACCAGCTTGAGCATCTCTTTAACCTTCTGTGCAATCAGCTTTTTATCCATCTTTTTGATGTTCAGCCCGAACGCAACGTTATCAAACACGTTCAGATGCGGAAACAAAGCATACCGCTGAAAAACGGTGTTGACATTGCGCTTGTAAGGCGGCATTCCGTTGATTTTTTTTCCGTCAAAGAAAATATCTCCCGCACTTGGCTCCACAAATCCGCCAATAATGCGCAGCGTGGTTGTTTTGCCACAGCCGGAAGGTCCCAAAAAGGTCACGAATTCCTCATCGTGAATATCCAGATTGATTCCCTTGAGGATACGCTGACCGTCAAATTCGACCACGATATCCTTTAAACTGATCAAAATATTTTCCTTCATCTGCACTGCATCTCCCTCATGTGGTTTTTCTAGGGGCTTTGTCAGCACCGCAGACGCTCTCCAGCGCCGCACTGTCTGCCCGTGCCTGTCTTTCGACCTAATTACCATATACAACTATATCATAAGGTGACAGGATGTCAATATTTTTCGCTGTTTTTCTGCAAATTTTGGTATTTTCCATCATTTATTGCTTCTGTTGTCCGCTTATCCTGTTTAGATTCCAAAATCCTTTGATTTTCTTTTGTTTTCATCTTCTTTTTTCACAGTTTTTACTTTGAAAGGATTGAAAGCTCCTGCTGCCCTTGCATTCAAAGAAAAAAATTGGTATCATAAAAAGCAGAAAAACGACACATTCCACACCACACCGCCCGATGGCGGTGAGATTAAAGGAGAATTGATTTTGAAAGTAACGCTGACCGCTCCCTGCCATTTTGGACTGGAGAGCGTTTTATCGTCCGAGGTCCGCAGGATGGATGCGGAAAATGTTCAGGTCACCGACGGCAGAGTCACCTTTGACGGCGACGAACAGATGATTGCCCGCGCCAACATCGGTCTGCGCACCGCCGAGCGGGTACAGCTGGTGCTGGGTCAGTTTGAAGCCCGCAGCTTTGAAGAGCTGTTCCAGGGGGTCAAACGCATCCGCTGGGAGGACTACATCGGCAGAAAGGATGCCTTTCCGGTCAAGGGCGGCTGGTCGCTCAAGTCGCAGCTGTACAGCATCCCCGACTGCCAGTCGATTATCAAAAAGGCGATCGTCACCCGCCTCCAGCAGGCGTACGGCGTCAGCTGGTTTGAGGAAAGCGGCAGCACCTGTGCGGTCGATTTTTCCATCCACCACGACCAGGTGATGATTACGATGGATACCTCCGGCACCGGACTGCACAAGCGCGGCTACCGCAAAAGTTCGGTCATTGCACCCATCAAGGAAACCCTTGCAGCCGGCATCATCGACATTGCCCATGTCTACCCCGATTCCCAGCTGTACGACCCGTTCTGCGGCTCGGGCACCCTGCTGATTGAAGGCGCCATGCACGCCATGCGCATCGCTCCGGGACTGCGCCGCCGCTTCTCGGCTGAAAAATGGCACTGGCTGCCCGCTTCGGTTTGGCAGCAGGAACGCCAGCGCGCCTTTGACCTCATCCGCCGCGATTCCACCTTCCGCGCATGGGGAAGCGACATCGACCCGCAGGCGGTGGAGCTTGCGCTGCACAACGCAAAGCAGGCAGGCGTGGACGCACGCATCCAGGTGGTGCAGCGGGATGTCCGCGATTTCTCCATCCCGGTTGAGAAAGGCGTGGTCATCTGCAACCCACCTTACGGCGAGCGTCTGCTTGACTTAAAGGCGGCACAGGAAATCTACCGCACGATGGGCAAGGTGTTCTGTCAGGGTCATCCGCACCGCTACTATGTCATCAGCCCGGACATGGAGTTCGAACGCTCCTACGGCAAGACCGCGGACAAGCGACGCAAACTGTACAACGGCATGATTCCCTGCCAGCTGTATATGTACTTTAAACAATAAAGCGGTAAACGAGTGGAAAACCCCTTTGCTTATGAAAAGATATGGTTTTTTCTATGAAATGACTTTAAACTGTATTGACCTTTAAAGAGGAAAGTAGTATAATAAAGTCAACAAAATAAAAAGGACTCAACCTAAATATTTTGTACACTATCGCAAAAGGGGTTGAAACAATGAAGGTTAACATCACAGCCAGAAACACAGGTATCAAAGATTCTTTCCGCGCAAGGGTTGAAAAGAAGCTTGCCAAATTTGACAAATTCTTTGGCGACAGCGCACAGGCGCAGGTCACAGTCATCCATTCCGGTGACCATGAAACAGTAGAGGTCACCATCAAGTCAGAAGGTCTTTTCTTCCGTGCCGAAAGAACGGCTGATGAACGCGAAGATGCTTTGGAAGCCGTCATTGACTCCCTGTTCCGTCAGATTGTCAAAAACAAATCCAAGCTGGAAAAACGGATGAAAGCCGCAGCCTTCACTCCTGACTTTGTGGAGGAGATGTATGAGCCTGACGAATACAAGGTCGTTAAAACCAAACGCTTCCCTGTAAAACCAATGGAGGTCGAGGAAGCCATCCTGCAAATGAATATGCTTGACCACACCTTCTTTGTATTCCGCAATGCTGAAAGCGGCGAAATCAATGTCGTATACAAACGTCACGACGGCAACTACGCCCTGATTGAACCGGAAGAAGAATAAAAGGTAAACAGCAAAGGCTGTCTGTACAAAATGTACAGACAGCCTTTTTTTATTTCTCTTTTGTTTGGTCGTTGAGCATCCGGTTGACCGCACTGAACAGCGCATAGACCGAAGCTGCGATGATGTCAGTGTGAATCCCGCATCCCCAGTATTGCCTGCCCGCATCCGAGGTAATACCGATATAGGCGATTGCTCGCGAGGTGGAACCGCGCTCCAGCGCGTGCTCCTGGTAGACAATATCATGGAAGCGGATATTCAATCCCTTACCCAGTGCATTGCTGACCGCATCAAAGCGACCATTTCCCCGTCCGGTCAGCTCCAGCTGTTGTCCATGGAACCGCAGCAGCACCGTGGTGCGGTAAATATCCTTGTGGACAAAATAAAAGTCCTCCAGGCAGATAGGCGCAGACAGATTTAAATAGGTGTCCTTGAAAATCTGATGCAGCTCCTCGACCGAAAGTTCACGGCTTTGCTGCTCGGAAATACTTTTGACCCGATAGCCAAACTCTTCCCGCATCTTTTTCGGCAGATTGATTCCGTAGTGGTGTTCCAGCAGGTAGCCGATGCCGCCCTTGCCCGACTGCGAATTGATGCGGATAACATCATGCTCATAGCTGCGCCCAATGTCCCGTGGGTCCAACGGAAGATAGGGGACATTCCAACGGGAGTTCGGGTGCTGCTTTCTCCAGTGAAAGCCTTTGGCAATCGCATCCTGATGGGAACCGGAAAAGGCGGCAAATACCAGTTCTCCTCCGTATGGGTGCCGCGGAGAAATCTGCATACCGGTGGATTCCTCGTACATCTGTGCAATCCGAGGCAGGTCAGAGAAGTCCAGCTGCGGGTCTACACCGTGGGAATACAAATTAAGTGCCAACGTGACCAAATCCACATTTCCGGTGCGTTCCCCATTTCCGAACAAGGTCCCCTCCACCCGCTGTCCGCCAGCCAGCAATCCCAGCTCCGCCTCCGCAACAGCGCTGCCGCGGTCGTTGTGCGGGTGCAGCGAAAGGATGACCCGCTCCCGATGGCGCAGATGGGTGCTGATATACTCCACCTGATTGGCATAGATGTGCGGCAGCGAAAGGGAGACGGTGGACGCCAGATTGAGGATGACCGGCAGCGTCGATTCTCCCCATTCCTCCACCACCGCATTGCAGATTTCCAACGCAAAATCCGGCTCGGTGGCAGTAAAGCTTTCCGGCGTGTATTCCAGCTGGATTTTCCCCTTGGTTTTTGCTGCACACTCTTTGATGACTCGAACTGCCGAAACGGCAATTTCGATAATTTCTTCCTTCGATTTTTCAAAGACCTGCTCCCGTTGTGCCCGGGAGGTGGGGTTGTACAGGTGGACGATTGCCTGCCTGCAACCGGAAAGCGACTGCATCGTCCGGCGGATAATTGGCTCTCTTGCCGGCGTGAGGACCTGGATAACCACCTGCGGTGGGATGAGATTGTGCTCAATCAGGGTGCGCACAAACTGGTATTCGGTATCGCTGGCAGCAGGAAAGCCGACCTCGATTTCCCGAAATCCCATATGGCACAAAAATAAAAAGAGAGCTTTTTTCTTTTCCAAATCCATCGGCACAACCAGTGACTGGTTGCCGTCGCGCAAATCCACACTGCACCAGCGCGGAGCGGCATCCACATACTCCCGATGCATCCATTGATACTCGGTCTGCTCCGGTGCAAAATAATTTCGGCTATACTTATCTACATTTTTCATGGAGACCGCTCCTTCCTTTCTACCTGCCGGTACAACCACCTGCCGGTCGGTTAGTTCTTTTTCAGCTTGGTCCTGCTGCCGTCGGGATGCTGAATCACCACATTCTGCAGGGTGGCATGCAGATTATTTTTCATGCTGTCGATGTATTCCCGGCGCAGCTGCTGCTGCTCCTGTTTTTCCTCCTCCGTCAGCTCACGCTCACGGGACAGTCTGCTCAGCTGGCTGATTCGGTCGATTTTCTTCTGTTCCATCCGTTTCCTCTTCTTTCTGATTCTCTTCTCCGTCCTGTGCGGACGGTTCGGGGAGAAGCTCCTTTTGCAGCTCCTCCAAAAAATTGGTTTCATCATACTTGCGGGCAATCAGAGTGATTTGTGCCACGCACTGTTGGTCGGAGTCGATGTAGTAGCTGTACACCACCTTTTCATACTCCTGGGGCATCTTCAGCTTTTTTTCCAACGACTGCACCATCTGCTCCACCTGCTCGGACGAAGGCTGAACGGTGCTGATGGTCAAATCCCTCCCGTGGTACACAAAGGAAAGCACCTGTGTCGGCTGCGGCAGCGAGTTGATGATGTGGGTCAAGATGCTAAAATCGTTGCGCGGAACAAATTCAAAGCCTGCCACTGCCCGCAAAAATGCCTTGAGGTACTCGTACACCACCGTCTGCATCTTTTTTCCCTGAGAAGTCAGGCTCGCACCTTCGCTGATGCCGTCCACCAGATTGTTGATGACCTCGATGCGCTCCGCCCGTGCAAAGGCGATGGTCTTGCCCGCTGTGCGTATGCCAAAAAACATCAGCAAAAGGGCGGAAAGAAAAAAGATCAGTCCGATGCAGATTTTTTCAAACCATTTTTTCATTCCGTCCCTCTTTCATCCTTGCTGCATTAGGACTGCTCCGGCGACTCATACGGCTCGCTTGCTCCGGTGTAGCCTTCCGGCAGCTCCTGCTGCAAATATTCCTCCAAACACAGCCCGCTTTCCTTCATCAGCTTGGCGTGGGTCTTGCCGACAAAGCGGTAATGCCACGACTCGTAGATGATGCCGGTGACCTCCTGCTTGTCCTGCGGGTAGCGCAGGACAAAGCCGTACTCTACCGCGTTGTCAGCAAGCCATTTACCGGCTGGTGTATCTGCAAAGCCTGCATCGAGCATCTGGTAGGTCGGGGTGACGATGTCTGCTGCCAAGCCCGTCTGATGCTCGCTGGTGCCCGGGATGGCTGTTTCGGTGGCAGTCTTGGCGTATGCCTCCTCCTCGCTCATCCCCTGTGCCATATAAGTCTGCTGCGAGCGGTCGAACAGCTGCTGCTGTTTTTCAACCGAGCGGTACGCCGAGCAGAGCATCAGCTCCACTCCGTCCTCTTTAGCAGCCTGTATCATCTCCCGCATGGCAGGCGCTGCCCGCTTATCCATCTCATAGCCGTTCTGGACCTCTTCGGTCTGGATACTCCAATCCTGCGGCAGCGGATTTTCGGCATTGGCAAGCAGCAGGTAATATTCTTCCTTCTCCTTGGCAAATTCCTCCGCCAGCTGCTGCTGTTTGGTTTGCTGTGAGGACTGCTCCTGCTCTTCCTCCTTTTGAGAGGAGCTTTCCACAGGAGCTTCCTCTTTGGAAGGCTGCTGCGATTCGAAGGTCTGCTGCTCCTGCTGTTGGCTGCGGTCGGACAGGAAAATCCCTGCGGCGGTTCCAACTCCCAGCAATCCAATCAAGGCAATGGTCACAATCGTTTTCACATTCATCTATGGTCCCTCCCGTTTCGGGTTCTATTCCATATTTCCTGTTTCATACATGATGATGGACAAAGCTGCCAGCGGCGCCGTTTCACAGCGCAGGATGCGTTTTCCCAGCGAGAGGATGCTGCATCCGGCATCCTTTGCCCGCTCGACCTCGTCCTCATCAAAGCCTCCCTCCGCTCCGATGAGGATGGAAATTTCTCCTGTTGCCGATTGCAGCAGCTGTCTTGCCGGAGCGGTGGCGTTTTCATAAAACAGGATGGGACATCCGCTCTGCTGCATCTGTCCGAGCGCCTGGTCCAGCTCAAGCAGCGGGTTTACCTGCGGGATGATCCCTCTGCCGCTCTGCTTTGCAGCCTCGAGCGCGATGCGGTTGTAGCGCTCGAGCTTCTTCTTCATGGATTTTGCATCCGGTCGGGAAACACAGCGGCGGGTCATCACCGGTGTGATGCTGTTCACACCCAGCTCCACCGCCTTCTGGATAATCAGCTCCAGCTTGTCCGCTTTGGGCATCGCCTGATACAGGTGGACCGAGACATTCGGCTCGGTGACGCTGGGCGAACGGGACAGCACCTTCAAATCGATTTGCTCATCGGTGAGCCCTTCTATTATACACGCATAGTCATATCCCTTTGTGTCGCAAACGGTCAGCGGCTGACCGTTTTTCATCCGAAGCACGCGGGCGATGTGTTTGGCATCCTCTCCCGTGATGCTGCCGCTGTTCTGGTCAATATTTTCGGTAAAAAATCTGGGCATATCCTTCTCCTGTTACTTTGCTTTGCAAGCCAGAGCGACCCAGCCGCCGGAGGTGCGGCGTTCAATGACGGTAAAGCCGTTGGCGGCAAGGGCATCCTGCACGTCCTGCTCTCTGGTGTCGATGATGCCGGAGGTGATAAAGATGCCGTCCTGTGCAAGATATTTGCCGACATCCTGGCTCAGACGGATGATGACATCCGCCACGATGTTGGCACAGATCAGCTGGAAGCTGCCCTCCACCTGGCTGGTCAAATCGCCCTTGTGGAAGGCGATGCGGTCGGCAACCTCGTTGAGCGCGGCATTTTCGCCCGCTACCTTGACTGCAACCTCGTCGATGTCACAGCCTTTGATCTCCTTTGCGCCCAGCAGCGCCGCTGTAATGGCAAGGATGCCGCTTCCGCAGCCGACGTCCAGCACCGAATCTTCCGGTGTGATGTACTTTTCCAGCAGCTCCATGCACAGTCGGGTGGTATCGTGGGTTCCGGTGCCAAACGCCATGCCCGGATTGAGGGTCAGCATGACGTCGCCCTCCTGCGGCTGATACTCCTCCCAGGAAGGGCAGACCACCAGATGCTCACCCACCCGCACCGGATGGTAATACTTTTTCCATGCGTTGGACCAGTCTTCCTCGTTGACATTGTCCAGCTCCAGCTCCAGACGACCGTAGCGTCCTTCGCTGTCCTGTGCCTTGAGTCGGGCAACGATTTCTCTTGCTCCTGCCAGCTCCTCCATTCCCTGTGGGTTGTCCGCCACATAGAGGGTCACGCTGGTCTCGCAGTTTTTCATCTTCTTCATAACATCCTGGTCGATGTAATCCCAGTGCGGGGTGGTGTCGTGCAGAAATTCATCAAAATCCTGTGCATCCTCGATGACAAATCCGCCGATTCCCAAATCCAGCAAGCTGCCGGTCAACGGCTCGATTCCCTCGGTGGTTGTATAAATCTTGACCTGTGTCCAGTTCATATCCTTCGTCCTTTCTGTTATCCAATGAGCGGCGGACAGGCGTTCTGTCCGCCGCTGCCGGTTATTCTTCGTCCTTATTGATTTTAAAAATCATCCTCAAAATGCCGGAGAGAAACTTTGGGCTTTTGATGACCACTACCTTCATCTGTGCTGCCTCCTTTTTCATCAGTCAAGCGTTTTGCTTTTGCTGTATTCTATGTACAGCGCGCTTGTTTTGTGAAAAAAGGCAGCTTTTTTAATCGCCGCCGGTGGAGAGAATCACAAGGATTCCCCGCTTGACCGAAATCTGTGCGGGCTGTCCCTCCAAAAAGGAATTGCTGACCCCGATGGGAAACCCGTTGGTGATCTGCGCATCCTCCAGCTCATACTTTGCATGGCGGATGCACACCCCGCTTGCACAGTCGCTGTGGCAGAATACCGAAAAGTGAAAGCCCTGCTGATAGGGGAGCTGCACCGTCTGTCCTGACTTGATGACAGTGATGCAGCAGCTGCTGTCTATGATTTGCGCTGTCGCTCCATGCTCCACTGCGTACACCAGCGTCTGGATATTGGCAAGGGTGTGGTCCAGCCTGCCGCCCAGCATCCCGACCAGCACCAGCCGGTCGTATCCGCGCTGCAAAGCCTGCTTGACCGCCAGCATGGTGTCGGTGTCATCCTTTTCGATGGGGTAGCGCAGCAGCTCGCAGTCGGATTGCACCACTCCTGCATAGGAATCAAAGTCGCCCAGCACCAGCTGCGGAGAAAATCCCAGCTGCACACAATGCCGGTACCCGCTGTCCGCACAGATGAGGTAGTCCTCCTGCTGCACCAGCTTTTTGATCTGCTCGGGGTCACCGATCTGCCCTCCGCCAAAGATTACACATCGCTTCATCTGTCTGTCCCTTTCCCCGAACTGCCGCCTTAACGGTTCAGCTCCCATTCCTTGATATTTTTTGCCTGCTCATACAGGTTGAGGTAGCTTTGATGGCGGCTTTGCGAGATTTCCCCGTCCTTAACCGCCTGCAAAACAGCGCAGCCCGCTTCCTTGGTGTGGGAGCAGCCGCGGAACCGGCATTTGCCCTCGTAGTCGTGCATCTCCCGGAAGCAATCCGCCAGTTCATCCTTGAGGATGGTCTGGAATTTTTCCAAATCCACCGCGGAAAATCCGGGTGTGTCCGCTACAAATCCTCCCTGCGGCAGCTCGAACAGCTCCACATGGCGGGTGGTGTGTCTGCCTCTGCCCAGCTTTTGGCTGATGTCGCCGGTGTCCAGACTCAATCTCGGGTCGATGGCGTTGAGCAGGGTGGATTTGCCTGCGCCGGAGTTTCCGCAGAAGGCGCTGGTCTTGTCCTTGAGCATCTCCATCACCGCCTGAATACCCTGATGCTCCAGTGTCCTTGTCTCATACACCGCAAATCCTGCTTTGCGGTATATATCGGCAAACTCCTTCGGGTCGGCAAGGTCGCATTTGGTGATGACGATGACCGGCTCAATCTTCTGATATTCGGCAATGGCAATCAATTTATCCAGAACAAAGGCGTTCGGAGCCGGGTCAGCGATGGAAACCACCAGCACCAGCTGGTCCAGATTTGCCAGCGGCGGGCGCACCAGGCTGTTGCTGCGCGGCTCAAGCTGTACAACATAGCCTGTCCCCTGCTCGGTCAATTCCACCGTTGCCCAATCGCCCACACAGGGCTTGATGTTCTGCTGACGAAAGGCTCCCCTCGCCCTGCATTCGATGACCGGACCGCCCGACTGCGGCGCCACATAATAAAATCCGCCCAGCGATTTGACGATCCTGCCCATTATCTTCTGCTGTATCAAGATATTGTGTTTCCTCCATTCTGACGTTTTTTCCCATTATAGCAAATTTCCCGGGAAAATGCGAGAGCTTCCCGCAAAATACCCTTGCGCCGATAAGACAAAACAGCCCTGCCGCCCCAAAGGACAGCGCGGGCTGTTTTATTATCGGTTATTCGTCGTCGTCCTCCTGCGGCTGCTGGTATCCGTCGTCCCGTTCCTCATTGGCGTGTTCTTCTTTGGAAAGGGATTCTCCCAAACCCTGCAGGTCGGTGGTTTCCACCTTGGTGCCGTTGTCAAAGTTGACATCATAGCTCTTGTACAGCTGACCGTCGATGTAAATTTCCACCTTTGCATCCCCCTTGCCGCTCGGCTTGGTGGTCCAAGTCGACTGTCTGGAGAGGTCCGGGTCGCCGTAGCCGGTTTCCTTGCCATCCACAAAGGTTTGGACGTGTACCGTATCGTCGCCCTGCGGCAGGTCGAATTTAATCTCAATCTGTCTTGGCTTGTTCGGGTCCTCCCAGCCGTCGCCGCCCATGACGGTGACGCCGATCACTGTACCTGCCGGCACCAGTGCATCCTCCGACGGGCTCTGCTCCAAAATGGTTCCTGCCGCCTGCTGACCCGGCAGAGGATTTCCGTCCTCGTCGGTGTCCGGCTGCACCTCACGCACGCACTCGATGCGCAGACGTTTGGTGGAAAGCAGGGTCTTTGCCTCGTGGAAGTTCATTCCCACCACCAGTGGCACCGTCTGGTTCTGCTCCTGCGAGCCTAAGCTGACATAGACGCTGACTTCGTCGCCCTCTGCCACCTCTTCACCGGCTTCCGGCGCTGTCTTGACCACCGTTCCCGATGGATATTCGTTGGAATAGGTTTCTGTCTCGGTCCACTTAATGCCCTTCTTGTTCAGGTCGCGGAAGACCTCGGTGGAATCCTTTCCGGTGTAATCTTCCAGCACAATGACCTGCTTGCCGGTGCTGATTTTGATGGTGATGGTGGAGTTTTCCTTGACCGTTTTGCCCGGGTCCGGGTTTTGCTCATAGATTTCACCCTCGTCGTACAGGCTGCTGGGTGCTTTTTCCTCCACCTCTATCTTGAACTTTCCGGCGTACTTGGTCTTGATGCTTTCATAGTTCATGCCCACCAGGTCCGGGACCTTGACGTTCTCCACCTGTTCAAAGGGCTTGTTGACCATGAACAGCATCCCGATGAAAGCGCAGGCTGCCAGCAAAAACGCAAAGGCAATACCAGCCATCACCGGCACCACCGGCAGCGGCTTGCGTTCATAGCTGTCATCGCTCTGCTGCTTGTGCTGCGACGGACGTCTGGAAGGTTTTTTCTCTTTCTTCATCGGCTGTTGTTCTCCACCTGTCTGTTGTTCTGCCCGCTGATGCCGCAGCTCGTTTTGGATGTGTACCTGCGGCGGCTGCTCGTACTTATAGGAAAAAACAATCGCGGGGTTCCTTTTAAATTCGTCGATGTCGTGCAGCATCTCCGCTGCCGACTGGTATCTCTTGTCTGCGTCCTTCTGCATGGCGCGCATCACGATTTCCTCCAGCCCTTCCGGGATGTCGGGGTTGATTGAGCGCGGCAGAGTCGGCTGACTTTGTATCTGCTTGATTGCCACCGAAACCAGCGTGTCCGCCTCAAAAGGCAGCTTGCCGGTGAGCATCTCGAACATCATCACACCCAGCGAATAGATGTCGCTGCGGGCATCGGTAAAAGCGCCGCTGGCTTGCTCGGGGCTGATGTAATGCACCGAGCCGATGGCTTTGTCGGTGATGGTCTTGGTGGTGCTGCGGGAAAAGCGGGCAATGCCAAAGTCGGTGATTTTGATGGTCCCATCCGACAGCAGCATGATATTGTGCGGCTTGATGTCGCGGTGAACGATACCCTTGTCGTGCGCGTGCTGCAGCGCCCGCAGAATCTGCACGGTAAAATGGACTGCTTCCTTCCAGCGCAGCACCTTTTCCTGGTCGATATAGTCCTTCAGGGTGATGCCGTCGATGTATTCCATCACAATCGACTGGATGCGGTTGGAGAAGATGACGTCATACACCTTGACGATATTCGGGTGATCCAGCAAAGAGATGGCACGGGACTCGTTGCGGAAACGGCGCATGAATTCGTCGTTGTTCATATATTCTTCCCGCAGGATTTTGACCGCCACCGTGCGCGCTTCCACCACGTCATACGCCTTGTAGACGTTTGCCATTCCGCCCACGCCGATCAGTTCGCGTATCTCATAGCGTCCATCCAGTTTCTTTCCAATGTATTTATCCATTCAGAATAGCCTCCTGCACAGCGGGCATCAGGAACGATACAGCACAACTGCCGTGATATTGTCCGCTCCGCCCTGATTGTTGGCATAGTCGATCAGCTCCTGCAAGCTCTCCTTGCGGATGCAGCTTTTCAGCTGGTCCGGCAGCTTTTCCGGTCTGAGGTAGTTGGAAAGCCCGTCGGTACACAGCAGCACCTGGCTTTCCTTTTTCAGCTGATACATCTGGTAGTCGATGTCCAGCGTATCCCCAACGCCGATGGCGCGGGTGATATAATGCTTTTTCGGATGATTTTGGGCTTCTTCGCTGCTGATTTCTCCGCGGTCCACCATCGTCTGCACCAGGGTGTGGTCGCGGGTCAGCTGTTGCACCGCCTTTTTTTCCACCATATAGATGCGGCTGTCCCCGATGTTGACGATGTGCATCCACTCGTCCAGCACCACCGCCAGCACCAGTGTGGTGCCCATTCCGTGGTAGTTGGGGTTTTCCTTTGCCATCGAATAGACCTTGGCGTTGGCTGCACTGATGGCAGAAAAGATGACCGCCTTGGCTGCCGACTCGCTCATCCCTTCGCGGATGTCCCGATGCAGGAATTTTTCAATCAGCTGGCAGGCTGTTACGCTGGCAATCTCGCCCGCGTTTTCACCGCCCATGCCGTCACAAACGATGGCATATCCCGTCTGTTCCCCGACCCTGCGGCAGATATAAGCATCCTGGTTCTGATGCCGCTGCCGTCCGGTGTCGGTCGCACCCATGAATCGAATCACTTCTCTTCCACCTCCTCAAGCTGTCCGTTCTGCTGGTCATACTCTCTGCGCAGCTGTCCGCAGGCCGCGTTGATGTCCGCTCCCAGCTCCCGCCGGATGGTCGCATTGACCCCTCGTTTTTCCAGCGCCTTCTGGAAGGCTTCGATGCGCTGGCGGCTGCCGCGCTTAAAGCCTCTTTCCTTGACCGGGTTGACCGGAATGAGATTGACGTGCGCTGCCATTCCCTTTAAACGGTCCGCCAGCTCGTTGGCGTGGCAGATTTCATCGTTGACCCCTTCAATCAGCGCATACTCGAAGGAAATCCTTCTGCCGGTCTGCTGGAAATAATAGCGGCAGGCTTTGAGCAGCTCGTCGATTGGATAGCGGTTGTTGATTGGCATGGTCCGGCTGCGAATCTCATCGTTTGGCGCGTGCAGCGAGATGGACAGGGTCAATCCGCTTTTGTGCGCAGCCAGCTCATAGATTCGGTCCACCAGTCCGCAGGTGGACAGCGACAGATGCCGCAGGCTCAGATTGTAGCCCTGCTCGGAGGAGAGGATATTTAAAAATTTCATGACATTGTCGTAGTTATCCAGCGGCTCTCCAATGCCCATCAGCACCACATTGCTCACCCGCTGTCCGCTGTCGCGGGTCAGGGTGTAGATTTCATCGAGCATCTCGGAAGGACGCAGCGAGCGCACCAGTCCCGCTAAGGTGGATGCGCAGAACTTGCATCCCATGCGGCAGCCGACCTGTGTAGAGATGCAGACCGAATTGCCGTACTTATATTTCATCAAAACCGCTTCCACGCAGTTGTTGTCCGCCAGGCGCAGCAGATACTTTTGGGTGCCGTCGATTTTGGACACCAACTTTTTGATAATGGTCAGCGAATTTATGTAGTACCGCTGTGCCAGCTGCTGGCGCAGTGCCGCCGACAGATTGCTCATCTGCTCAAAGCTGTCCACCCGTTTTTCGTGAAGCCAGGAATAGACCTGCCCGCCGCGAAATTTTGGCAGACCCATCTGGACCAGCTGTTCGGTCAGCTCCTCCAGCTCCAGCGATTTGATGTCTATCTTCTTTTCCCAGTCGTTTTTCTGCTCCAAACTCATTTATCTTACCCTCTTCATCCCTGCAATAAAAAATCCGTCGGTCTGTGCCATCTGCGGCAGCAGTGTCAGCGCCCAGGTCGGTCCGCTGTTTGCCGCCTGCAATACCCGCTGCGGCAAAATCAACGGCTCAAACTCGCTGTGACGCTGCAAAAACTGCTCGACCACCTTGGTGTTCTCATCCGGCAGCAGCGTACAGGTGGAATAGACAAGCCGTCCGCCCACCTTAACATAACGACAGACATTTTCCAATATCTTCAGCTGCAGCTGCGGCAGGTCGCGCAGCTGCGCTTCCTCTTTGTATTTGATTTCCGGCTTGCGCCCGATGATTCCGATGCCGGAGCAGGGCGCGTCGCACAGCACCCGGTCAAACTCGCCCAGCTGCGGGTCGTAGACCGAAGCATCCTGCAAGCGTGCATCGACGCAGGAAAGTCCCAGACGCGCCGCACCCGCCTGTATCTTTTTGACCTTCTCTTCAAAGATGTCGCAGCTGATGATCTGACCCTCGCCCTGCATCTCCTGTGCGATGGTGAAGGTCTTGGAGCCGGGCGCTGCACAGCAGTCCAAAATGCGTTCTCCCGGCTGTGCCTCCAGCGAAGCTGCACACATCTGGGAAGATTTGTCCTGCACATAAAACAGACCTTGCTCAAACGCTTGCAGCCGCTCGATGGAGGCGGTTGCATTTAAACGCAGGCAGCCGCTCGGCGCTTCCTCCTGCTGCACCTGTACACCCTGCTGCTGCAAAAGCTCAATGCAGTGCTGTACGCTTGTTTTGGTGGTGTTGACCCGCGCATACAGCGGCGGGCGCTCCAGACTGTGCTCCAGCAGCGCCGCTGCCTGCTGCTCACCGTAGCTGTTGAGCAGGACTTTGATGAGCCACTGCGGGCAGGAGTATTGGACCTCCAGCCTTTTGAGGCGATTGCCGCGAACGGTGGGAATCTTCTTTTCATCCCGGATAAAGCTGCGCAGCACCGCATTGACAAAGCCGGAGGCGCTTGCCGCCTTCATCCGGCGGGTCAGCTTGACCGCCTCGTTCACCGCTGCCGAATCGGGCACGCTGTCCAGATACAGCAGCTGGTACAGACTCATCCGCAGAATATCCGCCACCACAGGGGTCAGCTTTGCCACCGGCTTTTTCGAGTAGCTGCTGATGATGTGGTCGAGGGTCAGCCGCCGTTCCAGCGCACCGTAGAACAGCTTGCTGGCAAATGCCGCATCGGTCTGGGAAAGCTGTGCTTTTTTCAGCGTTTCGTTTAGTACCAAGTTGGAGTATCCTCCCTCGTGGTTTACCCGCATCAGCGCCTGCACCGCTGCTTGTCTGGCTGTCATCTCCGGCATAGTGGAATATCCTTTCTGTCTGCAATCTCTGTGTTTGTGTATATCCTGTCCGGTGCATCCTGCACCCTTATGGTTGGTTAGTCGTCGTTTCTTCTGCCGTACAGCATAATCAGGCGGAACAGCTGTGCCAAGCTGGACAGCAGCGCTGCCACATAGGTCAAAGCCGCCGCTTTAAGCACCTTGCCCGCCATCTGGGTTTCCTGCGAATCCAGCAGCTGATAGCCCTCCAGCGTCTTGAGTGCGCGGGAGCTTGCATCAAACTCCACCGGCAGGGTAATCAGCTGAAACAGTGCGACGGTGGAAAACAGCACGATGCCCAGCTGCACCAGGATGCCCTGGTTAAACAGCAGACCAATCAGCAGCACCGGCATGGAAAGCGAGGAACCGAACTGGCTGAGCGGGATGACCGCATTTCTCACCTTGATGGGGACATATCCCACCGCGTACTGGACTGCGTGCCCTGCTTCGTGCGCTGCCACACCGATGGCTGCCACCGAGCTGCTGGCATAGACGCTGTCCGACAGGCGGATGACACCTGCTTTCGGGTCATAATGGTCGGTCAGCTTGCCCGAGATGCGCTCGATACGGATATGGAACAATCCGTTTTCATCCAAAATCTGCCGGCAGACCTGCGCGGCGCTCATTCCCCTTGCGCTGTACACCCGGTTGTACCGGTTGTAGGTGCTGTTGACCTTGGTCTGTGCCCACATGGCAAACAGCATCGCCGGTACAATCAGAATCCAATAGTAACGGTCAAAATAGTAATAAAACATGGTCGTTCCCTCTCTTCAATTATTCTCATGTTCTCTCCCTTAAAAAAGCAAAGGGAAATCCATTCTTCCATTATATGGGACAAATTTGAATCAGTTATGAAGAGTATATACCGCTTTAGTAAATTACTCGCCCAGCTGCTGCGCCTTTCTGCCGCGCATAAAATCCTCGCCGCTGATGCGTTTTCCGCCCTCCAGCTGCACCTGCTGCAACTCGAGCGCACCGCTGCCGCAGGCAACGATCAGCTTCTTGCTGTCGAGTACCTTTCCTGCCGGTCCGCAGTCGCCCTGTGCCTGCGCAACCACCGCGCGGTGAACCTTGAGCAGCTTGCCCTCAAAGGTAGTATGGGCAACCGGCCATGGTGATAATCCTCGAATCAGGTCATGCAGCTTGGTTGCCGGCTGTGTAAAGTCCAGCTTTGCAATCTTTTTGTCCAGCATCGGCGCATAGCAGGAAAGAGCGTCGTCCTGTTTTTCGCGCGGCGCCTTGCCCTGCTCAAGCAGCTCGACCGTTTCCACCAGTGCCTGCGCACCGATGACTGCCAGCCGGTCGTGCAGCTCCCCATAGGTTTCGTTTTCCCCGATGGGGGTTTCCTTCTTTAAAATCATGTCGCCGGTGTCCAGTCCCTCGCCCATGTACATGGTGGTGACACCGGTCGTTTTTTCTCCGTCGATGATGCTCCACTGAATCGGACCCGCACCGCGGTATTTTGGCAGCAGCGAGCCGTGTACGTTGATGCAGCCGTACTTTGGCAGCTCCAAAATTTCCTTTGGCAGCAGTTTTCCATAAGCAACCACCGCAATCAGCTCCGGCTGCAGCTGCTGCAAAATTTCCAGCGCCTGCCCGTCGCGCATCTTCTGCGGCTGGAACACCGGGATATTGTGTGCCAGTGCCAGCTCCTTGACCGGCGGCGGCACCAGCTTGTAGCCTCTGCCCTTTGGCTTATCCGGCTGGGTGAACACACCCACGACCTCGTGCCGGGTGGTCAGCAGCTGCTCAAGAGAGGCAGCTGCAAACTCCGGCGTCCCCATAAATACAATCCTCATGCTGTTTTGCCTCCCTTGTCCTTAGTCCGCCAGTTCCTCTTCGGTCAGCAGGCGGGACATCCGGTCTTTAAAGACCACGCCGTCCAGATGGTCGTTCTCGTGGCAGATGGCGCGTGCAAGCAGCTCCTCGCCCTCCAGCTCAAACCATTCGCCCATGCGGTTCTGTGCGCGGACCTTGACATGGTTGGGTCTTTCTACCATACCGTATTCGCCTGGGAAGGAAAGGCAGCCCTCTGCTCCCTCCTGAGTGCCGGAGGTTTCCAGAATCTCCGGGTTGACAAACTCCAGAATCCCCTCTCCTACGTCGATGACAAACACCCGTCTGAGCATTCCGACCTGCGGACCTGCCAGTCCTACACCCTGTGCTTTGTACATTGTCTGTGCCATATCGTCCAGCAAATCCCACAGCTTCTGATTAAAGTCTGTGACCGGACGGCATTTTTTATGCAGGGTATCATATCCATCAGTATCTTTTACAATATTACGAATTGCCATCTTGTTAAACATCCTTTCACTCTATCATCTTTTGTATATTAAAGGTCGTTTCCGTTCATATCCACCCAGATGTGGACCGAGCGGTTATTTTTTTCACTGTCGAACGCCCGCAGCATCTCCCACATCAAGCGGGAAAAACGCTCGCTCATCCGACACTTGATCATCACTCCGTAGCGATACTTTCCTGCGATTCTTGCCAAAGCCATCTCGCAGGGATTCATCAGCCGCAGCGGCAGATCCGGGTAATCCTTTTTTGCCTTCTGCCCAAAGTGCTTGGCAAACCACATCGCCGCCGCGCACACCTTTTCTTCCTGTTCCCCGGAAAATCCCACCTGGCAAAGGGTGCAAAACGGCGGGTAGAGTCCCAGCTTCCTGCTTTTGATTTCGTCGGCATAAAAGCTGTCGTAATCCTGCCTTGCCGCCTGCAAAATGACCGGATGCTGCGGCACGCCGGTCTGAATCAGCGCCCTGCCCGGCAGCTTGCCGCGTCCGCACCGACCGACCACCTGGGTCAGCAGCGAAAACGCCCGTTCACACCCACGAAAATCCTGCGAAAAAATTGACTGGTCCGCTCCCAGCACACCCACCAGCGTCACATCCGGGAAGTTGAGTCCTTTGGCGACCATCTGAGTCCCCACCATGATTTGATACTTGCCCTGTGCAAACTCTCCAAACTTGGTTTCGTGCGACATACGGGACATGGTGGTGTCCAAATCCATCCGCAAAATCTTTGCCTGCGGAAACAGGCGGTGCAGTTCATCCTCGATGCGCTGGGTCCCGCTGCCGGTGTAGCTGATGAGCTTGCTGCCGCAGTTGGGACAATCCTGGTCCAAATCGCGGGAATAGCCGCAGTAGTGGCACATCAGCCGGTGGTTGGCACTGTGGTAGGTCAAAGCCACCGAGCAGTTGGGGCACTTGACCACCTCCTGACAGCTGTTGCAGCGCACCGCTGTATGGTAGCCACGCCGGTTGAGCAGCAGGATGCTCTGCTGTCCCGCCTTGAGATTGTCCATCAGTTCGGCGGTCAGCTCCTGACTGATGTCAAAGCCGTAGCTTTGGGTGGAATCGACAATCTGCACCTTTGGCAGCTGGTTCCCCAGATACCGATGGGTCAGGGTATACAGCCGGATGCGCCCGCGCTGTGCCTGATAGAAGGTTTCCACCGATGGGGTCGCCGATGCCAGCAGCAGCAGCGCCTGATGGCGGTGACAGCGCGCACGGGCGATGTCCCGCGCGTGATACCGCGGAGACTGCTGGGAAGCATAGGCTCCCTCCTGCTCCTCGTCAATGACAATCAGCCCGATGTTTTCCAGCGGCGCAAACACCGCCGAGCGGGTACCCACCACCACATCTGCCAAGCCCTGCTGGATGCGCCGGTACTCGTCGGCGCGCTCTGCCATGGTCAGTCCGCTGTGCAGCACTGCCACCCGTTGACCAAATCGGCTGCGGAACAGCCGGACCGTCTGTGGCGTGAGGGAAATTTCCGGCACCAGAATGATGACCCCTTTGCCCTGTGCGCGCACCTGTTCTGCCAATTTTAGGTAGACCTGGCTTTTTCCGCTGCCGGTCACACCGTACAGCAAGGCGGCGCCTTCTCCCCGCTGCCACTGTTCCCACAGACCGTCCAACGCCTGCTGCTGCGAGGGATTGAGGGTGACCGGTGTCGGCTTCTCCTCTTCTCTGTCGGCATACGGGCTGCGAAACACCTGCCTGCCGTAGTAGCACAGCAGTCCGGCTTTTTCCATCTTATCCAACGTCTGTCGGGTGGTTCCTGCATAGTAGCACAGCTCTTTAAGGGAGGCGCAGGGTGTCTGCTCCAAGAGTGCCAGCACCTTTTTTCTTGCCGGCGTCAGGCGGACCCCTTCCAGCTTCTGCTCACAGTCCTCGCTTTTGCGCACCATGACCTCTTTGCTGTCGGCAATTTTTTCGGTCGCCTGCTCGGTCAGCAGGATTGCACCCTCCTCCAACAGCTGTTCAAAGTCCGCTTCTCCCCGCTCCAGTTCCAGCTGCTCGAGCAGATGCTCCAGCTCCACCGGCTTTTTCTTTGCAGACAGGTAGTCCAGCAGCTGCCTTTGTTTGTCGGTTGGCTGCTGCGGTCTTGTTTCTCCCAGCGAACACATCAGCTTCAGGCGAAAGGTCAGCCCGCTGGGCACCAGCGCCCGCAGCCCTTCATAGTAGGTGCAAAAGGTGCGCTGATGCAGCAGCTCCAGCAGCCACAGCTGTTCTTCCCCCAGCAGCGGCTTTTGGTCCAGCAGCATCTTGATGGGCTTGAGCTGCTGGGACTGCGGGTCCTGCGGCTGCACGCGCAGCACCAGACCCTGCTTGGAGCGGTTGGAGCGTCCAAACGGGACCAGCACCCTGCACCCGGGTCGAATCTGTCCTTCCATCCTGCCGGGCACTCGATAGGAAAAGGGGATGTCAAAGGAATAGGAGGCGTTTTCCACCACCACATCTGCCACCACTGTGCTTCCCCTCCTGTCTGTGCAAAGATTTTCTCACAAAAAACGACGGACGGCATGCGCTGTCTGCGTCTGATTGTTCCGCAGCGTTTCTGCTGTGCCGCCCGTAGCCAAATTATTTATTTTACGCTCTGGTCTGGGCTTCCTCGTCCACACCTTTGATTTTTACCATATCCCGAACGCGCACCTTACCGGAAGCAAAATCCTCCAGCGAAGCGGTAACCGGTTTTTTCTCCATCGGCAGACCGTTGTCTGCCCAATAGTCAGCGATTTCCCTTGCGTGTCTTGCAACTGCAACGACAAACGCATAATAGCTTTCTCCCTCGCGAATAATCTGTGACATTGCTGGTCTAAGCATTATGATTCACCTCATCAAGAAATTCTTTCATATTATTGGTTTGAAAGCGGTTTGCCCTGACGATGCAGTCAAGGTCCTCCACCGCCTGTTCAACGGTATCATTGACGACGATATAGTCGTACTGCTGTGCCTGCGCCAGCTCTCCTCGCGCAATGGCAAGACGGTTGTTGACCGTCTGCTCGTCCTCGGTCTGCCTTCCGCGCAGCCGCTGGGCAAGCTGTTCAAAGCTCGGCGGTGCCACAAAGATGAGCAGCGCGTCCGGGCAGCTTTTTTTGACCTGAAGGGCGCCCTGCACCTCGATTTCCAAAATCACGTCGTTTCCCTGCTGACGTTCGCGCTCCACCGCTGCCTTTGGAGTCCCGTAATAGTTGCCGTTGTAGCAGGCATATTCCAGCATACCGCCCGACTGTGCCGTTTGCTCAAACTGCTCCTTGCTCAAAAAGAAATAATGTACCCCATCCTCTTCGCCGGGACGCGGAGCGCGGGTGGTCGCAGATACCGAATAAGCGACATTCTGTCTGCCTGCCAGATACTGCTGCAGTACCGTTCCTTTTCCGACCCCGCTTGGACCGGATACCACGATCAACTGTCCTCTATTCATCCTCTTCCAGTTCCTCCTCATCGTCGTCATCGTTGAGCCGGTTTGCTACCGTTTCCGGCTGCACCGCAGACAGGATCACATGGTCGCTGTCGGTGATAATGACTGCGCGGGTCCTGCGTCCATAGGTTGCGTCGATTAGACCACCGCGCTCCCTGGCATCGGAGATGATGCGTTTGATAGGCGCAGACTCCGGGCTGACGATTGCCACAAGACGGTTTGCAGAAACCATGTTTCCAAAACCGATGTTGATTAACTTCATCCCTATTTTCTTCCTTTCCAAAACAGCCGGAACCTGTTACTCGATATTCTGTATCTGCTCACGAATCTTTTCAATCTCGGATTTTAAATCGACTACAATCCTTGCAATCTCCAAATCCTGTGCCTTGGAGCCGATGGTGTTTGCCTCGCGGTTAAATTCCTGCACCAGAAAATCCAGCTTGCGTCCTACCGGCTCGCTGGAGGAGAGGATTTGACGGAACTGATGGATGTGGCTGCCCAGACGGACGGTTTCTTCTGCAACGGCAATCTTTTCGGCAAACACCGCTGCCTCGGTCAGGACGCGCTGGTCGTCCACTGTATTGCTCTGCAAAACCTCCTGCAATTTGGCATACAGGCGTTTGGTGTAGTTTTCTACCGTCTTTGGCGAAAGCTCCTCCACCCGCGCTACCAGCTGCTCGATGGTTTGCAGGCGATTGAGCAGGTCCTGCTTCATCTTTTCGCCCTCTGCTCTGCGCATATCGACAAAATTCTGGACTGCCTGCTGTGCAACCTGCTGGACTGCCTGCCACATTTCCTCTTCGTTCTCCTCCACCTTCACCACGCTGAAGATGTCGGAAAAGCGTGCCATCTGCGAAACGCTCACATCATTTTTGATTTGCAGATCCTCTGCTAAGTCGCGCAGCGCCTCCAGATAGGAGCGGGCAAGGTCGTGGTTGATGACCACCTGGGCATCGGTGCCGCTGATGGTCTGCACGCTCAAGGTGACGTCCACCTTGCCGCGGGAAACCGACCCTTTGACAAGGTTTTTCAGCTTATCTTCCAGATAGGCGTATGCCCGCGGCACACGGGAGGAATACTCCAGAAAACGATGGTTTACCGAACGCAGCTCGACGGTGATCTCCTTGTTTCCAATCATCTGACGGGCTCGTCCATATCCGGTCATGCTGCAAACCGCGCTGAGCTGCGGCTGCATATCCTGGGTCGGATTTTGCTGCATTACCTTCACACTCCTCTTGCTGTTCATCTGTTGTTTGACAGGCGCTCGGATGCGCTGGGCGTCTGCATTTCTATCTTATTATTTTACTATACTTGGCAAGGCTCTGTCAATAAAGGCGGGGGATGTTTTGCCTTTTGTCTGATTTTTCTGCCGGCGGTGTTTTGCGAAACTATGCACTGCGCCAAAGAAATCTACACGCAGTAAAGGTTTACGTCCCACGCGGGAATATATCGGTAATGCCGCAGGTAAAAGCGGTAGTCGGGACGGATGGCTGCAATCTGCTGCGGCAGCGCAAACAGGTCCTCGCTGCGGTGGTAGGCGGCAATCAGCATCTTCGGGCGGTCGCGGGTGATGACCTGCCGGCAGCCCTGCAAGGCAAGCCGCTCGGCTCCCTCGACGTCCATGTTGATGAGGGTCACCGGATGCTCCCCCGCCAGCTCGTCGAGCGCCTGCCCTTGCACCTGGCGGATTTTTGCCTTTGCCGCACCCTGCACGCCGGTCACCAGCGAAGGCTCCCGCAGCGCCGACTGCCTGCCCGCGCGGCTGTCAAACTCCAGCATCTCCCAGTGGGAGTATGCCGCGCGCTGCACACAGGTGGCACGGTCGGCAAGTCCCATCTGTTCCACCGCCGCCAGCAGCTTGGGGTATGTTTTGGCATCCGGCTCGAAGGCGAACACCCGCTCGCAGCCGCCGGCGTAGTGCATCAGCTCGGCGATGGTATCCCCGCGGTAGGCGCCAAGGTCGGCAAAGCTCTCGCGCGGGGTCGGGCGCAGAATATTTTCGTAAGCCTCCTGCGGGTCGGTTTCGCAGTCGAACAGGTACTCCAGCTTGCCGCTTAGCTTAAAGTTGACCATATCGTGCAGCACCTTGCGGGACTGCTCGTCGGCAAGCAGCTGCTCAACCTGCAAAAAGTCCTGCTCGTGGCTGCGGACAAATTCCATGTTGAACAGCTCCACCCCTGCCACCGGCACATCGGGAGCCACCAGCTCGTACTGCTGCGAAAGGGCGCGGATGCGCTCGATGGTGGGCAGGTCGCGGACGGCAAACGCCAGCACGATGATAAAGTCGTCATACACCGCCTGCACGTCGCGCAGCTTGCCAACGGTGTATCCCATGAAGGAATTGCCGCGTGCAAAATCGTCGCTGGCAAACATCGCCGCCGGTCGAATCCCGTAGCGCTGCATCACCTGCAAAATTTTCACCGCGCCGTCCCCCATGCCATACACCACCACCGGTTTGTTGCAGCTTTGCAAGCGCTGCCAGACGTCCTGTTTTTCTGTAATCCAGCTGAGCAAAATAAAACCCCTCCCAAAATCTTCTGCAACGATTATACCACATTTTAGCGGCACACCGCCACTGTCGGGCAATTTTTTCTGTAAAACACCTTGACAAAGTTTTTTTCAGCCGTTATAATAAATAGGTAAAATTTGATATGGGGGCGTAGCGCAGTTGGGAGCGCGTTTGAATGGCATTCAAAAGGTCGTCGGTTCGATCCCGATCGTCTCCACCAGACTGAGTCTGGACGCAATTCGCGTTCCAGGCTCTTTTTTTATCGAAATGAGCGGCTCGCGCTTCAACCAATCGAAATGGACCACCCTTCCTAAAACAAAAAACCAATCCGCATTTTCTGCGGATTGGTTTTTTGTTTTGCAGAGAATTTCTCCGCACCTCTTTTGCGGGGAAGTTTCCCCACTCTCCTCTTGCCGCAGCAAAAGCTGCGGCGCTTTATCTGTTACTTTTATGAAACGATAAAAGTAACCAAAAGCGTTTTCAAGAGGAAGGGTCCTCTTGAAAATCTCCTCTGGGGGATAACGCCAAGGTTTTACCTTGGCGTGGTGTGACTTCGTCACACCCCTTCAGCCACAGCATAGCTGTGGCACGACACAGTGTAACTGTGGCGTTATCCCCGCAGTGACCTTCGGTCACGCTCCCCTTTTGCACTTAGGGTCGTTTCTTCGTCAGCAAGGGGGAACGTGCCCTTTAGGGCACTGTGGGGGAAGTCGACACCGCAAAGCGGTGACGTTCCCCCCTCGGGGTTGTGCAAGGGGTGTCCCCTTGCATACGCTTTTGCTGACTTTTCTCGTATAAGAAAAGTCAGTGCGGGCGTGGGGCGCATAGCTCCACAAAGAGGGGTGTGGGGAAACTTCCCTGCACCTATCGTGGTGGGAGGGGACAGCTCCGAACCGCCGCGAATCCTAAATCATTTTTGCTGCCACTCAACAGCGGCGGCGGTCCTCTGCGGCTCCACCCGCAGGGGACTTTTTTTTATCGCCGCTTTTGTGCGGCTCAACCCTTGACTGTATGGGTGGGAACAGGTAAAATAAATGTAATAGATGTTGCAAGGGAGGGTGCCGCATGGCAGAACCGATCCGCTGGCTGGCGCTGGGGTACAGTGTGCCGGTCAATCCGTCCAAAAACCGCGTGTACATCTGGCGCAAGCTCAAGGAGTACGGCGCGGAATATTTTAAACAGGGTGTTGCTATCCTGCCGTACAACCGTCAAAGCTATACCAAGCTCAAACATTTGCAGGCAAAGATTTTGGAGATGGGGGGAGAGGCTTCCATCGTCGAGATGAAGTTTTTGGACCCCAAGGACGAGCGGGAGATGGTGAGCCGCTTTCGCAAACAGGCGCTGGAGGAGCTTTCTCAGCTCAAGGAGGACTGCGCACAGGTGCTCGAGCAGCTGCGCCGCGGCGAACAGGCGTTCACCGAGGACCAGAGCGAGCAGGTCAAGCGGATGATTCGGCGATATTCCAAGGCGCGCAGCCGCAACCACTTTGGCTTGAGCACCGCACAGGATGTGGAAAAGGGACTGTACGCCATCATTTCGGTGGCGCGGCAGGCTTCGGCGGAGCTGTCGGGACAGCTGGTCAAGGCGATGGACAAGGCAATCAAGTAAGGTATACCAAACGACAGGGAGGCATAGAATGTACGAGAACAAACAGGAAGAGCAGACGGCAGTGCTGGCTGCCATTGATACCGGAGAGTATGATGCACAGCGCTCGATGGATGAGCTGGAGGAGCTGGCAAAGTCTGCGGGCGCCAAGGTGATGGGCAGGGTCATCCAGAAAAAGGACCGTCCCGACCCGGCTACCCTGATGGGCAGCGGCAGGGTGGAGGAGCTGGCGGAATTTGTGCAGAACAGCCAGGTGGAGCTGGTCATCTTTGACCACGAGCTTTCGCCTGCCCAGCAGAAGAATCTGGAAAACGCCCTGGGAGCGGCTGTAATCGACCGCACCACCCTGATTCTGGACATCTTTGCCCAGCGTGCAAAAACCAGCGAGGGCAGGTTACAGGTGGAGCTGGCGCAGCTGAAGTACCGTCTGCCGCGGCTGGCAGGACAGGGCACCAGCCTTTCTCGTCTGGGCGGCGGCATCGGCACCCGCGGTCCCGGCGAAAGCAAGCTGGAAAGCGACCGCCGGCACATCCGCCGCAGGATACACGCGCTGGAGGAAGAGCTGGAGGCGCTGGAAAAACGCCGCGGCTTGCTGCGCCAGCGCAGAAAGAAGGACGATGTGGTGACGGTTGCCATCGTGGGCTACACCAACGTGGGCAAATCCACCTTGCTCAACACCCTGACCGATGCGGGCGTACTGGCAAAGGATATGCTGTTTGCGACGCTGGACCCGACCTCCCGCGCGCTCGACCTGCCGGACGGGCGCAGGGTGATGCTGATTGATACGGTCGGTCTGGTCAGCCGTCTGCCGCACCAGCTGGTGCAGGCGTTCCACTCCACTTTGGAGGAGGCAGCCGACGCGGACCTTGTGCTGAACGTCTGCGATGTTTCCTCGCCGGAGTTTGACCAGCAGCTGGAGGTCACCACCGGACTGCTCAAAGAGCTGGGCGCGGAAAATGTTCCGGTGCTGACGGTGCTGAACAAGTGCGACAAGCTGCCGGAGCTGCCGCTGACCCTGGACCGCAAGACAGCAGCCATCTCTGCCAAAACCGGCATGGGACTGGAAAAGCTGCTGGAAAAGGTCGCGCTGAATCTGCCGCAGACCCACCAGCATCTGCATCTGTTGATTCCATACGACAAAAGCGGGCTGATTGGGGAGATTCGGCAGACCGGCAAGGTTTACACCGAGGAGTACCGCGAGGACGGGACCTATCTGGATGCCAATGTGGAGCTGAAGCTTTGCCATCGGGTGCAGGAGTATATCCTGCTCAATGAATAGGCGATTGAGAGGATAAGGGGGCACGCAGCATGGACCGGGAACAAAAAAGAAGACAAAGGGTGCAGCTGCGCTGCTTAAAAAAGCTGGACAAAAAGGAAGAAAAGCTGCTGGAGCCGCAGAAACCTTCTTTGATTGCGCAGAAGGCGGGCGAGCTGACCGCGCCAATCCGCGAAAAGCTGCGGGAGAAGGTGCCGGAAAAGTTTTCGGACGGCGCACAGGCTGCGGCGGAGAAATCGACCGAGCTGCTGGAAAAAGCCTTTGAGAAGAGCTTTGAGGTGGTGCTGGAGAAGGGCAGCCGCTGGATTGGCAAGCTGTGCAGCGAGGAAAAGCTGCGGGAAGATTATCTGCAATTTGCGCAGAAGCCGCTGTCCGGCTGGGAGCTGTACAAACTGGGCTGCAAGGCGGCGGGTCGCGCAGGAGCCAACATGGCGTTCTCTTCGGTGCAGGGGGGACTGATGGGCGCGTTGGGCATCGGACTGCCGGATGTTCCCATCTTTTTGGGAGCGGTGTTTAAGACGCTGTTTGAAATCTCGCTGCGGTTTGGGTATCCGTACGACACCCAACCGGAACAAATTTACCAGATGCTGCTGATTTGTGCGGCGGTGGGTGACGAGGAGCAGCGCAGACAGGCGAGCGCGGATGCTGACCGGATTGCGCAGGAGATTCGGCAGAAGGCAAGGACAGGGGAAGAACTGTCCATCTCACGCGAACAGGCAAAGAAGCGGGCGTCACACGCTCTGTGCAGCGCAGCGCTGGCGGGCAAGCTGGTGCAGGGCACGCCGGTCATCGGGGTGTACGGAGGATTTCGCAACGGAGTGTTGCTGCGGCAGATTGGCTCGATGGCTGCGGTGAAGTATCAACAGCGCCGGCTGCGGGAGATGCGATAATACAGAGAGTAGAATCCATCCTATACTTTGTGTGAAATCAAAAAAGAAGAGGAACAGCTGTCTTAGGACGGCTGTTTTTTTATGCTTTTGGAGAGATTGGATAAAAAAATCATATATCTTTGTATGCTTTATATGTTGTAATAAAGAATAGATTGCGATATTATATATACAACAAAGCAAGACAGGAAAGAGAGAAAGGAGGCAGCAGATGAACACCCAATTTAAAAAAGGAGCGTTGGAACTGTGTGTACTGTCGCAGTTGCAGAAGGCGGATAAGTACGGATATGAATTGACGGAAACTATTTCCCAGGAAATGGAGCTGGCAACCGGCACGCTGTACCTAATCCTCAAACGGCTCAAGGACGACGAATATGTGGAGACTTACTCGGTGGAGAGCGAGGGACGTCCGGCAAGAAAGTATTATCATCTGACAGAAAAAGGGTTGGAATATCAGCAGGCGCTGCGCAGCGAATGGAAGGATTTTACAGCAGCGGTCGACCGATTGATTTGGTAAGGAGGAAAAGCAATGACAAAACAAGAATATATGCAGCAGCTGAGCAGAGCGCTGGAAGGATATGAGCAGGGATTTGTACAGGAAATTCTGGAAAGCTATGAGGAGCATTTTGAGGCAGGGCTGAAGAACGGCAGAAGCGAGGAAGAAATTTGCCGCGAATTGGGCGACATCGAGGAGTTGCTGCGGGAGATGGGCGACGAGATGGAGTGCAAGAAGGAGGAAGCAACCGGTTTGAAGCCAATGACTGCCATTGAGCCGCAGCAGGTGCAGTACAGCGGAATCAGCAAGGTACAGCTGAATCTGCGGGAGATGGATGCAGAGATTTCCCGTTCCGCCGACGGAGAGCTGCACGTCTGCCTGCAAAGCGGAGAGGACCTTGCGCTGTATCTGGAGGAGCAGGTGCAGGGAGACACCTATCTGCTGACCGAGAAGGAGCCGATGAGCAAACAACCGATTTTGAATTTGGCATCCCTGCTGCGGATGATGCACACTCCAACACAGAAGCTGTTGGTGGAACTGCCGGAAAGAATCGAATTTTTGCGCGGCAAGACGACAAGCGGAGATTTGAAACTACAAAAACTCAACAGCCGCGCGGTCGAACTGGAAAGCACGAGCGGGGATATCAAAATCGCACAGATGGTGGCGGAAGAGTCGGTTATCAAGGCGAGCAGCGGAGACATTCAGCTTCGGCAGGTCAATACAGCAGAGATGGTTTTGCAGAGCAGCAGCGGAGATATAGATTGGGAGGACGGTCAGGTGCAGCAGGCGCTGATGCGTGTTGTCAGCGGAGATATTGAACTGACGCACATCGGCGGACAGAAGGTGGAAATCAAGAGCAGCAGCGGTGACATTGAGCTGAACGGCGTGCGCGGAGAAAACTGGAGGGTGGAAACCTCCAGCGGCGATGTGGAACTGTCGAGGAGCGAAGTGGAGCAGCTGGAGATTCTCAGCAGCAGCGGCGATGTGGAGGGAGAATACTATGCGCAGAGCAGCCGCATTGAAACCAGCAGCGGTGACATTGACCTGCGCCTGGAACGAAAGGGCAAGGAGTTGCAGGCGAAGGTCAGGACCGTTGCGGGGGACAGCAATGTCCACGGGCAGGTCAATCTGAACGGTTCCGGCGTGGAGTGGGAGAGCGACCCACAGAAGTATATCCGAGGAGAATTTATCAGCCGCTCGGGCGACATCCGTGTTCTGTAATAGAAGAACCTACCTTTACATTGGACTGTAAGATAGAGAGTGCAGCGGCAGCAGAAAGATTTCTGCTGCCGCTGCACTTTTGTCTTGATGATTTGAGCAGTCAATAGGAAGGAAAGATGGTTTCTTTGCAAGGGACCGAGCCGGTCAGGGTGGGAGTGGGAGTAAGAACTAGAATAAATGTTAAAAAATGTAAGTTAAAAAGCATAAATTTAAGAGAATAGA
>CABUDL010000006.1 GCA_902490335.1 uncultured Clostridium sp. | reverse complement strand
AACGCTTGCCACCTACGTATTACCGCGGCTGCTGGCACGTAGTTAGCCGTGGCTTCCTCCTCGGGTACCGTCATTTATTCGTCCCCGAAGACAGAGGTTTACAACCCGAAGGCCGTCTTCCCTCACGCGGCGTCGCTGCATCAGGGTTTCCCCCATTGTGCAATATCCCCCACTGCTGCCTCCCGTAGGAGTCTGGGCCGTGTCTCAGTCCCAATGTGGCCGTTCAACCTCTCAGTCCGGCTACCGATCGTCGGCTTGGTGGGCTGTTATCTCACCAACTACCTAATCGGCCGCGAGCCCATCTTTCAGCGATAAATCTTTGGTCAAAGAACGATGCCGTCCTCTGACATTATGCGGTATTAGCGTTCGTTTCCAAACGTTATTCCACTCTGAAAGGCAGGTTGCTCACGTGTTACTCACCCGTCCGCCACTAAGCTATATATCCAGCAAGCTTTCAACATAGCTCCGTTCGACTTGCATGTGTTAGGCGCGCCGCCAGCGTTCGTCCTGAGCCAGGATCAAACTCTTAGATATTATGGTATCATAATGACCTTGCGGTCAATACAATCTTAATATAAAAAGTTTGAAACTTATTACTCCAAACGAAATCACTTGCGTTTGTAAAAGTACATTAAGCTTCAAAGAAATTAACTTGATTCTTTGCAATCTTACGATTGTTTTTGCTTATCATGTTGTTCAATTTTCAAGGACCAAATTTGCTTCGCTGTATCAATGCGTTTCATCGAAACAGCTTATTTATTATAGCATGTCGTTTTGAGTTTGTCAAGCACTTTTTTCAAGATTTTTTTGAACCGCTTTGGCTCAGCCTCTTGAACTTTCCTGACTGGCTCACCGTTTGGAATCCTATCGGACCGCTCTGGCGTGCCGCTCTCAGACAGCTCAATTATAATACCACGCCAACTTCCTTTTGTCAACACCTTTTTTCATCTTTTTTTGACTTTTTTTGAAAAATCAGGAAAATCCAGCAGAAAAGTCTTTGCCTAAGAGAATTTACTCCTCTTTTCCTTCTCTTATATAGCACTGCAATCTCTCCTCTATTCGCTTTTCTGCCTGCTGTAACGTCAATTCCTCTTCTGAATGTTTCATTAGATAAAACCTTGCCAAAGCCTTGACCTTCCCAATCGGCACCACCCCTTCAATATATCCCTCCTCACCGAACCGAATCGCCTTGTCCTCCATCTGCCATTCCCGCCGCCTTCTTCTGCACCTTCTCTGATACCACTCCACTCCAACTGTTGCGCCGATGGCGACCGCGAGAATCCCCAGCATCCAAATCCATTCCATCAAAACCACCCCTTCTTCGATTTCTATTGTTACATTATGCCCTCCTCTCCTTCTCGGTTCCCCTGCTGCTTTGCAAAAACTTTTTCCATCAACGGATAAATCCCCCACAAACGGAAAAAATAATGGTTGTATCCATCAATCATCCCCAAAGGAGAGATATTTATGATTTTCAGAGAAAAAGCATCCAATCTGATTCGCTTGGCAACTCTGATGCTCATCAACCTCTGCATCGTCTGTCTTGCTTTTTCCCAGACTTCCCCTTTTTCATCCTCTTCACAGCCTGCTGTCGATGTCCTGTCCCAATATGGCTCCCGCGGAGAGGAGGTCACCAAAATACAGACCCGCCTCAAATCCTGGGGTTACTTCTCCGGCGAAGTAACCGGCTATTACGGCTCCCAAACCACCGAAGCGGTCAAACGCTTCCAGCAAAAACACGGTCTGTCCGCTACCGGTGTTGCCGACCGGAAAACGCTCGAGTTGATTGGCATTTCCTCCTCTTCCTCCGGCGCATCGGTTTCCAATGCCGATTTGGAACTGCTTGCCCGCATCATCTCCGCCGAAGCCCGCGGAGAACCTTATATCGGTCAGGTCGCTGTCGGCGCCGTTGTCCTCAATCGGGTGGAATCCTCCTCCTTCCCCGACAGCATCTCCGGCGTCGTCTACCAGCCCGGAGCCTTCACCGCCATCACCGATGGTCAGATCAACGAAGCGGTCACCGACTCTGCCCGTCGCGCTGCACGGGATGCGCTCAACGGCTCCGACCCCACCGGCGGCGCTCTCTACTATTACAACCCCGACAAGACCTCCAACCGCTGGATTCGTTCCCGTCCGGTCATCACCCGCATCGGGCAACACCTGTTCTGCTCCTGAGCCATTTCCTGCTCCATCTTCCATCCTACAAAAAAGAGGACCTTCTGCCGTCGTTCGGTCGAAAGTCCTCTTTTTTCTGATTATTCCTCTTTGATAAACTGAAAGCTTCCCGCAGCTCCTTTTCCTTCTATATACAGAACATACCTGCCGTCCTCTTCAATCTCGACTGAAAAGGAACCACTCGCCGGATTTTCCATCTCGAACACCGGCTCCTTCTCCCCCTGCCTGCACAGCCTGACATGAAGGTTTCCTTTCCTTCTTTCCACGCTGCCCTGCATGATGTCCCCTGCTTGTAAGGACAGCTCCTGCCGGTCGCTTCCGTTAAAGATGCGGTACTCCATCGACAGCTGACTTTCGTTTCCGATTCGGCTGCCATCATAATTCACACATCCGGTCAGCAAGCAGGCTATCAGCCCTGCTGCTACTAGTCCTTTTCCTTTCACTGTCCATCCCTCCTTCTGTCTATAAAAGAAAACGAGACTTTTCCTCCTTTTCCTTCAAACCCAAGCGGGATGTCCCTCCCTTTATTTTTCAGAAGGCTCCTGGCTGTTCTTCTTTTGGGTAGATTCTTCCTTATAATCAAACAGCTGCTCCACCTGCTTTTGCTCCAAGTCCCGGATGTGATGAATCTTTCTTCCTTCCCCATAGGAAAAGAGCCTTACATCACATCTGCCCTTTCTTTTTTGAAAGATGCTTTGGCTCACCTTGAGCTTTACGATTCGGTCCGGTCGGATGATGACCTGATGAAGAGAAAAGCCATTGGAATACCGCAGGGTATAACAGCCCTGCTCATAGGACACACCCGCTGTAAACAGGTCGATGACCTTGACCACCAGCAGCCACACCAGCGGAAAGTTTGCCATAAAGCTGACCCAGCGGATTAGCTGCTCCCAGTTCGGGAACAGTCCCAGCAGCAGCCAACGTCCCACCCAAACCAATACCAGCAGCGCTGCCGACCGCCAGATATACCTGCCCGCCGAACGCAGACGGTTCGGCTTTGCTGTCCTTTGGGACAGATGATATTCGGGCAGCAGCAGCTGCAAGCTGCGCTCCAGCTGTTTTTTTCGCACACAGGGAATCAATGCCGACACATCATCCTTAAATTTTCCATATCCCACTGTGGACAGAAAAATAGAATATACCCCCAGCAGACAGGTCAGCAGAGACCGGCGAATATCCAGATAGGCAATCTTGTCCGCTGCAATCCGGTAAGAACGCTTGGTCAGCAGACCTGCCCGCACCTCCAGAAGATTTTTCCGTCGAATCACATGGAAGTTTGCGTGTCGGGACAGGCTGACCACAAAGGCACACAGATAACCAAAAAACAAAATACACGCCAGCGCAAAGGCAGCCGGCGGTATCCCAAAAGCAAGTGTTCGGGTCACATTTTCAAAGGTGCCATACAGCATCTCGGAAAACTGCTCTCCCAGAATGTTGCCCGACTGCGTTACGAAGGTGGAAATCAACAAAACCCCCGCAAAGGAGTTGGAGGTCACCATTGCCAGCACAAACACATAGCGGTTCTTTGGCGTATAGCTTCTGGTGTGCGCAGGCTGCTCCAAACTTTCCGGCAGCTGCAACAGCTTGATGATCTGTCTGCAATCTTTTGTCCGCAGCATCATCAGCAAATCCGCCTGTTTCAGCCCTCCTCCCGGTGTATCCACCCGAAGATACGCTCCCCCAAAAAGGCGCACACTCATCGGCGACACCACGCTCAGGCAATTATACCTGGAAACCGGAAGAAAGCGAACCTCCCGTTTCAACACCCCGCGATGAATCAGCAATCCTTCCTCCGACACCTCGATGGTAAAGTTCAGCCACAGCAGAATGCCCAGCGACAAAAATGCCAACAGGAACGCAATGTCCATCCACGCTCCCTTTGCCCAATTCGAAATGTTGACCGCAAACTGAAACCCGTTTTCCAAAGAAAAGCTGTTGATGATTACATAATACAGTCCTCGAATCACCGGCACCAACAGGATAAACAGATACTTCCACAAAATGCTGACAATATACAGTGGATGGGAGCGGAACCGCTTAATGGTCGTCGCCTGCTGCATACTCCACCTCCATCTTTTTCCCCAGCTGTATGCGCAGCAGCCTTGCTTCCTCGTATGGGATACAGTACAGCTGCACCACCCCTCCTGCTGCGTGCAGCCGCAGGGTCGCCAAATCCATCAGCCGTTGCAGCGGTGTTTGGCTCAGGGTGGTGTACTGCAAATTGCGGACATACACCACATCGGTCTGGCTGTAAATCACTCCCCGGCTGACCCGAATCTGCTTTCCGCCGACCGAATAGCTGTAACAGCGATGATACATCGGATAATACACAAAGCACAGCAGCACAAACACCGCCATCCAGAGCAGGGTCAGGATGGTAAAGAGCTTTGCCGCCGTATAATATAAAAATCCGCCCAGCAGCGCCGGCACCAGACAGCCAATCAACAACCGGATGCGCCAGTACAGCAGCGCTCTCTGTGGCAAACGCTGTGTGGTCAAAAGCAATCCCTCCTTTTTCCCGTCCTGTTCGTTTTCTTTACAGGTCCTTCATTGTCAATGAGATGCGTCTGCGCTCCAAATCCACCTCCAGCACCTTTACCTGCACGATGTCCCCGACCTTGAGCACCTGCGACGGATGGGAGATGCGCCGTTTGGAAATCTGCGAGATATGCACCAGCCCGTCCTCATGGACGGCAATATCAACAAACGCCCCAAAGTCGGTGACGTTGCGCACCGTTCCGGTCAGCACCATCCCTTCCTTCAAGTCGCTCATCTCCATCACATCGGTGCGCAGCAGCGGCTTTGGCAGCTCGTCCCTGGGGTCCCGTCCCGGCTTGCTCAGTTCGGCGACCATATCCCGCAGGGTCGGCTCTCCCACTCCGATGCGCTGTGCAACCTTCGCCTGTCCCAGTTGTGCCACCCGCTGCGCCAGCTGCTCCAGCTTTCCTTCCAGCAAATCCTGTGTCTGATAGCCGCACAGGGTCAGCAGCTTTTGAGCAGCCGGATAGCTCTCGGGATGGACACCGGTGCGGTCGAGTGGCTCTTCGCTCTCCGGCACCCGCAAAAATCCCGCACACTGCTCAAATGCCTTCTTTCCCAATTTGGGCACCTTCATCAGCTGGCTGCGCTTGGTAAAGCTGCCGCTCTCCTCCCGGTAGCTGACGATGTTTTTCGCTACCGTCTGGTTGATACCTGCCACATAGGACAACAGCGACTGGCTGGCGGTGTTCAAATCCACACCCACCCGATTGACGCAGTCCTCCACCACGCCGCCCAAAGCGGCATCCATCTCCTTTGCCGGCATATCGTGCTGATACTGCCCGACCCCAATCGACTTCGGGTCGATTTTCACCAGCTCTGCCAGCGGGTCCTGCAACCGCCGTGCAATGGAAACTGCGCTGCGCAGGGAAACGTCAAACTGCGGGAACTCTTTTGCTCCCAGCTCGGACGCCGAATAGACCGAGGCTCCCGCCTCGCTGACCACCATGTAGGATACCTTGTGCTGCAATTTGGGATTCAGCTCTCCCAGCAGCTGCGCCACAAAGATTTCCGACTCCTTGCTGGCGGTCCCGTTTCCAATAGCGATTACCGTCACCCCATACTTTTGAATCAGCTGCATGAGTATCTTTTTTGCCTCTTCGGTCCTGCTTGCCGGCGGAGTCGGATAGACCACCGTCGTATCCAGCACCTTTCCCGTGGGGTCCACCACTGCAATCTTGCATCCGGTTCGATAGGCAGGGTCAAACCCCATCGTCACCGCTCCCTTGACCGGCGGCTGCATCAGCAGATTTTTCAAGTTTTCCGAAAACACCCCGATGGCTTGCGCATCAGCGCGCTCGGTCAGCTGTGCACGCAGCTGTCGTTCCAGCGACGGAAACAGCAGCCGCTTATAGCTGTCCTCACAGACCTCCCGCAGCTGTTTTACAAACGGAGAATTTTTTTGAATCAGCTCCTGCTCCAGCAGACGGATTGCAGCCTGTGCATCCACCTCCAGACTGACCTTCAGCGCCTCCTCCCGTTCTCCGCGGTCGATGGCAAGCACCCGATGGGAAGGGATTTTCCCGATGGATTCGCTGTAATCCGAGTACATTTTGTATATCTTACTTTCTTTTGTACCAATAGTTGTCGAAATCCGCGCATTTTTTTGCAGGTAATCCCGTACTCTTGCCCGAATCTGCGGGGAATCGCTCAGCTGCTCTGCCAGGATGTCCTGCGCACCGGCGATTGCCTGTGCCACATCCTCCACTCCTTTTTTCGGGTCAACAAACCTTTGTGCTTCCCGCTCCAACAAGCTGCCCTGCCGCTGTGCCTGCAAAAACTGCGCCAACGGCTCCAGCCCCTTCTCCCTTGCTGCCGAGGCGCGGGTCTTTCTCTTCTGCTTGTAGGGACGGTAGATGTCCTCCACCTCCGAAAGGAGGTTGGCGTGCTGTAAGTTTGCCTCGACCTGGCGCAGCTGCTGCTCATTGAGCTTCCCGCTCGCCTGGATGAGGGAAAACACCTCCTCCCTGCGTTTTTGCAGATTGCGCAGATAACGCAGGCGCTCCTCCAGGGCACGCAGTACGGTGTCATCCAGACCGCCGGTGACCTCCTTGCGATACCGCGCAATAAAAGGAATGGTGTTGTCCTCATCCAACAGCCGCACCGCGCTTTCTGCCTGCTGTCGTCCAATCGACAGTTCCTTTGCCAGCGTTTCCATCATGTCCATATCCGTTCATCCTCTCTGCGTTCTTTGTTTTCACTATACCACAGTTTGTCCTGCTATGAAAAGAAAAAGATGCAAATTTATTATCCGTTTTGTTGATTTTCTTGTAATATTTTGTTTTTGTATAATTCTTGTCTTTCCTTTTTGTATTATAGCATCTGATTTATACGAAATATAGCAAAAACAGGCGACCGATAGCCAAATCGGTCGCCTGTTTTCTTCCCATTTGATACGCTTAACTCAGCGAAGAAACTTCCTTTCCTTCCAGCACCTTCTGGCAGTTTTGCAAAATCTGATAGACCAGCTGCTGCGAAGCGGTATAGCGAATCTTTCCATTCAGCCGCAGGTAGACCGAACCGTTTCCGTTTGGAATCAGTTCAAATCGGTCCTGCGGTCGGCTGCTGTCCCGATAGGAAACGGTCATGGTCAGCGCAGGCTCCAGTTCGGGCTGACCGTTGCTCATCCTCTCCGGCGGGATGGAGGTCACCGTCTGATACAGCTTGCCAAACAGCTCCCGGTCCACCGGCTGACCGTTGCAGGTGACCTGCTCGTCATCCTCTCCTTCGACCGGCTCCACCACAAAATCATAGCTTCCCTGTGGGGAGATGATTTGCAGCTGCGCAATCTCTTCCGGCTCCGACGGCTGATAGATGCTTTGGGTCAGCTGCTCTGCCTGCACCTCCAGCCAACTTAAACGGCTGGCAGATACCAGATACACCAGCGGCGAACCATCCCGCATCAGATAAACATAGTTGTTCGCATCCGGCTCCGAAGTCCGCAAGGTAAAGGCATGAACGCCATCCACCTGCATCGAAACGACCGAGTAAGGCTCGTCGAGCCGGTACTCCGCCATCTGCTGTGCGGTCGGCTTGACTGCTATCACCGAATTGCCATATAAAGAAAACAATCCCTCGGTCACCTGCGCGGCTGATTCTGCGCTGATGGTCTGAATCAGCGGAGTGGTTAGAGTGTAGATTTTTTCGGTCGAAGGGACCACCGACTGTTCCTCTTCCTCCTCGGTTGTCTGCTCCTTTGTCTGAATCTCCAGCGTCACCGGAGAGGAGCGCACCGCGCCGGACAGGGTGATGATAGCTTTTTCATACTCCGGCTCAAGGTCGGTGATTTGATTGTCCAGAAAGGAGAGGCTGCCTTTTGATACGCTGTCCAACAGCCGGTCGTCCAACAGATAGACTGAATCCTGATACAGCGCATAGATGCTGCTGCCATCCGGTGCCGGATTGCCCAGTAAAAGCGTTTCTGTGCAGCCGTCGGTTGTTACGATTTGGATACTGTACTGTGGATTATCCAATCCGTATTGCCCAAGCTGTTCGTTTGAACTGCCCAAAGTCAGCTCCTCCTGCGAAAGAAGCAGGCGTTTTGCTTGAAGGGAGGTAAAATTAGCTGTCAGATTGTTGACGTTGATGCCGGAGGTCGCCACCTCCTCATAGCCTTCCACAACAAATCCGCTTCCCTGATTGACCAGGACAAACCCGCCCGCCGGATTTTTGACCGAGATGGTATTGATCTGCTCCACCGTCATCGACAGCAGTTCCAGCTCCTGCTGCTGGTCGATCTGACCGGATTCCTGCGGCTGCTCCTGCTGCGGGCGGGTCATCAAAACCACCAGGACCACCGACAACAAAATCACCAACGCCAGACTGCCCAACAGGACCATCATCTGCTTTTTCATCTGCGTCCCTTCCTTTCCACTTTTCCGCCATCAGGCATTTTTTCTCTTGAGCCAGAGGTAAAGCCCACAGCACAGGGTAACGATTGGAAGAACGATCATAAATCCGCTTCCAATAAGAAAGACCTGTGCGGTGTTCAGTCCCAGCTCCTGCCCTCCCAGTGTCTTGGACTGGATGGAGATGACATTCTCCCGATGGGTCAGGGTGTTCAGCACCGAAAGGTAGTAGTCCGAATTGCAGAACGAACCGCTGCTCAGCAGAGAATCACTCAATGACACCGCCGAGCCAAAGGCTGCCACCCGGCTGGACTTTCCATCCTCAAAGCTCTTCTCGGAAAGGATTGCCAGCGTGAAGGGTCCATATTCCTGCGGCGTCCAATTTTCCAGCTGCTCCTCGCTGATTCCATACGGGATGACCGATGCGCTCTCGCTCGATTGCAGCAGGGTGGTGGTGCTGATTTCCATGTTGCTCTCAAACACCTGCTCCAGCGGACGGGCAAACGGCATGGTGATAGGGATGCTGGTGTCGGTCATCGTATCGGTCAGAGTCAGGTTGCTGATCTGGCTGGTGGAGAAGTAGGGATTCATGTTGATGATTTTCCGGTTGTCGGTTTCGATGATTGAGCTTGCCTGCACGCCTATTCCCCACCGCTCCAAAAAGCTTTCCAGATTTGGCAGCTGCGGCTGTGTCGTATCTGCAAAGTACAGCAGGGTCTTTTCTTCATTCTGTGAAAGAAAATTCTCCAGCCGCTCCAGCACCTGCTCATCCGGGTCGTTGATGGGCGCAATCCACAGCAGGACGTCCACCTCTTCCCCGATTTCCTCCACCGCAGGATTGATGGTAGTCACCGAAAAGTTGTTGCTTTGCAGCAGCTGGTTCAAGCCTTCCATCGTCTGCTCCCCGTGCCCGCTGAGCAGCGCCACCTGGATTTGCTCGGTGGAGGTCACATTCAGGATGGCAGAGGTCATTGCCTGCTCCGCTTTGGAGGAGGTGATGTAGCTTCCATAGTAGGAGCCGGATTCGACGTTGAACAGGTCATAGGCGGTCAGCGTCTGGGTGCGGTTGCCGCTGGAAACGATGATGTCCCCAATCTGCACATCCTCATACTGTGAGGCAAGGCTGGGATTTTGCAGCAGGTCCACATATTCCAGCGAGATTTGGTCGGAATATTTTTCATACTCCTGAATCACCTGATTTGCCTGCACATAATAATCCCCACTGGCAATAAAGGTGTCCTCGTTGGTCATCACCTGGATGGAAACCGGCTGCTCCAGCTTGGACAGGTACTCCTTCGACTGCTCGGTCAGCCCAAAGACCTTCTGTGGCGTCAAGTCGATGCTGACAGGGTAACGGTCGGTGATATAAATGGTCAGCAGATTGACCAGCACCAGTGCAGCCACAATCAAAAAGGTGGTCGTTCCCGAAAGCAGAAGATATTTTTTTCTTCGGTTCATCGGCTGTTTGGGTCGATTGGCTTTTTCTTTTTTCATACAGTCCACCCCTCCCTATGAAATCCTGCGGCGTTCCAGATGCCGAACGGTCAAAAATAAAAACAGAACGGTCACACTGATAAAAAAGGTCAGGTCGGACAGATGAATCAGTCCTCTGGTAAAGCTCAGGTAGTGGTCATAAAAGGAGATGGCATCCATCACCTTGTTGAGCAGCTGGTTGGACACCACCGGTGTAAAGCTGTTGGCAAACAGCAAAAACATCCCGATGGCAAGCGAGCCTACCGCCGCAATCACCTGGCTCTCGGTCAAAGAAGAAATAAAGATGCCGATGGCACACAGCGCCGCTCCCAGCAGCAGCAGTCCCAGAAAGTTTCCCACAAATATTGCCGCATCCGGCATCCGAAAGGCACACATCACCAGAAAATAGACCACCGTGACCGACATCCCCAAGAGGTACATCGTCAGGCTGGCGAAAAATTTCCCCAGCACCACCCCGGTAAAACGCACCGGCGCTGTAAACAAAAGCTGTTCCGTCCGCTGTTTTCGTTCCTCGCTGAACAGCTTCATCGTCAGAAGCGGCACTAAAAAGATGACAATGGAAAACAGGTTGGAAAAAACATAGCTCAGGTCGGTAGAATTGCTGACCAGAGAGGTGGCAAAAAAGTAGTAACCGGAAATAGCAAAAAACACCGCCAAAAATACATAACCGACCGCCGAGGTCAGATAGGAGTGCATCTCCCGCTTATAGATTGCTGCCATCGGTTTTCGCCTCCTTTTCTTCTGATTCATTTTCCGTCTGCGGCTGTTCCTGCTCACTCACAGGAGCATCCTGTGATGTCAGCTGCATAAAGACCTCCTCGAGTGTGCGACCTTTTTCCTGCATCGAAAGCAGCAGGCAGCTGCCGTCCCGCTCGAACAGACGGCTGAAGGTTTTAAAAATTTCCCGACGGACCGCCTCACTTTTGCCGCCTTCCTCCAGGCAAACCATATACTGCCTTTCTTCCTGCCGGTGTACCTCTGCAATGCCGCTGATTTTTCCGAGTGTTTCCAGAATCGTTTTGCTGTTTCCTTCCACCTCAAGCTGAAGCTGCATCTGCCCGCCCATTTGACCGGTCAGTTCCTCCCGGCTTGCATCGGCGACGATATGCCCTTGATGCAGGATAATGATGCGGTCGCACACCGCCTGCACCTCCGATAAGATGTGGGAGGACAGCAGCACCGTTCTGGTTTTGGCAAGCTGGCGGATGAGCTGGCGGATTTCGATAATCTGTGCCGGGTCCAGTCCCACCGTCGGCTCATCCAAAATCAGCAGCTGCGGGTCGCCTACCAACGCTTGCGCCAATCCCACTCTTTGGCGGTAACCCTTGGAAAGATTCCGTATCACCCGATCGGACACCTCTTTAATCTTCACCAGCTCCATGATCTGTTCCAGATACTCCTGCTGTGTTTTTTGGATGTTGGGATTTTTTTTCACCTTTTTTAATTCGTACAAAAACCGCAGGTACTCGATGACCTTCATATCCAAATACAGCGGCGGCTGCTCCGGCAGATAGCCGATTTTTGCCTTTGCTTTGAGCGGCTCGGTCAGGATGTCCACCCCGTCAATGACCACCTCTCCGTCGCTGGCAGAAAGATAGCCGGTCAGAATATTCATCGTGGTGCTTTTTCCCGCTCCGTTGACTCCTAAAAATCCCACAGCCTCCCCCTGCCTGATGGAAAAGCTGATTCCGTCGATTGCCTGCTTTTGCCCGTAGTGTTTGCTCAGATTGGTTACTTCCAGCAAACCATCATCTCCTTTTATCTTGTTTGTCCGCATTTCTTTTAGTGTACAGGATATTCCCGCTCAGAGTTTTAAAAAAATATGGGTATTTTTTTAAGTTTCTTTCCGAGTTTTGCCCTTCCGTCGAAGGTTGACTGATTACTGCGAAAAAGTGGGATACGCAAAAAAACGGATTCCGAAAATTCGGAATCCGTTTTACTGGTGACCCGTGCGAGAATCGAACTCGCGATACCGCCGTGAAAGGGCGGTGTCTTAACCGCTTGACCAACGGGCCGGACCTATATAAAATCTGCTAACGCAGAATTTTAACAGTGGTAGCGGCAAATGGATTTGAACCATCGACACTTCGGGTATGAACCGAATGCTCTAGCCAGCTGAGCTATGCCGCCATATCTTTGGATTGACCGGCGAAGTGAAGTGCCGTAACCAACGAACAAAATTATACTATACAAATTCTGATTTGTCAACACCTTTTTTTAAAAAAATTATATTTATTTTTTTCTTTTTCTTTTTTTGCAAAAAACGGCTTTGTTATGCGCTTTTTTGCCTGTTTGCTTCTGCCTTTAAGGCAGGAAAGCTCTTTTTTCTCTCTGATTTTTTCTTTTTTTATTTTTCCGACAAAGATTTTTTTGTAAACCGCCTCAAAGATTTTCCTGCTTTCTTTTATATCAAAAGCCATCTTCCAGGCAAAGATTTGCCTGGAAGATGGCTTTTTTAACTACGCAAAAACTGCCAGCCCTTCAAAACAGGTTTTGCCGGAAGGAAGCTTGCCGCTGACATAATATTTTAGCTGCTGCTCCTCCTCAAACTCCTTTGTAAAAATGGTCAGCTCCTCCCCCATCTTTGCCTCGCTGTGGTAGTTGATGACCAGCTTTTTCATCCTTCTGTCCACCGTAGCAGAAAACGGCAGGTTATCCAGGATGATGTCAGCATAATGGGTGTTGTTCAAATGCCCGTTGTCATCGGTACGGGAATAGGTCACCCGCTCGGTCGCAGTCTGCTGTGCATCCCGCACCTTTGGGATAGAAAAATCATGCTCCTTGGCTGCATCCAGATGGAACGGCACCTTCATCTCTGCCGGAGGCTCCCGCAGGATCTTGCGGGTTTCGGTGTCCACCATCACCCATTTGCTGTCCTGCGCTGCCACTTCCTCTCCCTTCTCGTTATAGAAGGAAGTGTAACGATTATAAATTGCCCGATTCGGTCGGGATGGGTGGGTCACCATGTGGATATGATCTCCCACACGAATCTCACCGTACACCTCCAAAGAGGTCTTTGCCAGCAGAAAAACGGTGTGGGTGCGTCGGTACAGCTCGATTGTCCACCCGATGGCATTGCAATGGTTGGTGCTGATTGCCTGCGTCTGCGAAAGCAGCGCACCTGCTTTCATCCTTCCGTTGCAGTCACATTCATATTGTCCCACGATAAAGGACTGTTCAAATTGATCGATTCCCTCCAAAAGGCTTCCTCCTTTTTTGTGCGATTATAGTCATTTCTCTCCATAATTTCATTATAATGAAATTATGGAGAGAAATTGATAAATCCAAGAGGCGAAGCCTGTCTTTTCTGCTTCGCCTCTGAAATCTTGTTGCTATTTTATCTGTTGCTTCTCCCGAAGATAAACCATGACCCCATTGCCAAAGGCACAAAATCTCCAGCCTTCTTTTCCCAGCCGGTTCATCTGCTCCTCCATGCGGGCACATTTCTTATTAAAATCAAAGCCCACCTCGTTCTGAACAGGCACGACCTTATATTCATACTCCATCTCTTTACTCCTTGGTCAGCTTCTGTGCCAGCTGCCGCAGGTCCTCTTCATCAAAAAATTGCAGCTGCAAACTGCCTCCTGCGTCCTTGCCGCTGCACACCACCTTGACCTTTCGTCCCAGCTCGCTGGTCAACGCCAGCTCCAGTTCGGTGAAGATGGAAGCCTGCGCTCCCCACAGCTGCGGCTTTTCCTCCGCAGATTTTTTCTCCTTCTCCTCTTGCTCTTTGCTCATCCGCTCGATGTCGCGCACCGAATATTTTCCGGTCCGTACCTTCTGTGCCACATCCATCATCCGCTGCGGGTCATCAAAGGAGAGCAGCGCGCGTGCATGACCGGGGGAAACCTCCCCTTCCTCCACCATTTCCAGCACCGGCTCCGGCAGATTGAGCAGCCGCAGCGCATTGGCAATCGCCGGTCGGGATTTTCCGACCCTTTTGGCAACCTGCTCCTGTGTCATGTTGTACCGCTCCATCAGCAGCTTGTATCCGCTGGCTTCCTCGATTGCGTTGAGGTCCTCCCTTTGCAGGTTTTCAATCAGCGCAATCTCCATCGCCTGTTCTTCATCCATCTCGCGGATGACGACCGGAACCTCCTGCAAGCCTGCCATCCGGCTGGCTCTCCAGCGTCTTTCTCCTGCCACCAGCTGATAAACACCGCCCGGCAGCGGACGGACCAGCAGCGGCTGCAATACGCCGTGCTCGCGGATGGAATCTGCCAGTTCGTTGAGCGCTTCCTCATTGAACACCTTACGCGGCTGCTCGCGGTTTGGCTCGATCTGGCTCAAACGCAGGGTCACTACGCCGGTATCGTTGGTGTCGTTGTCCATAAATAAGGCATCCAGACCTTTGCCAAGTCCGCTCCTTCTTGCTCTTGTCATCTGTCCGTCCCCTCCTTATTTCTGGTTGCGGTATTTCTTCAAAATCTCTTTTGTCAGCTCCTGATAGGCTCTCGAGCCTCTGGAATGCGGGTCAAAATAGAGTGCAGGCATTCCAAAGCTGGGCGCCTCCGACAGGCGGACGTTTCGCGGAATGATGGTTTTATACACCTTGTCCGGGAAATGCTTTTTGACCTCCTCTTCCACCTGCTCGGTCAGCTTCAGACGACGGTCATACATGGTCAGCAAAATCCCTTCCAGCTCGATCACCGGATTGTACAGCCGTTTGACCTGTTTGATGGTAGACATCAGCTGCGACAATCCTTCCAGCGCATAATATTCACACTGGATTGGAATAATCACGCTGTCACAGGCAGAAAAGGCGTTCAGGGTGGTCAATCCCATCGAAGGCGGACAGTCAATCATAATATAATCATACTCGTCCTTGACCGATACCAGCGCCTGACGCAGCTGCATCGTTCTGTCCTGCAATTCCACCAGTTCGATTTCCGCTGCCGCCAGTTCCATGCTCGACGGGATTAAATCTACATTTTTATATTCTGTATGAAGGATGGCTTCCGCCGCTCTTTCCTCCCGTGTCAACAGGTCATAGGTGGAGTGACGGACATCCCGTTTGTTGATTCCCAAGCCGCTGGTGGAGTTTCCCTGCGGGTCGGCATCCACAAGCAAACATTTTTTTCCTGCTTTTCCAAGTCCAGCCATCAGGTTGATGACCGTCGTGGTTTTTCCCACGCCACCCTTCTGGTTGGCAACTGCAATAATTTTACCCATATTTCAAGACGATGCCCTCTCAGGGAAGGCAGCTCCTCCTTTCAGCATACATCAGTATGTATCAGCATATCCGCTGTTTTTAGTTTGATTATATCACAAATCCTCTATGAAAGGAAGAATGAATCCTGTTTTCCTGCACAATCCCCCTCATTTTTGCTAAAATTCGTTTCACGTGAAACATCCTTCTCCCTTGCTCGCCTTCTTTTGATGTTTCATGTGAAACATCGACGCTTGCCATGCAAAAATAAAATCATTTTGCCTGCAATAAATTTCCTTCTTCTGCACACCTATTGAATAGAAGGTCCCCTCCGGGACGCAAAATGAAACATCATTCCTATTTTCTTTTACAGGAGGTTGTAAGAATGAAAAAAATGTTATCGATCGCCCTGTGTGCGGCCATGATTCTCTCTTTTGCTGCTTCGGTCAGCGCATCCAGTCCCCGCCGCACCCTCTCCAATAAAAATATGCCGATTGCAACCAGCAAAGAGGAGGAACAAGCAATCAGTAAAGTCAAACAGCCTCAAGTCCCAACCGATTGGGAGAAAAAATACGAATACTTGCAGAAAAACGAGGTAGACCCTCAGTTTATCCAGAGCCTTCAGGAGTTTGGCGCCAAAACCTCCTCCCTGCTGCTGAGCAGTGAGTCTAAAAATCAGAGCTATTCTCCCATCAGCTTTGCCTATGCCCTTGCTATGCTGGGAAACGGTGCAAAAGGTCAGACCGCACAGCAGATTGCCGATGCGCTGGGGGTCGAAACCGTTTCTTCCTCCAACCAGCAGTTCCACAAATTCTATAACTACAACTATTCTTCCGAGCAGGGCAATGTCCTCAAGTTGGCAAACTCCATCTGGGTACAGGAGGATTTCCCGCTCCAGAAGGAATTTTCCAAAAAGCTCGCGGAGCAGTTCTACGCTTCCGCCTACTCGGTCGACTTTTCCAAACAGTCGGCAGCGGATGCCATGTCCAAATGGATTTCGGAGCAGACTGCGGGTCTTCTCAACCCAACCTTCTCTCCCGACCCAAGTCAGGTCCTTTCGCTCATCAACACCCTGTACTTTGAAGGTGCCTGGTCCGATTCCTTCCAGGCGGCAAACAACACCACCGAAAAGTTCACCCTTGCCGACGGCAGTCAGGTCGATACTACCTATATGAACCAGACTTTCGACCACCACACCTACTACGAAACCGAGGATTACATCCTGTTTGAGCTTGGCTTTGTCGGCGGGCAGTCGATGCGCCTTGTCCTCCCCAAGGAAGGAAAACAGGTCAACGACCTTCTCAACGAGCAGGCGTTAAAATCCATCCTCTCTTCCCCGGAAGAATCCACACAGAAATCGGCAAAAGTCAACCTCAAGCTGCCAAAATTCAGCTTTGACAGCAATTTCAATCTCAACAAGCTCTGTCAGTCGCTCGGTCTTGAGGAACTATTCAGCGAATCCTCCGATTTAAGCGGCATTTCCAAAGAAAACATCGCCGTTTCCAACGTGCAGCAGGAAAGCCATGTGGAAATCGACGAGAACGGCTGCAAAGCTGCCGCCTACACCAAGATCGACATTCGCGAGATGTCGTTGCTGCTCGATGAAGCAGAAGAAATCGACCTGTCCTTCGACCGTCCGTTCCTCTTCTCCATCCAGTCCGGCGACAATGCACCTCTCTTTGTCGGCACCGTTTACCAGCCAAAATAACTCCTTTTGACATCCACCACCCTTTTATAGATTCATAACACAAACACAAAAGGCTCCGCCGAATGGCGGAGCCTTTTGTGTTTTTATTTTTAAGGAGTTACTGTTTGTCCTTTCCATAAGCGCTTTCCTTCGGGATGCGGATGGTGTAAACCAACTCGTCCTCCTCTTCCTGCATCTGGGTCTGTGCCTGGATGCCGGACAGCTTCATCGTTTCCAGCGCCTTGTCGATGGTGTTGATAAAGATGCGCAGATCCTTCACCACAAACAATCTTTTTTCCTTCGGTTTTTCTTCTTTTCCCTGCAACTGTGCGATGTACTTTTCCGTCTGGGAAACGTTCATCTCCTTGGCGGAAATGGTTCGGATTGCCTCCAGCAGCAGCTCGTCGCCCTGTTCATTCAGGTTCAACAGCGCGCGGGCGTGTCTTTCTGTTAGCCCAGCCTCCAGAATCGCTTCTCTGACCTCCTCAGAAAATTGCAGCAGACGCAGCTTGTTGGCAACGGTCGATTGATTTTTTCCCAGCTTTTTCGCCACCGCCTGCTGGGTGTAGCCGACCATCTTCATCAGCTTCTGGATTGCCATTGCTTCCTCAAAGTAGTTCAAGTCACAGCGCTGGATATTTTCCACCAGAGCCAGTGCGCTGCTCCTCTCCTCGTCCATGCTGGTCAAAATGGCAGGAACCTCCTGCATCTTCAAGCGTCTGCACGCCAGCAGTCTTCTTTCCCCTGCCACCAGTTGATAGTTTCCATCCTCCATCGGCAGGACGGTGATCGGCTGCAACAGACCGTACTGTGCAATACTGGTTGCCAGCTGTTCAATTTTTTCCTCATCGAACACCTTTCTTGGCTGATAAGGATTCGGTTTGATTTTATATTCCGGGATCAAGATCACCTTGTTGATCATCTTTTGTTTTGTAAGCAGTGCTTTCATAACAGCCTTTACCTCCTCAATCTTGTTTTGTTCCTTCCCAAATCCCAATCCGAACGGAGCGGTTTTGCTCCGTTCGGGTCTTGGCATTTGAGATATGATGGGAGCAGAAAAGTTTGCAGGTGCGTTTTGGGTCGTCGCACCCGCCGAGCAAAAGAAAGGAAAATAGGAATAGAAAAGGCATGGACCGAGCCGGGCGGTTTTGCCCGCTGCCCGTATCCATGGTTTTATCATAGCACAGAATATTCCTGTTTTCCAGAAAATTCGTTCGTCATCTTTCGACTCTTCCGCTCTTGATTCGATTTATACAATCGGTTTTTTTGCCATTTTGGCGGCGGTCCTGGGGAAGGATGTCGGAGTTTGCGATATTTTCCTGATGACAACAATCGTTCTGGTGCTGTTTTCCGGCAGACAGAACTGCATCACCTGCTCCACCTTTCCGCCCATCGTCGCAATGGCATTTTTGCTTTCCGCAATCTCCTCCTGTGCGCCGGGACCCTTGAGTGCAACAAAATATCCTCCCACCTTGACATACGGCAGACAGTATTCTGCCAGTTCCCGCAGGTGTGCCACCGCGCGGGCAGTCGCAAAGTCAAAGCGCTCCCGCAGCTTTTTCTCCCGTCCTCCATCCTCTGCGCGGGCGTGGATGAAGGTGCAATCCAGTTCCAGCCGGCGGCCGACCTCCTCCAAAAAGGTCAGCCGTTTCTGTAAGCTGTCCAGCATGGTTACCGCAAGATCTGGTCGGGCAATCTTCACCGGCATGGATGGAAAGCCTGCTCCGGCTCCCACATCGATCAGACTGCTCCCCTGCGGCAGCTCCACCGCCTTTAGCAGCAGCAGGCTGTCCACAAAGTGCTTAAAGACGATGCCCTCCGGGTCGGTGATGGCGGTCAGGTTCATCTTCCCGTTCCACTCCACCAGCAGCTGTGCATAGGTGTCCAGCTGCTCGGCTGCCTGTGTCGACAGCTCAATCTCAAATTGTTCACAGCCTTGCAAAAGCAGCTGTTTATCGATCATAATTGTATCCTTTCTGCGGCAAATCGGTCCTTTTGACCCGCCGCGACAGAATGTTTCACATGAAACATCAAAAAAGCTGTTTGTTTACCCTCATCGGCTGCTCAGATAGATCAGCAGCACCGAAATATCCGCCGGACTGACCCCTGAAATACGGGAAGCCTGTCCGATGTTGTACGGGCGCACCCGCTGCAATTTTTCGATTGCCTCCAACCGCAGTCCTCTCACCTGCTCGTAACAGATGTCCTCCGGCAGCAGACGGCTTTCCAGCTTGCGCATCTGCTCGACCTGCATCAGCTGCTTTTGGATGTAGCCTTCATATTTGATTTGGATTTCCACCTGCTCAGTCACCTCGTCGGCAAGCAGCGGGCGCTCGGTGTCAAACGGAGCCAAATCCTGATAGGTCAGCTGCGGACGGCGAATCAGGTCGGACGCATGGACTCCGGTTTCCAGTGCAGCCGTTCCCTTCTCCACCAGCATCCGATTGAGCGCCTCCGAAGGTCCAAAGGTCAGCTTCTCAATTCGCTTTTTCTCCCGCGCAATCTGCTGCTGCTTGTTCTGGTACGCCTGCCAGCGTTCCTCCCCAATCAATCCCAGCTCGTGTCCCAATGGTGTCAAGCGCTGGTCTGCGTTGTCCTGGCGCAGCAGCAGGCGGTACTCTGAACGGCTGGTCATCATCCGGTACGGGTCCGAGCAGCCTTTGGTGACCAGATCGTCGATCAGCGTCCCGATATAGCTGGAAGCGCGGTCCAAAATGACCGGTTCCTTGCCCTGCACCCTGCGTGCAGCGTTGATGCCTGCAATCAGTCCCTGTGCCGCAGCCTCCTCATAACCGGAGGTTCCGTTGAACTGCCCTGCTCCGTATAATCCCGGCACCTTGATAAATTCCAGCGTTGCCTTTAAATCCAGCGGGTCGATGCAGTCATACTCGATGGCATAGGCATTTCGCATGATTTTAATATTTTCAAATCCTTTGATGGAGCGGTAGATTTGCAGCTGCACATCCTCCGGCAAGGAGGAGGACAACCCCTGCAAATACATCTCCTCGGTATCCAGTCCAACCGGCTCCACAAACGACTGGTGGCGCGGCTTCTCGGAAAAACGCATCACCTTGTCCTCGATGCTCGGGCAGTACCGCGGACCCACCCCTTCAATCATTCCGCCGTACAGCGGCGAGCGATGGATATTCTGCCGGATGATTTCATGGGTCTTTTCGTTGGTGTAGGCGATGTGGCAGACCACCTGATTTTTTAATCCTTCCCGCGGTGTCTCAAAGGAGAACGGGATGATTGGTTCATCCCCCGCCTGCACCTCCAGCTGGGAATAGTCGATGCTGTCCCGTCTGACTCGCGCCGGCGTTCCTGTTTTAAAGCGGCGCAGCCCGATTCCCAACCGCTCCAGCGCCTCGCTCAGTCCGACTGCTGCGTGCAGTCCATCCGGTCCGCTCTCATAGGAAACGTCCCCAACATAGATTCTGCCGTGCAGGAAGGTTCCCGAGCAGATGATTGCCGTCTGCACCTGATACACCGCGCCCAGCTGGGTCACCAGCTCGCGGATAGCTCCGGTTTCGTCGGTGCGCAGGTCGCACACCTGTGCCTGGATAATGTCCAGTCCCTCCTGCTGCTCCAGTCGGCGCTTCATCTCCCGATGGTAGGCATCCCGGTCGGACTGCACCCGCAGGCTGTGTACCGCCGGTCCTTTTCCCCTGTTGAGCATCCGGCTCTGCAAAAAGGTGGCATCCGCCGCCTTGCCCATCTCTCCACCCAACGCGTCGATCTCCCGCACCAAGTGTCCCTTGGCAGTTCCTCCGATGGACGGGTTGCAGGGCATATTTCCGATTGCATCGAGGGACATGGTAAAGATTGCTGTCTTTGCGCCCAGGCGAGCGGCAGCAAGTGCTGCCTCGATGCCCGCGTGTCCCGCTCCGATGACAGCAACCTCATATTCCCCCATATAATATTCCATAGATTGCTTCTCCTTAACGATATTTTATAAAAGTCGGTCAGAGTCTGTTGAAATTTTTCCTTTCGGGCTTATCAATCCGGCAAGCAGCCGCTTCATTCAACAAACCTTTTCCTGTTGTTTCCTCTTACAGGAATTCCATCCGGTTATTTTCCCACACAGAAGCGTTCAAAGACCTGGTCGATGACCGCATTGGATGCCCGTTCACCGGTCAGCTCCAGCAGGCTGTCGATTGCCGAGTCGATGCAGACATTCACCGCATCCAGCGTTTCTCCGCCGTCCAGCGCCTGCTTTGCCTGCTCCATCGTTTTCCACGCTTCTTCCACACAGCTGCGTTGACGTTCATTTGCAATCACACCCGCCGAGCTGTCCAGCTGGTCCAGCTTCAGCAGGCTGCAGATTTCCTGCTCCAGCGCCTGTACGCCTTCTCCCTCGCTGGCAGAAATCTGCACCAGATGTCCTAGCTTTTCCCGTATCCTCTCGATGTCGATTCTGCGCGGCAGGTCGCTCTTGTTGATGATTGCCACCACCGGACGGTCCTTGATTTTCTCAATCAGCTCCAGGTCCGCCGCCGAAAGCTCCTCCGAGCTGTCAAACACCGCCAGCACCAGATAGCTGCTGTTTAAGCGCTTTCTGGCAAGCTCCACGCCCATCCTTTCCACCGGGTCATCGGTGTCCCGCAGTCCCGCTGTGTCAGCTAAATGCAGCACAACCTCCCCTAAGCGGATGGTGTCCTCCACAATGTCGCGGGTCGTTCCCGGAATCTGGGTCACAATGCTCTTCTGTTCCCCGCTGAGCAGGTTCATCAAGGTCGATTTTCCCACGTTGGGACGTCCGACGATGACGGTGCTGATGCCTTCCCGCAACAGTCTGCCGTTGTCATATCCCTTTAAAATCCCTTCCAGCATCCCGCAGATTTCATAAACACTGGCGCGCAGATTTTCGTCGGAAACCTCGTCGATGTCCTCGTCAGGATAGTCCACCCACGCAGCCAGCGCAGAGGAAACGCCCAGCAGCTTTTCCACCACCTGATGGATTCTCCGAAAGATGGCTCCGTCGCGGGCTTGCAGCGCCGCCTGTGCGCTCTGCTGACCCTGTGCGGCAATCAGGTCTGCCACCGCCTCCGCCTGTGTCAGGTTCATTTTGCCGTTGAGGAACGCACGACGGGTAAATTCCCCCGCCTGCGCTGCTCTGGCTCCTGCGTTCAAACAGGCTCTCAGGGTGCGCTGTACCAGATAGATTCCGCCGTGGCAGCAGATTTCTGCCACATCCTCTCCGGTGTAGCTTTTGGGTGCGCGGTAAACAAATACCACCGCTTCATCAATCTCCCCCTGCCCGTCATGCACTCTGCCAAACAGACCGCGGTACCCGGGCGTATCCTTTGCCTTCTTGCCCGAAACCGCTGTAAATACCCTGTCCACTACCTTCAGGGCATCTGGACCGGACACCCGCACCATCCCGATTCCTCCTGCCGCAACCGGCGTGGAAATCGCCGCGATCGTATCTTGAGCCATTGTGCTGTTCATGGTCGGTCCTTCCTTTCTCACTAAACCAATTCTACATTCCGACCGCATCCCCTGCGGTCCCTCAAATTTATCCATAGGTATTTATATTATAGCAAAAAAGCGGCAAAGAATAAAGTTTTTATGCAGTCTTTTTCCCTTTGTTTCTCTTTTCCTGCCGTGCAAACAAAATTGCCTGCAAGATAAAAAAACAGCAGCCGCATGGCTGCTGTTTTTTTATCTTGTTTTTGCTTATTCCAGATCAATCTTTGCGTACAACGGCTTGTCCTGCGCCTCGCTTGGAGCAGTGCTGCGCGGTACCTCGCTGCGGATGTTCTCGTTGGATGCCGCCGGCTTTTCCTCAAAACGTCTTTCCTTGTTATAGGAGTTCTGTCTTGGCGGACGTCTGCGGTTTTCTCCGCCTTCGTCCTTGCCGTTGTTGTTTGGACGGAAGACATACGGTTTCTTTTCCTGACCGTCCTGGTTCTTTCCTTCGCCCTGCGGACGGCGGGAGTTCTGGCGGTAGCCGCCTTTTCCGTTGTTATAAGGCTTTTTCTTGCCCTTATAATTGTTGTTGTACTTTTTGACCGGATTGGTGGAGCTGATGACGACCCTTCTGTTCGGCTCTTCTCCGATGGAGGAAGAGGTAGCGCCCTCTACGGTTGCCACCGTTGCATGGATGATTCTTCTCTCGTATGGGTTCATCGGCTCCAAAGTCATGCTGCGACCGCTCTTGACCACGTTGCGAGCCAGACGTCTTGCCAGCGATTCCAGGGTCTTTTCCCGTTTTTCACGGAAGTTGCCGCTGTCGATGGTGATTCTCATATAATCACCGTCCAGACGGTTGACCGCCAGGCTTGCCAGATACTGGATTGCGTCGATGGTTTCGCCGCGTCTGCCGATTACAAAGCCCAGATCGTCGCCTTTCAGGGTGATGTTCAGGTTCTCTCCGTCGCGGTTTGCCTCTGCGGTAAAGTCCTGCGCACCCATCGCCTTCAGAACAGCAGTGATGTATTCCACTGCCATCTCCTCTTTATTTTCCTTTACAAAAACGCGGACCTTTGCCGGATATGTTTTCAGTCCGAACAATCCTTTTTTCGGCAGGTCGATGATTTCAAACTCTACCTGTTCCCTTGCCGTCTGCAACTGTCTGCACGCCTCTTCAATTGCAAGATCCACCGTTTTACCGGTTGTAATGATCTCTTTCAAACTGACACCTCCTCTGATAATCAGTGAAAAATCCTACCCTTATTCCAAATCGTCGTCGGTCACATCGGTGTAGACATCGCCGTATTTTTCTGCGTCTGCCTTTCTTGCCGCTGCCAGCTTCTGACGATTGATTTCTTTCTGACTCTTTGCGCGCGCCTGTGCCTGTGCGTCGCCGCTGCGCGCCTTTTTCTTTGCCTCAATTCTTTCCAGGCGTTCCTTTTCTCTGCGTTCTTCCGCTTCCCGTTTGGCTTTTTCTGCCATCTCACGCGGATTATAGAACTTGTTGAGGATCAAGGTCTGTCCCATCATAAACAGGTTGGACAAAATCCAGTACATACCAACGCCTGCCGGCACCTGGAATGCGATGTACAGCGACATCAGCGGGGAAACAAACATCATGACCTTCATGGTGCCGGCTCCCGGACCTTCCATTGCCGCCGGATTGATCTTCATCGAAATCCAGGAAACTGCAAAGGCGGTCACACCGGACAGAATCGGGATCAGCATCAAAACGTTCATTCCAAACGAAGGTGTTTCGCCCAGGTTGATGCCTAAAAAGTTCAGGTTGAACGACTGAACTGCGTTGATAAAGTCGGCTCCCATGGCGGAATATGCCTCAGGATTTGCCTGTACCGAAGAGATGATTGCCGTCTGCGGCGAATACTGGCTGAATGCGATTCCCAAGCCCTTGAGAATCTCTGTTGCCTGTGCAATCACTTCGTTGCTCATACCCAGGATGTGGCGCATCGGGTTGTAGATAACGTCGATGAGTCCAAACAAAACCAGGAAGGTGATCAGCATCGGGAGACATCCGCCTGCCGGATTGTACTTCTCACGCTCATAGAGCTTCTGCATCTCTTCATTCATCTTCTGCTGGTTCTTTGCGTACATCTTCTGGATTTCCTGCATCTGCGGCTGGATTGCTGCAATCTTAGCAGAAGATTTCTGCTGCTTGATGGACAGCGGCACCATTACCAGCTTGATTAACAGGGTAAACAGGATCAGCGACCAGCCGTAGCTGTGCAGCAGATTGTACAGCAGCCGCATAATAAGCCCTAGCGGGTAACCAAGAATATACATCGAAAACCTCCAATTCTGCACCCATGCTGCAAAACCTTTCGCACGGATGCTGCGCGCCTGCAACTTTTTTTACAGCGCGACTTCTTTTGTGCCCAGCAGGACATTTCTGGTAAAGGTCGGTATTATCTGTCCTCTCTCCATTTTTCGGGCACCGGATCATAGCCTCCGGGGTGAAACGGGTGACATTTCAAGATGCGCCGCAGCGCAAGATAACCGCCCCGCAGCGCGCCAAACCGCTCGATGGCGGTAAAGGCATAGGCGGAACAGGTCGGATAAAAGCGGCACCGCGGCGGAAAAAGGGGTGAGATCGCCTTTTGGTAAAAGCGAATCAGCAAAAGCATCAGTCGTTTGATCATGCTGCCGACGCCTCCCTCTGCTTTCCTTCCTTATAATACATCCTTTGTCTTTCCCTTATGGTTCTCTTGCAGCTCCCCTGTGTTCGGAAGCCTTCTGCCCTTTGGGCAGATTCTTTTTGGGTGATCGTCCCTTTGCTTTTGCCGAATTGGCATTTGCTTTGGACTTGTCCGGTCTTGTAAGGCTCTGGATTTGTTTTTTAAGGACCGGTTCCAGTTCAGTCGACTTTGCCTGCGGTGTTTTCATCCTTGCAACAAACACAAAATCCCATCCCTGCTCGATCTGGGTGTTCACCTGAGCAAACGCCGCTCGTATGATCCTCTTACAGCGATTGCGGCAGACTGCCTTCCCGATTTTTTTGGTGACGGTGATGCCGATGCGGTTGTAGCCCAGGCGATTTTTGCTGGCATAGGTGACGATCAACGGATGGACAGCGCTGCTTCCTTTATAATAAAGGCGCCGGAAATCTCTGTTGAGCTTTAAGGTAGTCTTTTTATTCAAAGCGTCTCCTCCATCCTGCAATAGATAAAAAGAAAGACCACTTATCGGGATAAGTGGCCTGCTTATTCTGGAATGAAAGGTGGAAGGCAGAATAAACAGAGCCTGCCCCTGTCTCCTACCGGTTTATAAAAACCGTCATTCCCCTAAAAATGCAACCAGTGCCGCCCGGCGGCTCCGGTCTGCTTTGTCAAACAGCGATTAGTAGCTCAGCTGCTTTCTGCCTTTTGCTCTTCTGCGTGCGAGAACTTTGCGGCCATTTTTGGTAGCCATTCTCTTTCTGAAGCCGTGCTCTTTCTTTCTCTGCAGCTTCTTTGGCTGATAGGTTCTGATCATTCTTCTCGACCTCCCTTCAAGACGAAACCTTACAGAATAGAATTATAGACAAAAAAGCCGCAAAAGTCAAGAGAATCACAGGGTTTCTCCCCTTTAAATTTCCGAAATATTTTCTCTCCATCCCTTTTCTTCCCTCCTTTTTGCCGTGCATCGGCTGCAAGGGTGGTATAAAACGACTGTGTTTCACCCCCTTTTTTCCGATTTTGATCAGTCCCGATTTCTGTTTTTCCTTTCCTGCCGTTTTCTGCTTTTGGCGCTGTCCATAAAAACTCCCAAAAATTTCCGCTGTAATCTGTTTAGGATTACCCGTTAAAAACGGTTGAAAGCTCTTGAAATCGCCCTCTTTTTTGTGTTAAAATATTGTGTGTAAAAGTCGTTGAAAAATTGTTTTCCAAATCCTTTCCACTTATTTTCACAATCTCCCAACCACCCATTCGCTCTATGCGGAAAGTTTGTTGGCGGGTCTGTGGATTGATTGTGGAATCCAATTCAAGGCTGTGAAACAGAACCGCATATTTATTCACCCCCTGCAATGTTTTGGCGGGGGTTTTCCTATCTGCGCCTGCATCCAAGAATCCCTGCCGTGATTTGGGAGCATCGGCAAGGACAGGCTTTTTGCAGAAGGACGCGGTTTTGATCAATCAAGAAGGGGACCGAGCTATGGAATCGTTTAAGGAATTATTTGAAATGGTCAAGGAATACACGCGACAATATGTGATCGACTCACATGAGCTGTCGGAGATTGCCTATCAGGTCTGGATCAAAAGTCTGGAGCCGGTAAGCTTCGACGGAAACACCGCCGTGCTGTTCATCAAAGCTGAATTTATGAAGAAGATCGTGGAAGAAAAGTACCTCGGTCTGCTCAACCGCGCCTTTGAAGCGGTGGTTGGTTTTCCGGTACAGATCGAAATTCGCTGTGAAACCTCCGGTCAATCCGACCGGGCGGAGGGCACCGCTTCGGTGCAGACCTCCTCTGCTTCTCCGGTTTTGCCCTCCTACAGTCAGGAAGAGATCGACATGAACAGCCAGGGCGGAGAATATGAATACACCTTCTCCACCTTTATTGTAGGCAGCTCCAACAAATTTGCACAGGCAGCCTGCCGCGCCGTTGCGCAGAACCCTGCCAATGCCTACAACCCGCTGTTCATCTACGGCGGTTCCGGCTTAGGCAAAACCCATCTGTTATATGCCATTGCTGCGGAAATCAAAGAAAACCGCCCCAACACCAATGTCATTTATGTAAAAGGCGAAGAGTTTACCAATGAGCTGATTGCAGCAATCGGCGCCGAATCCACCAAGGAATTTCACGATAAATACCGCCAGGCGGACGTTCTGCTGGTCGACGACATCCAATTCATCGGCGGCAAGGAGAGCACACAGGAGGAATTTTTCCACACCTTCAATTCGCTGTATCAGGCAGGCAAACAGATTGTTCTGACTTCGGACCGACCTCCCAAGGAGATCAAAACGCTGGAAGAACGTCTGCGCACCCGCTTTGAATGGGGATTGATTGCCGACATCCAGCCACCGGATTTTGAAACTCGGATTGCCATCATCAAGCGCAAAGCCGAATTGCTGGACCTGGAGATTCCAAACGTCGTGGAGGAATACATTGCCAACCACGTCAAAAATAACATTCGCCAGCTGGAAGGGGTCGTCAAGAAGCTCAACGCCTACAATAAATTGGCACAGACCCCTCCATCCATCCTGCTTGCACAAAGTGCGATCCGCGAAATCCTGACCGATAATCAGCCGATTCCCGTCACCGTGGAACGGATCATTTCTGAGGTCGGCCGAACCTTTGGAGTCAGCGCCGAGGACATCCGTTCTTCCAAGCGCTCCTCCCAGATTTCCAACGCCCGTCAGATTGCCATGTATGTCATCCGCGAAATCACCCAGATGTCGATGGCAGCCATCGGAAATGAATTTGGCGGCAGAGACCACTCCACCGTTGTTTATGCAACCGGACAGGTGGTCAAAAACATGAAGCAGGACACTAAATATAAAGAAACCGTTGAGGACATCATCAAAAATATCCGCGACGCATAATCTGCAGTGATTTTTCCACAAAATCATCCGGCAGGAATTTGATTAGGGGTGGGGAAAAATTGTTCCTCGCCCCTTTTTTCAGGAGTCCCCTCCTCCCTTTTCCCGAATTCCACATTCTCTATTTTCACAGATTCCCTATATTTCTGTTTCTCGTTCCTGTCCTCCATGTTATCTCACCGCTATCTCCACGCATTTTCAACAGTTTCCACTATTTTTTCAACCACTTTACCCGCACTGTTTTTCCCTCTTCACTTTTTCACATTTTTTAAAACCGCCTTTCCCGTCCAGTGCAATTCTTTTTTTCGCGTGTTTGTGCGATTTGTTTGATTTTTTCACAAATCCACAGCCTCTACTACTACTACTATTTTTATACTTCTCTTTCTTTTATTCCTTTCCTGCAATTTTTACTTTTATGCAAATCCATCTTTTGAAATCCTCTTCCATTGCTTGTTTCACTCCACCAGGATACGCATATCTCCTCAAAAAAGACAAAACACATTTCCCTCAAAGCAATCAGAAAAAATATTCCGATTCAAATTATTTTACTGTCTTTGCCAGACACACACCCTTATTTCCCTTTTATAAATCTTCTAAAGCAAGTCAAAATGAAACTTTTTTAAAATTATGATATAATAGGTCTGATAAGATCAAAAAGGAGGATGTCCTACCCTATGAAAATCATCTGCCAAAAGGACCTGCTGGTAGAAGCAGTGTCAAATGTTTCCCGCGCAGTCTGCGCCAAATCCCCGATACCAGCTCTGGAAGGAATCCTGCTCAAAGCAGAGGACGGAACCCTTCAGTTGACCGGCTACGACCTGGAGCTTGGGATCGTCACCACCATTGAATCGAAAACAGAACAGGCAGGGGAACTGGTTCTTTCTGCCAGACTTTTGCTGGACATCATCCGACGCATTCCCGGAGAAACGGTCAGCATCCTTTCGGATGAACGGTTCCTTGCCATCATCCGCGGCGGCGCATCGGAATTTACCATCCCGGGCTTGAGCGCAGAGGAATACCCGGAGCTGCCCAATGTACAGCAGCAATCCGATCTGGTCCTCAAGCAGGGCGTTCTCAAGTCGATGATCGACCAGACCCTCTTTGCGATTGCGACCACCGACTCGAAACCGGTCCATACCGGCTCGCTGTTTGACATCAAGGATTCCTGCGTCACTTTGGTTTCGGTGGACGGCTACCGTTTGGCGCTGCGCCGTGAGCCGATCGTATCCGACCTGACCACCCAATTCATCGTACCGGGCAAGACGCTCTCTGAAATTTCCAAGCTACTCAAGGAAGAGGAGGAAGAGGTTTACCTGGTGGTTTCCAGCAAACATATCGTCTTCCGCATCGGAGGATACTATGTGGTATCCCGCCTGCTGGAGGGCGATTTCCTCGATTACAACGCTGCCATCCCGAAATTGAGCAAGACGACCGTCAAGGTCAACACACGCAGTCTGACCGACGCGGTGGAAAGGACCTCGCTGCTCATCTCTGACCGTCTGCGTAGTCCGATCCGACTGGCAGTTACGGAACAGACCGTTCAGCTCAACTGCTCGACCACCATGGGAAAAGCGCACGATGAGGTGGAGTGCGAGATGACCGGAGAGCCGGTCAGCATGGGCTTTAACAACAAATACCTGTTGGATGCGCTCAAAGCGTCCGACTGTGATATGATCAAAATGGAAATCAACGGCGCGCTGTCTCCGATGCGCGTGATGCCGCTGGAAGGGGAAAGCTTCCTCTTCCTCGTACTGCCAGTGAGGGTGAAGAATGATGACTAAAACAGAAAAGATTGTAATTCGTACCGAATTTATCAAATTGGACTCCTTTATCAAGTATGCAGGTCTTACCGATACCGGCGGACAGGCAAAAGAGATCGTGCTTGCCGGCATGGTAAAGGTCAATGGAGAGGTTTGCACCATGCGCGGTAAGAAGATCCGCCCGGGGGACGTTGTGGAAGCGGACGGATGGCGTTTTGAAGCCGTAGCAGCAGAAGAAGAATAGCAAACAGGAGGTGCGCCGGTGAAGATCAAAAGCATCGAGCTGCAAAATTTTCGAAATATTGCTTCTCTTTCCTTGCAGGCAGCGCCGGATGTCAACGTGATTCACGGCGAAAACGCACAGGGAAAGACCAATCTGACCGAAGCAATCTGGATGTTTACCGGCGCAAAAAGCTTTCGCGGAGCCAAGGACCGGGAGATGATTCGCTTTGGAGAGCACCAATGCCGCACAAACCTTGTGTTTCAGAGCACGCTGCGGGAGGAAACAGCCAGCATTGAGCTGAATCAGCCGGATGCACGCGGAGAAAAGCGAGCGAAGACCGTATACCTCAACGAGGTCCCTTTGGACAGCGCGGCAGAGCTTGCCGGTCAGTTCTATGCGGTGGTCTTTTCCCCTGCCCATCTTTCGCTGGTGCGGGAGGGTCCTGCGCTGCGCAGAAAGTTTCTGGACACCGCCATCGGTCAGATTATGCCGCGCTACGGGCATTACCTGCATGAATATCAGCGCACCCTTTTGCAGCGCAACACCCTGCTAAAGGATGCACAACGGCACCCGCAGCTGATGGAAACGATGGAAATCTGGGAAGAGAACCTTGCCCGCGCAGCAGCAGCGGTCGCTTTTTGCCGCGCACGCTATGTGGAGCGCATCCGCCCGCTGGCAGCGCAGGTCTATGAGGGTATTTCCTCCGGCAGGGAACAGTTTGACCTGCATTATCTGTGTGGAATCGAAGAACCGCACCACTGCACCCGGGATCAGCTGCGCAGCTACTATCAGCAGCAGCTGCACCGGGAGCGGCAGGAGGATATGATCCGCGGCGCCACCCAGAGCGGTCCGCACCGGGACGACCTGGAACTGCTGGTCAACGGGATGCCGATGCGTTTGTACGGCTCCCAGGGACAGCAGCGCAGCGGTGTACTGGCTTTAAAGATGGCAGAGTGCAGCATGGTCGAGGAGGTCACCAGCGAAGCGCCTGTGGTGCTGCTGGACGACGTTATGAGCGAACTGGATGCAGGCAGAAGGGATTATCTGCTCAATCATCTGGACAATCGGCAGGTCTTTGTCACCTGCTGCGACGATGCCAGTTTTCGCGGTCTCAAAGGCGGCAGCAGCTTTCTGCTGCACGCGGGTCAGCTGGTTCGGACCGAACGATTTTAGGAAAGAGGGGAAAAGGGATGTACCTGCATTTGGGAGGAGAGGTCGTGGTGCGCAGCAGCGACATCATCGGGATCTTCGATATTGAAAACACCTCGGTGTCCAAGCTGACCAAGGAGTATTTGGGCGAGCAGGAAAAGAGGCACCGGGTCATTACCGTTTCCCCCGAGCTGCCCAAATCCTTCATCGTGTGCAGAGAAAAGGACGGGATTACCGTGTATATTTCACAGATTTCCTGCTCCACCCTGCGCAAACGCAGCGGCTTTATCGACCGATTGGGGTTGATGTAAAATCAAATGAAAACACAAAGGGAGCACCCGGCAAAACAAAGGGTGCTCCCTTTTCCCTTTAAAAGAGGCAAAAAGCCGATTGTTATCGGAAAAACCGGACTTTTTGAAAAAACGCATATTAGAAGAAAAGAATCCATAAAATAAGTTGTAATAGCAAGGGAAAATATGGTATAATAAAAGGGTATCAAAACAAGAAAAAATACAGGGCTGCCACGGAAAAATCGCTCCTGCTCGATCGCCTGCTTGTGCGGGCGGGTCGTGTAAGAAAAAGGCGGCCCGTTTTTCAATGGAAAAGATTCATCAAAATCGATGGAGGGGAAACATTTTGGAAAACACACCTGAAAAAAACCTGGAGATGACACAAAAGTATGATGCCAGTGATATTCAGGTCCTGGAGGGACTGGACGCGGTGCGCAAGCGTCCCGGTATGTACATCGGTTCCACCGGACCACAGGGTCTGCATCATCTGGTGTATGAGATTGTGGACAATGCAATCGACGAGGTCCTTGCAGGTCATTGTACCAAGATTCTGGTGGACCTGCTGCCGGGCGACATCGTCCGTGTCAAGGATAACGGTCGAGGAATTCCGGTCGGCATCCAGCCAAAGCTGGGTATCCCGGCGGTCACCGTTGTCTTTACCGTTCTGCACGCAGGCGGCAAATTCGGCGGCGGCGGATACAAGGTTTCCGGCGGTCTGCACGGTGTTGGTGCATCGGTCGTAAACGCCCTGTCCGAGTGGCTGGAGGTCGAAGTCTGCGACGGACACTACCGTTACTACCAGCGCTTTGAATATGGCAAGCCGGTCTGCGACCTGCAAAAGGTCGAGCCGACCACCGAAACAGGCTCTCAGGTAGCTTTCAAAGCCGACCCCGAGATTTTTACCGAAACCACCCGATACGACTATGACGTGCTGCTCAAGCGTCTGCGCGAGCAGGCGTTCCTCAACGGCGGGGTCAACATCACCTTCAGCGACGAGCGCGGTGAACAGCCGGTCCGCGAGGTGCTGCACTATGAGGGCGGCATCCGCAGCTTTGTGGACTATATTCACGAGCGCAAAAAGAACATCTGGGACGTCCTGCACGAGGATGTCATCTACTATTCGGGCGACGGGGAGCATTCCACCGTCGAGGTGGCGCTGCAATATAACGACAGCTACAACACCACCCTGCTCTCCTTTGCAAACAACATCCACACCGCAGACGGCGGTACCCACGAGATTGGTTTCCGCACAGCCCTTCTCAGAGCCTTTAACGACTACGCAAAGAAGAGCGGTATCTTTAAGAAAGAAAGCGATAAATACAGCGTAGAGGACGTCATGGAGGGTCTGACGGCAATCATCTCGGTCAAGCTCGAGGAAGCACAGTTTGAAGGACAGACCAAGACCAAGCTGGGCAACACCGAGATGCGCACCCTGGTCTACCGCATCACCTACGAGAAGATGAGCACCTACTTCGAGGAAAATCCGGCGGTCGCACGCACCATCATGGATAAGGCGCTGACAGCCGCTCAGGCAAGAGAAGCGGCACGTCTGGCAAGAGACCGCACCAGGGAAAGAAAATCCGCTCTGGAGGGCGTCAGCCTGCCGGGTAAGCTGGCAGACTGCTCCGACCACGACAATGTGCGCACCGAAATCTATATCGTCGAGGGTGACTCGGCAGGCGGTTCGGCAAAACAGGGACGGGACAGCTCCTTCCAGGCAATCCTTCCTCTGTGGGGAAAGATGCTCAACGTCGAGCGCGTCAAGCTGGATAAGGTGTATACCAACGAAAAGCTGCTGCCGGTCATCACAGCGCTCGGCTGCGGAGTCGGCGATGAGATTGATTTGGAGAAGCTGCGTTACGGCAAGGTCATCGTCATGGCGGATGCCGATGTCGACGGCTCCCATATCCGCACCCTGCTGCTGACCTTCTTCTTCCGCTTTATGCGTCCGCTGATTGAGCAGGGACACATCTACCTGGCGCAGCCGCCGCTCTTTAAGCTCTCCCGCGGTAAAAAGGTCCGCTATGCGTATTCGGATGCACAGCGCGACGAATATATTGCAGAGCTGGGCGCCGACGGAGGCAAGGTCAATATCCAGCGATACAAAGGTTTGGGTGAAATGGACGCCGAACAGCTGTGGGAAACCACCATGGACCCCGAGCGCCGCACCATGATTCAGGTGACGATGGCGGATGCCGAGCGCGCGGACGAGATCTTCAATATCCTCATGGGAGATAAGGTTGCCCCCAGAAGAGAGTTTATCGAGCAGAACGCCCGCTTTGTAAGAAATCTGGATATTTAGGAGAACATCGACATGAAAAAAGAAAAAGCAAATGCGTCGGCACAAAAGCAGTCAGTCAACGATTTTGAACATCGTCTGACCATCCGGCTCACCGAGCAGCATTATGTGGACTATGCAATGACCCACTCGCAGGACCAGATTCAAAAAGGGCGTAAACGTGCCATTTTGTGGGCAGTGCTGTTCACGATACTGGGATTGGTCGCCATCTACAAAGGCACCTTTACCGAAGGCTGGCTGTCGGACATCTACCTGATTGCCGGAATTTTGATGATTGTTTTTCAGATTTTCAATCTGTTTTATAATTTCGTCATGTTCCCCATTGCGCTCAAACGCTCGGTGCTGCGGGAGCTGAAGAAGGACCCCAGCCTGCTTGAGCCGATGGAATATGCCTTTGAGCCGGACAAGCTGGTCTGCTTTCTCAACGGCAAACACCGCAGCTCCATCCTGACACAGGACATCACCGGAGCCGAGCGGATTGGCAGCGCCATCATTTTGCAGGTCAAGGACGGCAGAAGGGTCATCATACCGGATGAGGCGCTCAAGCAGGCGGATGCGGTGATCCGCGAACAGGTGGATGGGTTTAAAACCCTTAAATCGTCGGATACAGCCGGAGAAGGAAGGTAAGGGTCATCATGCAGGAAAATGAGAAACAAGAACAGCAGGCGCAGGATATTTCCGAGGAAATGATTTCCCGGGAAAACATTTCCCGGGAAATCCGGGAGGAAGAGCCGGCAGAAGACACACAGGAGCAGGGACTGCTCAACATCACCTTTATCCCGAAGTTTATGGATATTTTTGACGGACTGTGTGCGACCGACCAGGCGGACGGCACCGGAAAACGGGCAAGGATGCTCTTTGTGGTGCTGGTGCTGCTGATGTGCGTGCAGTTGGTTGGATTTTTCTCTACACAAAACGGTTTTATGTTTTTGTTTGCACTGCTGCTGGGCGGTGTCGCACTGTTTATCAAGAAAAAAAGCCAGCGTTTTAATCGGGATATTGCCAAAGCCTTTGAGGACGAGGGGGAACAGCGCCTTGTTTTTGAGGAAAACAGCTTTCATCTCAACGACAAACAGGTGTCCTACGACGAGGTAGCGCACCTGTATGAGCTTAAAAAGGTCTTTTCCATCATCTATCAGGGTAACCACGTCTACATTCTGCCCAAATCGGTGCTGGACCCGCAGCAGACCGAACAGTTTGTTTCCCTGATGAAAGAGAAGGCATCTGCTGTCTATGAGCAGCGTTCCAAACAGTAATTGTGGTGCGGAAAGGAAGGAAGCAAGATGAACACATCGGGTGAAAACCTGATTCAAAAGGATATTGAGCAGGAGATGAAGGATGCCTATCTGGATTACTCCATGTCGGTCATTGCCAGCCGTGCGCTGCCGGACGTTCGGGACGGTCTCAAACCGGTCCACAGACGTATCCTGTACACCATGTACGGAAACGGACTGTACCCGGAGAGAGAGTTCCGCAAGTGCGCTGACACGGTCGGTAACGTGCTGGGTCAGTACCATCCGCACGGCGACGCTTCGGTTTACGATGCGCTGGTGCGCTTGGCACAGGACTTTTCCCTGCGTTACCCGCTGGTACACGGTCACGGCAACTTCGGTTCGATCGACGGTGACCCGCCGGCAGCTTACCGATACACCGAGTCGAAGATGAGCAAGATTTCCATGCAGATGCTCACCGACATCGACAAGGAAACGGTGGATTTTCAGTCCAACTACGATGACCGTTTGAAGGAGCCGACCGTTCTGCCCAGCCGTTTTCCAAACCTGCTGGTCAACGGTTCCACCGGTATCGCAGTCGGTATGGCGACCAACATCCCGCCGCACAATCTGGGCGAAGTCATCGACGGTGTCTGCTGCCTGCTGGACAACCCGGATGCAGGGCTCAAGCAGCTGATGACCCACATCAAAGGTCCAGATTTCCCGACCGGCGGCATCATCATGGGTCGTTCGGGTATCCGTGCGGCGTATGCGACCGGACGCGGCAAGATTACTCTGCGCGCCAAAACCAATATCGAGGAATTTAAAAACGGACGCGAGCGCATCGTGGTCACCGAAATTCCGTACATGGTCAACAAGGCACGGCTCATCGAGCGCATTGCCGAGCTGGTCAAGGAAAAGAAAATCGACCAGATCAGCTACATCCGCGATGACTCCAGCCGCAAGGGCATGAAAATTGTCATCGAGCTCAAACGCGATGCCAACGCCCAGCTGGTGCTCAATCAGCTGTACACCTACACCCAGCTGCAGGACACCGTCGGTGTCATCATGCTGGCTCTGGTCAACGGAGAGCCAAAGACCCTGACCCTGCGCCAGATGCTGGAAGAATACATCAAGTTCCAGGAACAGATTATCACCCGCAGGACCATCTTTGACCTGAAAAAGGCAAAGGAACGCGCCCATATTCTGGAAGGACTGGTCATTGCTCTCGATTATATCGACGAGGTTATCTCAATCATCCGCTCCCACTATACCTCGCAGGAAGGTAAAGAGGTGCTGATGGAGCGCTTCGGTCTGGACGACATCCAGGCACAGGCAATCATCCAGATGCCTTTGGGACGTCTGGCTGGCATGGAAAGAGAAAAGCTCAAGGCAGAAACCGACGAGCTGCACGCAAAGATTGCGGAATATAACGCCATCCTCGCCGACGAAAAGCGGGTTCGTGCAATCGTTAAGCAGGAGTTGCTGGAAATCAAAGAAAAATTCAACGACCCTCGCCGCACCGAGATTGCCTCGGTGGAAGGCGAGGTGGACATCGAAGACCTCATCCCGCAGGAGGAATGTGTGGTCACCCTGACCCACTTTGGCTACCTCAAACGCCAGCCGCTGGATGTCTACAAGACCCAGCGCCGCGGCGGACGCGGAATCAGCGGCATGACCCGTCGTGACGAGGACTTTGTCAGCGACATCTACACCTGCTCCACCCACGACTATCTGATGTTCTTCACCAATAGGGGCAAGGTCTACCGCATCAAAGGCTACGAGATACCGGAAGGCTCCCGTACCTCCCGCGGCACCAATGTGGTCAACATCCTGCCGCTGGAACAGGGTGAGAAGATTACCTGCGTGATCAAGACCTCGGACATCAGCGCCGAGGATCGGTACTATGTCATGGTTACCCGCAACGGCGTTATCAAGCGTACCGAGTACAATGCGTACACCAATGTGCGCAAGAGCGGTCTGATTGCCATTAACCTCGATGAGGGCGACGAACTGGCATGGGTCAAGATTACCGACGGTCACAGCGACGTGGTGCTGGCGACCCGACAGGGCATGAGCATCCGCTTCCACGAGGAGGATGCCCGCTCGATGGGCAGAACGGCGCGCGGCGTCAAGGCAATCTCTCTGGAAGCCGAGGACCAGGTGGTCGGAATGGTCGTCCTGTCGCCGGACGAAACAGCAGGCGACATCCTGACGGTTTCTCAGTCCGGTCTGGGCAGACGTACCGACAGCGGGGAATACCGCCTGCAAACCCGCGGCGGCAAGGGTCTGCGCAACTACTACTGCGATAAGAATGGACCGGTTGCCGGCTTTGAGATGGTGGACGATCAGACCGACATCATCCTGATTACCGACAGCGGTATCATCATCCGCATCCCGGCGGACCAGATTTCCAAGCAGTCCCGTTATGCGGGCGGCGTCAAGGTGATGCGTGTGGATGACCAGACCAGCATCATCGGCATCGCGGTCACCGAGAAGGAAGAGGAGTCAGAGGAACCGGAAGAAACAGAAGACACCGCTTCCCTGCCGGAATCTGCACAGCCATCGACACGGGAGGACAGCGACAAGCAGGACGAACAGATCAATCAGCTGCTCGAGAGGGCGATGCAGCCGGAAGAAGAATAATTTTGTCGGTTTTCGGCAGATTAAAAAAACCTGACCTTTTTAGGTCAGGTTTTTTGTGTTTAATTTGTTTTTTCTTAGTGCCCGTGAGGCAGGGTGTGCAGCCGTTCCTTTTCCACCGTCAAGTCGGCACGCAGCAGATTGATGAACAGCACCAGCATCGGCACAGCGGCTCCCCAGATGGCTTTTCCGCCCATCCAGTGGCAGGCAAACACACCGATGACCCCGCCGAGAACAAACATCCCCAGCATCCCCAGGTGGCGCAGCGAGCGTTTGAGGAAGGTCAGCTCCCGCTTTGTCAAAAAGTAGTGCAGATGGATGCCCACCTGGCGCACATGGTTGGTACAGAAGGTGGTTGCCATCGGGATGCCTTCCGCCTGACGGAAGGTGTTGTATTGCATCGAGCAGATAAAGTTAATGGCAATCTGTGAGATTTGAAAGGGGGCAGAATCGGGGATGAAGCCCAGAACGATGATGAACAAAATTTCGATGGCAACCAGCACCGTTTCCCAACGCAGAAACTTCACGCGGGTCAGCTTGATGGATACCGCCTCGGACACAAATGCGCCTGCCATGTAAGCGGTCATCGGAATCAGGAAGTAGGCAGCCTTAGACCAGTGAAAGTTTCCCAGCTCGATGGCGAACAGTACAAAGTTGGCGCTCTGGGCGTTGCAGAATACCCCTCCCCGCAGCAGATAGGTATAGACCCCGTAAAAACCTCCGACAAAGATCAGCAGAGCAAACACCCAGAGCCGTTCGCACTCCAGATATTCCTTATGATTATTTTCCATCCTTTTTCCCCCTTTTTCAGTACGCCTTATTATACAGCGGATTGCTCCCCTTTTCAATCGGTATTCCGACAAAAACAGGCGGGATTCTGTTGTTTTTGTCAGCTAAAATACTTTTTGTATAACAAAAAGGCAGGAAAAAAGGACCTTCTCTCTGGGAAGGTCCTTTTTTCTGCTTGTGTGACGGGAGTTAGATTACATGATATTCTTTCAGAAGTTTTTCGATGTCAGTGCCCTCAATCTTTTTGAGGACTTCCTTGAGAGCAAGGCGTTCCTTGAAGCCCAGCTCCATCTCGGTGATTTTTTTGCCGTCGCGCAGCTGTACGGTGGCGTTGAGCAGGTCGCGTAAATCATAGACGCTGCCCCATACCTCCGGCACACCGCGGTCGATGTCCAACAGGGTGTAGACAGCTTCCATGCCGGTGCGCATCGAGTATTCGGTGGTGAAGATGGTGTCGCGAACCGTTTCGGCAAACTGACCGATGAAGGCAAAGTTGACAGCGCCCTGCGGTACGATGTCAGGGCGGTCGCCTGCGGTGCGCGGCATAAAGAAGGCGGTGATATATGGCATCATGCAAGGAACGGTGTTGGCGCTGTTTTCTGCCAACGTTTCAATCTGATTCTCTGGCACGCCCATGTGGTACAGCCACTCCATGCAGATTTCCTTGCCGGTGCAGTCGCGCATCGCTTTCTTGACATAGTTGCCGGGACGGTCGCTGAACAGACCGTAAATCCAGCCGACCAGCTGACCCTTTGGCTGATTTCTAAACTGTGGCTGACGGTTAAAGGTCCAGCTCAACAGCCAGTTGGAGTCCTTGACGGTGACGATACCGCCGGTGACGACCTTGCCGCTGAATGGGTCGCGCTGGCAGATTTTCTGAACATACGGAGGAATCTTGTCGTCCAGGGTGGTGACCGTTGCACTCATCCAGTTGGACTGTTCCGGGTCGTAGCAGAATTTATCAGGATTGCCAAAGGAAGGGTCCTGCGCAGCGATTCTGCGCCACAGATCCCAGCCGCCGCCGGCTTTCAGCTCGGTATTAAAGGCAGCAGGTTCGTTCTGGGAGCCCAGAGAGGAGTTTTCTACGCAGCCGCCGTTGGTGATGAACAGCAGATCGTTTTCGGTCAAATCCAGCTGCTCGGTCTTTCCGTCTGCCAGCAGCTCGATGCGTTTTGCTACCTTGCGGTTTGGCTGGATATCAAACTGGATGTCGGTGACCTTGGTGTTGTAGTGGAACTGTACGCCAAAGTTCTCCAGATATTTGACCATCGGCAGAATCATCGACTCGTACTGGTTGTACTTGGTAAAGCGCAACGCCCGAAAGTCCGGCAGACCGCCGACATGGTGGATGTAACGCTGGATGTATCGCTTCATCTCCAGTGCGCTGTGCCAGTTTTCAAAGGCGAACATGGTGCGCCAGTACAGCCAGAAGTTGGAGTCGAATACCTCATCGTCAAAAAATTCATTGATGCGTTTGTCATACAGCTGCTCATCCGGTGTGAAGAACAGACGCATGATCTCCATAGCCGCTTTATCGGAAAGACCGAACTTGCCGTCGGTGTGTGCGCTTTCGCCGCAGTTCTGGGTCGCTCTCATCAAAGAGTAGTTCGGGTCCTTTTTGTTGAGCCAGTAGTATTCGTCCAGTACGCTGACCCCTTCGGTCTCAATGGAAGGAATCGAGCGGAACAGATCCCACATGACCTCAAAGTGGTTGTCCATCTCACGTCCGCCGCGCATGACGTAGCCGATATTTTGGAATTCGTAACCGTCGCAGGCGCCGCCGGCAACCGGGTCTTTTTCAAAGATGTGTACGTGTTTGCCGGGCATCTGTCCGTCACGCACCAGATAGCAGGCAGCAGTCAAAGCTGCAAGACCGGTGCCGATGATATAAGCGGATTTGCGCTCAACCCCTTCCGGTTTTTTCGGGTGTGCAAATGCCTCATAGTTACCGCTGGAATAATACATACAGGATACCTCCGTTTCATGTTGATCCGTTGTGGATGTTTGCTTGATGCTGTCATCATACCGCCTTTTTATCATTCCCACAATCAACAAAAAAAGCGCAGTGACCAAATTTTTATCACTGCGCCGAAAGTATCTGATTTTTTATCATTTGATGGGTGGTGTACAGAATTTGCCCACTGCGCGGGCAATGTCCCCCTGAATGAGGATGCTGATACGCTCGATGATTCGCTCGGGTGGCTCGGTCATGCCGTTTTTAATCCAATCCAGCATGATTCCCACAAAGGCGTACTTGTAAAAATCGGCGATGAACGCCTTGTCCTCCTCGGGAACGTGCAGTCCCTGCGCCTTTTCCTCCACCACATTGTAGATCAGGTCGTGTACCAGCTTGTACAGGTACAGCTCTACCTGCTCGCGGCTGACACTGTGGTAGACGTTGGTGATAAACGGTTTATTTTCCAGTACGGCATAAAAGATATTCAAAAACCCTTCCTGCCAGGTGTCATAGCTCTTTTTTCCTTCCAGGGCGCGGGCGGCATCCTCGATGCAGGACCATTCCACCAGGTCATAAATGTCCTTGAAGTGGTAGTAGAAGGTCATGCGGCTGACACCGCACTCCTCAGTGATGTCGTTGATGGTGATTTTATGAAAGGGCTTTTTTAGCAGCAGACTTTTTAAAGCGTGCTCCAAAGCCTGCTTGGTGATGCTGGACATGAGCCTCCTCCTTCTTCTGTTTTGGGTCCCCTGTCCGCTTTGGGGACCCGTTCGGGTGGTTTGTATGCTGTACCCTGCACAAAAAGGTTTTTATCCAATGGAGCCTTTCTGATACATTCTCTCGCGCCGACCGTTTACCGCTCCAGATAGACCGATTCCCTGCCGTCCTCCACAAATCGTTCCTGCACAACAAAGCCATTCTTTTGCAGAAGGTGCAGAGAGGGCAGATTGTCGGAATAAACAAAGGCGCCCATGCTTTGCAGACGAAACCGCTCGGTCACCATCGGCAAAAAGAGCTGCACCGCCCGGCTGCCGATGCCCTGTCCCCACCGCTCCTTGGCAAAGAGGCACAGACTGAGCATGGCGTTGGGCTGCTGGCTGCGGTCGATACAAAAGCACCAGATGTCCCCCACATATTCGCCATCTGCCCAGATGGTCTGTCCAAAGCTGTCGGCATCGGGCAGCAGCGAAGCCTGAAAGTTGGCGATCGCCTGCTCACGGGTCAGCACGCTGCGGGGAAACATCCGTTCGATGTCGGGGTCCTTGGTGCGCTCAAAATAGGTGAGCGCATTTTCCAGCGTGCGTGCTTTCAGTTGAATGTTCATGGAGAAGCCTCCCTTGTCTTACAGCTGATGAACCAGTTCCTTAAAGTGTCTGCCTCTTGCCTCAAAATCCGGGTAGAGGTCAAAGCTGGCGCAGGCAGGCGACAGCGAAACGATGTCCCCCGGCTGTGCGCACTGGCGGGCAAGCTCGACCGCCTGCTGCATATCTTTGGCGTGCAGGATGCACAGCTGCTGCGGGTCAAAGCCTTCGCAGGCAGTGACAGCTGCTTCAATCTTCGGCGCGGTCACACCCATCAGGATGAGGGTTTTGACCTTTTCGATGATTTTGGGTGCAAGCGGCTCAAAGGGGATTTTTTTGTCGTAGCCGCCCGCAATCAGGATGAGCTTCTGGTGGAAGGAATCAAGTCCTGCGATGGTGCGGGTCGGGCTGGAGGCAATCGAGTCGTTGTACCATTTGACGCCGTCCAGCTCCCGCACAAATTCGATGCGGTGCTCCACGCCGGCAAACTGTCGTGCCACCTGTACGATATTTTCGCAGTCCACCTCACCCCATACGGCGCTGATGGCAGCCAGATAGTTTTCTACATTGTGGATGCCCGGAATGCGAATCTGCTCCATCGGCAGCACAGGGGTCGTTCCGCTGCGGTCGTTGCAGTACAGCATTCCGTCCTCGCCCAGATAAGCACCCAGCGTCGGGACGGTTTTGCGGCTGAAAAAGACAGCGGTTCCCCGCACCAGCGGCAGGAAAGAGGCAGTGATTGGGTTATCTGCATTGAGCACCGTGCGGCTGATGCCGCCCTGATGCAGCAGGATGTTCTTTTTGGCATCGATGTATTCCTGCATATCCTTGTGGACATCCAGATGGTTCGGTGTGACGTTGGTGACCACAGCCACATCGGGCGAACGGCGCATGGAAATCAGCTGAAAGCTGGAAAGCTCCACCACAGCGCGGTCCTGCGGCTCGATCTGCTCGATGCGCGGCAGCAGCGGGAAGCCGATGTTGCCCCCTAAAAAGACCCGATAGCCCTGCTTTTTCAGCAGCTCTGCAATCACCGAGGTGGTGGTCGTCTTGCCATCCGAGCCGGTGACCGCATAGATTTTGCAGGGACACAGGTCGAAAAACAGCTCCATCTCGCTGGTGACCGCCACGCCTGCCTGCCGTGCCTGCTGCAAAGCGGGATGGAAGTAGTACATTCCGGGTGTGCGCAGCAGCAGGTCCTCGCTGCACAGTCCCTCCAGATACTTTTCTCCCAGCAGCAGCCGGATGCCCATTGCCTCCAGACGGTCTGCTTCCTCTCCAATCTGCTCGCGGGTGCGTTTGTCGCGCAGCGATACCTGTGCGCCCTTGGCAGCAAACATTCCCAGCAGTTCGCGGTGGCTGCGTCCCAAACCGATGAAGGACACCTTTTTATCTTTTAGCTCCCTGTAAAAGGAGTTGAGTCGTTCGTTCATGGAAAAAGCCTTCCCTTCCAATAGATTTACCCTGTTCCCGCCCAAAGCAGGAAAGTTACCCTTTCATTATACTCTGAATCGGCAGCGGTGTCGAGCAAAGCCGGTCGTTTTTGTGCGGGAGAAGCGGGAAAACCGTTTAAAATCCTCTTTACAACGATTGATAAAGTCTATATAATAAAAGAAAATGAACTATTTTTTCTATCGAATATCAACCGATGATCAAGGAGAGAGTGCTATGAGAAAGATTATTTTGTTCGGCACCGGCACATGAGGCGGCTGCCCACCGGTGAAAGAGGTTCTTTCAGAGAATAACATTAAGTATATGTATGTGGACATCTGCGAAGGCGTTGGTAAACTCAAGAGCTTTTTGAAGGTTCGCGACACCGCACCGGAAATGCAGGAGGTTCGTGAGCAGCATCGCGCGGGCATCCCTTGCCTGGTGGTGGACGATCAGGTTATTCTGGTCAACGGCGCAGAGCATATGCAGCAGCTGATCGAGCAGTACCAGATGAAAGAATAATCATTTCCTCTGGTACGAGTGCCTCAAATTTTTGCAACAGAAAGAAAGTGGAAGCGATGGCGACAGGGTATTATAAGCCATCTCCTGAGTTGGAAGAATGTAACCGTTTGATTGAAGAGTACTGGAACACCCAGCAATACGAAAAATGTTTTAACGGACATCTTGTGTTAGCAAAGCAGGGGTATCCATTGGCAGAATGTCAGGTTGGATATTTTTATTTGAAAGGGCTGGGGGTTCACCAGGACTTTGAACAGGCATTTTACTGGACACAGCGTTCTGCACAGCATGGGGATCGCGATGCCCAATGCAATCTGGCATCTTTTTATGAAGACGGAGTAGGAACACAGCGTGATATGCAACAGGCAAAGTATTGGTATGCACAGGCAGCTTTGCAGAATCAGGAGATTGCTCTGCAAAAACAAAGAGAATTGGAAAATATTTGATGGCTCCTTTTGCTGTTTTTTAAAAATTGGCACAGCAGGTTTAACCTGCTGTGCCAATTTTTATGCCTGATTTACAAGACTGGTATCAAAAAATCGACCGCTGCCCAAAGGCAGCGGTCGACAGAAGAATTTTTATTTTGCGTAATCAACAGCGCGGCTTTCGCGGATGATGTTGACCTTGATCTGACCGGGATATTCCATCTCCGATTCAATCTTGTTGACGATGTCGCGGGCGATAATGGTCATCTGGTCGTCGCTGATGACCTCAGGACGAACCATGATGCGGATTTCACGACCTGCCTGAACAGCAAAGCATTTTTCAACGCCGTCAAAGGAGTTTGCAATCTCCTCCAGTTTTTCCAGACGCTTGATGTAGTTTTCCAGGTTCTCACGTCTTGCGCCGGGTCTTGCTGCGCTGATGGCGTCGGCAGCCTGTACGATGCAGGCAACCAGTGTTTTTGGCTCTACGTCGCCATGATGCGCTTCAATGGCATGGATGACAGCAGGGCTTTCCTTGTACTTTCTGGCAAGGTCAACGCCAATCTTGACATGGCTGCCCTCGATTTCGTGGGTCAGGGCTTTGCCGATGTCGTGAATCAGACCGGCACGTTTGGCAGTAGCAACATCTGCGCCCAGCTCGGCAGCCATTACGCCTGCCAGATGAGCCACCTCGATGGAGTGCTGCAATACGTTCTGACCGTAGCTGGAACGGTATCTCATGCGACCCAGCAGCTTGATCATATCCGGGTGCATACCGTGAACGTTGGTCTCCAGAACCGCACGCTCACCGTCCTGCTTGATTTTGTTTTCGATTTCACGCTGTGCTTTTTCTACCGTTTCTTCGATGCGTGCCGGATGGATTCTTCCGTCCTGAATCAGGCGCTCCAGCGCGGTGCGGGCAATCTCACGTTTAACAGCATCGTGGCTGGACAGGGTGATTGCCTCCGGTGTGTCGTCGATAATCAGGTCGACGCCGGTCAGGGTTTCCAGTGTGCGGATGTTTCGTCCTTCACGACCGATGATGCGTCCCTTCATCTCATCATTTGGCAGCGGAACGACTGATACAGTCACTTCGCCCACATAGTCGGACGCACATTTCTGGATAGCGGTGGCAATGATTTCCTTTGCCTTCTGGTCGGATTCATCCTTGAACTTCTGTTCGTAGAGGTTGATTTTGACCGCCTTTTCGTGTACCAGCTCATTCTCCAGATTGGAAAGCAGGTATTCCTTTGCCTGCTCTGCGGTGTAGCCGGAGATTTTTTCCAGCGCTTCAAACTGGCTGGCTTTGATTTCGTTGGCTTCCTTCAGGCGACCTTCTGCCTCTTTGATTTTATTTTGCAGGGTTTCCTCTTTTTTCTCCAGATTGTCCATCTTGCGGTCGATGGATTCTTCCTTCTGCTGGATGCGGCGCTCTAAACGCTGCACCTCGTTGCGGCGCTCTTTGACCTCTTTTTCTGCCTCGGTGCGCTGCTTGTGGATTTCGTCCTTTGCCTCCACCAGCGCCTCTTTTTTCTTGACCTCAGCGTCCTTGATGGCGTCGCTGATGATGCGTTTTGCTTCCTCCTCAGCGGTGCCAAGTTCGGCTTCCGCCACCTTTTTGCGGTACTGGATTCCCAGCGGGAATGCGACCGCTGCGCCTGCTGCCAGTGCAATCAGGATGCAGACAAGATAAGTAAAAATCGGGTCCATGGAACTGTTATTCCTCCTTCTATCGTTTGTGAGCAAAATCTGCTCGGAGCCGGACACACCGCCCGGGGGTGATTTTGAAAATCGGTGCCCATTTTTTTAAGACACAACAAAACATCCGAACCCGTCCTTTTCTTTGTAAAATAAAAAAGGACACGCTCAGAGTGATTCCTCAAAACACCCTGACCCAAACGACCGGACAAGCGCCGGCAAAAACTGCGGAAAGGGGGAGAAAGAAGCGAATTGACCTGTGTTTCGATATTGACTTTTTCTATCTGCAATCACAAATGGGCATAAAAAGAAAACAAATTCCAGACAGGACGCCGTATGCTACAAAAATGGGCAGCACAGACGCCGTGCATCAAAAGGGGTCTTTTCAAAATGTGTATTCGATCTCGATTTGAGAAAAAACTCTGAAAGAGGGTGGATTCTGCTGCAATCGAAAAAATTAGGCAGCCAAAAAAGCGGAACGCACTCCGCTTTGTCGCATGGGGTACCGTCATCTTTTCTCCAAAAGATGAATGGTATATATTTATTTTATCTGTTAGAGTAAGACTTGTCAAGAAATTTATGTTGACATTTACGGGTTTGGGTGGTAACATGAAAGCAAAATAAAAAAGAACATCCCACAAATCGTAGAAGGGGAAGCCGACAGGCAGGATTTTGCGCAACAGAGAACGGTGCAGCATCGTCAGGATGCAGCTGAAAGCACCCGCGTCGGATCGCCGTTCGGTACCACCCCGGAGAGCGCATGAAAAGGGCAGCCTGCTCCAAATGCGACGCAGCGACAGCGTTACAGGTCGAAAAAGAGATGTCCGCTTGCCTTTTGGTTGGCAGGGCATAATACGGGTGGAACCGTGGAGCGAATAGAATCTGCTTCATCCCAGAAGATGGGATGGAGCTTTTTTGTTTTTTAAATGCTTTTTGGCAAATCTGCTGTCAGGAGGGAGGGAGCGCCGATGGAGGACACGCAAACCCATGATACCGGCGTCATTCGGGAAAAACAGGAGAACGAGGTCTGCGACATCTACGACATCTACGGAAACCGCACAGGCAAAACCTTTGTAAGGGGAGAGCCGCTGTCCGACGGACAGTATGTGATGGTGGTGGACGTGTGGATTGTCAACAGTAAAGACGAGATTCTGATTCAGAAGCGCTCGGACCTGAAAAAGGACCTCCCGGGCACCTGGGCGACCCACAGCGGCTGTGTGCTGGCAGGAGAAAGCTCCCAGCAGGCGTGCATCCGTGAACCGCTCGAGGAAATTGGAATCCACATCCTGCCCTCCCAGGTCCACAAACTCAACCGCAAGGTGCGCGGCAAGCTGCTGTCGGAAAACTTTGTGGTCGAACAGGATTTTGACACGGCAGACGCCGTTTTGCAGACCGAAGAGGTCAGCCAAATCAAATGGGTGAGCGTCAGCCAGCTCAAGCAGATGGCAGGACACAGAGAATTTTACCGTTACCCGGAATTTTTTGATGTGGTCCGTTTTTTGGAAGAACGAAGGAGAAAAAGCGAAAACAGGGTTCATCTAAAATAACAGAGTTTAAAATCGAAAGAAAAAATAGAGGAGGAATATTTCTATGATTCACATTACACTCAAAGACGGAAGCGTAAAGGAATTTGAATCGGGCGTTTCGGTCATCGACGTAGCAAAATCGCTGGGCGCAGGTCTTGCAAAAGCAGCCTGCTGCGGCAGAATCAACGGAGAAGCCGTTGACCTGCGCACCCCAATCACCGCGGACTGCCAGCTGGAAATCTGCACCTTCGATGATGAGGACGGAAAAAAAGCATTCTGGCATACCGCTGCCCATGTGATGGCACAGGCTATCCAGCATCTGTTCCCGGGAGCTAAATTCGGTATCGGTCCTGCTCTGGAAAGCGGTTGGTACTATGACATCGGTGGGGTAAAACCGTTCACTCCCGACCAGTTTGGCGCAATCGAAGCAGAGATGAAAAAGATTGTCAAGGAAAATATCCCGGTTGAAAAACGCATCATCACCGTGGAAGAGGGCAGAACCCTCTTTGCAGGACAGGATTATAAGCTGGAACTGCTGGAAGAATATGCCGAAAAAGGCTGGGAACTGAGCGTTTATACCCAGGGCGACTTTACCGACTTGTGTGCCGGACCGCACCTGATGAGCACCGGCGTAATCAAAGCAGTCAAGCTGACACAGGCAACCAGCGCATACTGGCGCGGCGATGCTACCCGCGACAGCATGTGCCGTATGTACGGCGTGGCATTCCCGAAGGCAAGCGAACTGGATGCCTTCCTGCAGCAGCAGGAGGAAGCCCGCCGCCGCGACCACAACAAGATCGGTCGTGAGCTGGAATATTTCACCACCGTCGATGTGGTCGGTCAGGGTCTGCCGATTATCCTGCCAAACGGCGCCAAGGTCATCCAGCAGCTTCAGCGCTGGATTGAGGACACCGAGGCGCAGCGCGGCTACCAGCTGACCAAAACCCCGTACATGGCAAAAAGAGAGCTGTACAAGATCAGCGGTCACTGGGATCACTACCTGGATGGAATGTTTGTACTGGGCGACCCGCACGACGAAACCAAAGAGTGCTTTGCCCTGCGCCCGATGACCTGCCCGTTCCAGTATCAGGTCTACCTCAACCGCGCCCGCTCTTACCGCGACCTGCCGATGCGTCTGGGAGAGACTTCGACCCTCTTCCGCAACGAGGACTCCGGTGAGATGCACGGTCTGATTCGTGTGCGTCAGTTCACCATCTCGGAAGGTCACCTAATTCTGCGCCCGGACCAGCTGGAGGACGAATTCCGCGGCTGTCTGGAGCTGGCAAAATACTGTCTGGAAACAGTGGGTCTGGCAGAGGATGTCAGCTACCGCTTCAGCCAGTGGGACCCAAGCCGCACCGATAAATACGAAGGAACCGCAGAACAGTGGGAAGCTGCACAGACTGCCATGAAGAACATTCTGGACCACCTGGGTCTGGACTACAAGGTTGGTGTTGACGAAGCAGCGTTCTATGGTCCAAAGCTGGATATTCAGATTAAGAATGTATTCGGCAAAGAGGACACCCTGATTACCATTCAGATTGATATGCTGCTGGCACAGAAATTCGGCATGACCTATGTGGGTGAGGACGGAAAGGACCACTACCCATACATCATCCACCGCACCTCCATCGGCTGCTATGAGCGTACTCTGGCGCTGCTGCTGGAAAAATATGCCGGCGCACTGCCGACATGGCTGATGCCGACACAGGCAATGATTATTCCAATCAGCGAAAAGCACCACGACTATGCACAGAAGGTCCTCGAAAAACTCCAGGCAGCCGGTGTCCGCGTCGAAGCGGATTGGCGCTCGGAGAAGATGGGCTATAAGATTCGTGAAGCGCAGCTCAAGAAGATTCCGTATATGCTGGTGGTCGGCGAGAAGGAAGCAGAAACCGACAGCGTATCGGTTCGTACCCGCAAAGGTACCGACGGCGGTGCAATGAGCGTTGATGCGTTTGTTCAGATGATCTGCGAAGAGATTAGAGAAAAAAGACGCTAATCCAAAGCGGATACAATAGAAAATCCCCCTTTCTTCCTGCAAAACAGGAGGAAAGGGGGATTTTTTTACAAATTTCAGATAATTTTTCAAATTAACAAAAGTTTTCTTGCATAAACTCCCCCTTTCCTCTATAATAAAAAGCAGATTTCCGCTGAGTAAAAGGGCAAATTGTCCCTTTTTACAAGGGAAATGTTCGGACGATTGATACAAGGAAGGGGCGGTTTGGTGAACCACAAGGTATTATTGCTCGACACCGGCTACTCGTTGTACCGGCTGATGCAGCAAAACCCGACCCTGAGAGAAGAATTTGAGCTGCTCGGGCTTGATTTCAGTGACGAGGTCATGGTCAGCGACCGCAGCCGCTTGATTGAACAGATCAGCGCCTCGGTGCGCAGCTGTCAGCTGGTGCTGCTGGTCGACCACGCACCGCAGCTGCGGGCAAGGGAAATCCTTGCGCAGGGCTTTAACAAACCGCTGCACCAAAATGAGCAGGCGGCTGCGGACATCCGCAAATATCTGGGAAATCAGGGAAGGATGCCCAACGACCGGCTGCTGCAAGGAGCGATGATGCCGCAGGATGCCCTGCCGCTGAGCGACCCGGGCTGCGGACAGGCGGGCTTCATCCTGTTTTTCCCAAACACCTGTGTTGCGCTGGTCAGCGGCTCGGCGCAGGAGGTGCTGCGGCAGGTGGCAAACGGACTGTTTGGCGCTCTGCTGCGCCATTTTTATCCGGGAGCGGTCACTGCGGATATTCCTATCCGCGCGGACAAGCGGGAGGCGGTGGAGGATTACATCGAGCGCACCCGCCGCTGGCAGCAGGATTTTCTGCCCATCCTGGGCGGCACACCGGACCATCCGGTGCTGCGGCTGATTGCATTGCGCGAGGAGGAAAAACTCTCCCGCAGCTGCTGCAACAGCTTTCTGGAGGATTTGGTCAGCGAGTGCGGGCGGGTCAGCAACTTTTCGGGCGTGGGGACCCAAGGGCTGCGCGCAGTAGAAAAAAGGCAGCAGAAAAAGTACACCCCCGACAGCTTTACCGACGGCGCACAGATGAGCCCATCGGGAAAGGTAGGGTTGGACAACAGCGGGATGCCCGCGCCGCAGATGCAGCAGCTGCCGTATGACGAGGACTGGGATGATGACCTGTACGAAGAAGAGGATGAGGAAGAGGAAAGCTGGCAGCCGCAGCCCTCTTCTCCTGAGCCTGTGAGCAGGAAGGAGCAAAAGCGAGCTGCCAAACAGGAAAAAGCCCGTCGCAGGCAGGAAAAGAAAACGGCCGAAAGGGAGGAGCCGCGGGGACGACCGCTGATTGTCAAGGTTTTGCTGACCGTCTTTGTACTGGTGTTTGCCGGTTCGGTCAGCTATCTGGGATACTACTACTTTAAGTCTGCCCAGAACCGCAGCGCCTACCAGACCCTGCGGGATGTCTATGATACACCGACCCTGATTGCACCTGCCGGTTATCCTTCGGGTTACAGCAAGGACTTTGCCGCCTTGTGGGAGCTGAATCCCGACACGGTGGGCTGGATCAGCATCGACGGCACCGCGCTGGATTATCCGGTGGTGCAGACCACCGACAACACCAAGTACTACCGGATGAATTTTGAAGGGGAGTACAGCGAGCACGCCGTTCCGTTTGTGGATGCGTCGGACAACCTGCAAAAGCCCAGCACCAATATCATCGTCTATGGGCATAACATCCGCACCGATGGGCAGATGTTCAACATCCTCAAAGGATACACCGACCTGAGCTTTTATCAGGAGCATCCGGTCATTGACTTTAACAGCGTTTACCACGACGGTCAGTACAAGATCATCTCGGTCTTTTATACCAATACCCACGCCGAGCATGGGAAGATTTTCCCTTACCACGAGTTCATCGACGCACAGGACCCGCAGCAGACGCAGGACTACATCGACAGCGTGTTGGTGCGCAGCATCATCAACACCGGGGTGGATGTCCGCTCGGACGACCAGCTGTTGACCCTGTCCACCTGCTCGTATGAGTTTAAGGATGCGCGCTTTGTTGTGGTTGCACGAAAGGTGAGAAAGGGCGAAAGCGCATCGGTGGATACCTCGGCAGCGGTGATGAACCCCAATCCGCTCTATCCCGATGTCTGGTACCAGCTGTTTGGCGGGACCAAACCGGACGAGACACAGTTGAAGGCGGCGCTGCACAGCGCTTCCTAAGCCATATCATGTAAGGAGGAACAAGCAGATGATACAAGCACAGAATGTACAACAGCAGCCCAGCCAGGACGTCAGAGAGCAGCTGTACAGCCAGTTGGAGGATTACCTGGGTCTGAGCAGTACCAAGAAAAAGATGGATAGCAGCGAAAAATCCGAGCGCACTACCCTCAAGCGAAAATCTTCCGAGCAGAGCAGCTCGAGCAGCAGCTCCAAAGCAATGAGCAAAAACACCCTTGCCATCAAGGTCAACGGCAAAACGGTCAAAGGCTCGGCGCAGAATATCGTCGGACGGGTGGTAGAAGCAGAGATGGGCGCCAGCTTCCGCGAGGAGGCACTTAAAGCGCAGGCAGTAGCGGCATACACCTATATTCGCTACAACAATCAGAAGGGGGTCATCCCGTCCCTGCCGGCAAAGAGCAGCGTTTCTGCCAAGGTCGAGGATGCGGTCGAGCAGGTGATCGGCGAAGCGTTGTACTATCAGGGTGAATATATCAATGCCACCTACTGTGCTTCCAATGCGGGCAATTCGGTCGATTCGGAAAATGTTTGGGGAGGCTATCTGCCTTATCTGCGCAGCGTGGAAAGTCCCGGCGACACTACCCTGAAAGCGTATGGCGCTGTCAAACGCTTCTCGGAGGAGGAGATTGCCCGGTACATCGAGGATAATCTGGATGTGGACCCGTACGATTACAGCGACCCGGACGAATGGTTTGAGGATGAGGAGTACATCAACGGACGATATGTCGATTCCATCCGTGTCTGCGGAAGAAGGCTCAGCGGTCGCGAGGTGCGCGAGGAGCTGATGGAGTTTGCACTTCCTTCGGCGGCTTTTGAGGTGGAATATGACGATGGGGAGTTTATCTTCACCACCTACGGCTATGGTCACGGAGTGGGCATGAGCCAGCAGGGCGCCGACTACTTTGCGCAGCGCGGCTGGGACTATGAGGAAATCCTGACCCACTACTACACCGGCGTTACCTTAAAATAACAAAAGAACAGAAAACCCCTCGGACGACTTTTGCACAACAGCAAAGGTCGTCCGAGGGGTTTTGTTTGCAGCAGAATTTACTGCGGCGGCTGAAAAAAGGAGCCGCACCGCTGCTGTGCGCCAAACAGGTTGTTGTAGGCAAAGGCGCGGTAGTCCTCAATCAGAGGGTCGTAGCGGTTGCTCTCCAAATGGCTGTATGCCTTGCCCTCCGCATCCATATAGCCGACGAAGGTAAATGCCGGCAGCTGCTGCTCAAAGCCGGACAGGTAATCGCCGTAAACAGAATTGCGGATGCCGGAAAGGGAGAGCAGGTGCTGACCCAAAAAGTTCAGGCTGCTGACCGGCAGTTCGGTCTGCGGCAGCGGGTAGTTTGCCCAAATCAGGAAGGGAGTTTGATAGCGTCCCATATACTGCTCCATCGTCATCTGGTCCTGTGTGACACCGTATGCCTTGTCCAGAAATTCCTGCTCCACCGACGGCTGGTGGTCGCCGAACATCAGGATGATGGTCGGCTGCTGCTGGCGGCTGAAGTAGTCCACCAGCAGCTTGAATGCTTCGTCGGTCTTGTTTGCCAGCGTAAGGTACTGCTCTGCCATCGGGTATCGACCGGGCTGGTCGGTCAGCTGTACCTGTGCGGGATAGTTTTCCACCGTATAGCTGCCGTGGTTCTGGATGGTCACATTGAAGAGGAATAATCGCTCCTGCGGGGACTTGTGCTCAAATTCATAGATAATCTGCTCAAAGGAGGATTGGTCGCTGACATAGCCGTGCTCCTCGGTGATGGGAACGTCCATATCCTCCACGCATTTGAAGCGGTCGAAGCCCAGCAGCGGATAAGCCTGATTGCGCTGCCAGGAGGTGCGCTCGCCCGGGTGGAAGGCAAGGGTGCGGTAGCCGTTTTCTTTGAGCAGCGAAGCCAGGGAGGAGGAAGGTTCCAGAATGTACTGCTGGTAGGGGATGCTGCCCGAAGGCAGGAATGCCATCGAGTTGCCGGTCAGGAATTCAAATTCGCTGGCGCTGGTGCCCGCGCCAAAGACAGAGGTGTAGCAGTGCCCACGGATGCAGTTGTCCAGCGAGTCGATGAAATCGGTGACACTTTCGCTCAGAGAAAGGTTGCCGAAGCTTTCAAAATCCGCCCAGGATTCGTTCATGATGGCGATGATGTTCGGACGGGTATCGGTGGAAACAGCCGGTTCGACAGGGGTGACTGCCTGTGCAATCCGCCGGACGTTCTGCGCGGAAGGGTCCTGCGGCGGTTCGACCGACATAAACTGGGTGTTGCGCAGAAAAACAGCAAGGGCGCCGTCCTTGGAGTAGGAACCGGACTGGTCCCAGACGTCGGTGCGTACACCGAAGCTTTCCAGCGCGCTGGGCTGTAAAACCGGATAGGCGCAGGCGACGATGGCGCACAGATAGGCAGCCCTTGCCCGCAGACGGTTTTTAGAGGGACGAAAACGACCGCTTTTCATCCGACGGCGCAGCAGCAGGAAGAGCAGCGCCAGCAAAATAAGGGAAATGCCCATCTGACGGCTGACGGAAAAATGATAGCTGTCCGCCACGGCAGCAGCGGTGCCTAAAGCGGTGAAGTCCCACGGCAGGATGGGAGTGCCGCGGAAGAGGGAAACATAGTAGTTGGCAGTCCCCCACAAAAAGCACAGCAGGTGGGTCACAAAGCAGCAGAGGACGATGTAGTTGGTCAGAGCGCACAGGGTAAAGTGGACGGCTCCGATGCAGAGGTAGTTTGCCAGCAGGATGCCCGCAGGATAGTCCCACGGCAGGCTGCCGCTGTAAGCAAACTGCATCAGATAAAAGGCGGTGATGGGAGTGAGCAGCATGAGTAAAAGCAGCTTTCCCTCTGAGGGGGTAAAATGCTTCGTAAAATAACGTTTGATAGAATTCATATTAGTCGGTGGTTCTTCCTTTCCTGATGGGATGGACAATGAAAAAGAGTCCCTTGCACAATCAAACGATGAAAGCAGCGGGACTCACCTCAAAAAGCCGTTGGTTTTATGGAGAGTAAGGGTATTATAGCGGAAAAGTAAAGAACTGTCAAATGTAAAATAGCAGGGACATCCTCCTTTAAGAGGATGTCCCTGCTGAAACTTTTTCTGTTTGGCGGAGAACTTTTCTTTTTGGCAAGCTTCCGAAAGAACATCGCAAAGCGAATCCTTTTCTTTTAGCCTGCTTTTTCTTTTTAGTAAAGAAAAAGTATGGTGCCTATGCTTTTTGGCAAACTCCCGAAAGAACATCGCAAAGCGAATTCTTTTCTTTTTGCATACTTTTTCTTTTTAGTAAAGAAAAAGTAGGGTGCCTGCGTTTTTTGGCAAACTCCCGAAAGAACACCGCGAAGCGGAACTCTTTTCTTTTTGCCCACTTTTTCTTTTTAGTAAAGAAAAAGTATGGCGCGGAGCGAATTCTTTTCTTTTTGCCTACTTTTTCTTTTTAGCAAAGAAAAAGTAGGGCGCGAAGCGGAACACTTTTCTTTTAGCCCGCTTTTTCTTTTTAGTAAAGAAAAAGTGGGTTATTGAGCAGCAGCACGGGCAAAGGCTTTCTTGCGGACGATGAAGTAGCAGATGAGATGAACACCTGCGGTCAATATCCAGGAGATTGGGTAGGAGATGTACAGACAGTCCAGGGTACGGTCCATCTGGAAGATGGTGAAAATCCAGATGACACGGAATGCGCACGCACCGGTCAGAGAAACCAGCATCGGCATAATGGAATATCCCATGCCGCGGATGGTGCCAACCATAACATCCATCAAGCCGCAGAGGAAGTAGGTCGCGCAAACATATTTGAGTCGAATCATGCCATAGGAAACAACTTCCGGGCTGGAGGTGTAGATGCCCAGCAGCGGTTCGCCCAGCAGATAAGCGCCGCCGCCCATCAGCAGACCGATGGCAGTGACGACCAGCAGACACTGGAAGAGAATCTTGTTGACACGGTCAAACTTTTTGGCGCCCATGTTCTGGCTGGTAAAGCTCAGAGAGGTCTGGTAAACGGCATTCATCGAGTTGTAGACAAAGCCTTCGATGTTGCCCGCAGCGGTGTTGCCCGCCATGACCTGAGAACCAAAGGAGTTGACGGAGGACTGAATCAGGACGTTGGAAATGCTGAAGATGGCTCCCTGCAAGCCGGCAGGCAGACCGATGCGCAGCATCGACTTGAGCTGCTCGGGGTGGAACTTCAGATGCTTAAAGTCCAGATGGCAGGGACCGTCCATCTTCATCAGACACAGGACAATCAAAAATGCGGAAATTGCCTGGGAAATAATGGTCGCCAGCGCAACACCTGCCACACCCATGTGAAAGACGATGACAAAGAACAGGTTGAGGACAACGTTGACCACGCCCGACAGGGTCAAAAAGTAGAGCGGGCGCTTGGTGTCGCCGATGGCACGCAGGATGGCAGCACCAAAGTTGTACATCATAAAGGCAGGCATCCCCACAAAGTAGATGCGCATATACAGAACCGACAGGTCGATGACATCCTCCGGGGTGCCCATCATTTCCAGCATCGGGCGCGCCAGCAGGATGCCGACAAAAATCAAGATGATGCCGCCCCAGATGGCAGTCAGGACCGAGGTGTGTACTGCTCCGTGGATGCCGTCATAGTCCTTGGCACCGTAGTTGCGGGCAACCACGACGTTGGCTCCGACCGAAACGCCGATAAAAAGATTGATAATCAGGTTGATCAGCGCGCTGGTCGAACCGACGGCAGCCAGAGCCTGGCTTCCGGTGAAACGACCGACAACGATGATGTCCGCAGCGTTGAAAAGCAGCTGCAAAATGCCGGAGATCATCAGTGGGATGGCAAAGACCAGAATTTTTCCGAGAATTGGTCCGTTGCACATATCCAGTTCATACGATTTCTTCATTGCTCCCATCCTTTTCTAAAAAAATAAAGCGTTTGCTATCACGCGTTTTAAAACAATTTTTATTATAGCAAGCTGAATGTAAAATGCAAGAGAAATCTGAAGATTCACATGTATAAAAATCACATAAAATCACTGTGGTTTTTGCGCAAATAAACCAAAGGGCGGAAAAACAAAAATGGATGGAGCTTCATACAGCTCCATCCATAAAAAGGGAAAGGCAAACTTATTTCATCAGAAGGTCGGCGCTGGAAAGCAGGCGCTGCTCGATGGTTTCAATCTGTGTCTTGTCGTTGGTCACGATGGTCAGATAAACCTTGATTTTCGGCTCGGTGCCGGATGGACGGACAATCAGCTTGAGGTTGTTCTCCAAATCATATTCCAGCACGTTGGAGGTCGGCAGCAGAATGTCGGTCTGTCCGCCGGTGCGGAAGTCCCTGCGCTTGGAAATCAGGTAGTCCGAGCAGCACAGAATCTTGTAGCCGCCAAAATCCTTCGGTGGATTTTCGCGCAGTCGCTTCATAATGCCGCTCATCTTGTCCATTCCTTCGGTACCTTCAAAGGTGTAGCCCTTGACCTTGGCAGCATAGACGCCAAAGCGGGAGAAGATGTCGTTGAGCGCGTCAATCAGTGTCTTGCCCTGCTTTTTGTAGTACTCCGCCATCTCGCAGATAATCATGGCGCCGTTGACAGCGTCCTTGTCGCGGACATGACCGCCGGTCATATAGCCGTAGCTTTCCTCAAAGCCCAGCAGGAAGCGGTTTTCTTCGCCCTTCTGCTCCAGCAGGGTGATCTGCTCGCCGATGTATTTAAAGCCGGTGAGCACGTTGATCATCTGGATGCCGTAGCTTTTGGCGACCACGTCTGCCAGCGGGGTGGACACGATGGATTTGACAGCGATCGGGTTTTTGGGCATGGTGCCCTGTGCGATGCGCTGCTTTGCAATATAGTCGAGCATCAGCACGCCGACTTCGTTGCCGGTCGGCAGGATATATTCGCCGTGGTGGTTGACTGCGATGCCGACGCGGTCAGCGTCCGGGTCGGTGGCAAGCACCAGGTCACCGTCGATGCTCTTGCACAGCTGGATGCCCAGTTGCAAGGTGGATTTTTCCTCCGGGTTCGGGTATGGGCAGGTTGGGAAGTTGCCGTCCGGTCGCTCCTGCTCGCGCACAACCTCGATGTCTTCGATGCCGATTCTTCCCAGGATGCAGCGGACCAGCTTGTTGCCGGTGCCGTTGAGCGGGGTGTAAACCACCTTCAGATGGCTTGGCTGTACCGGTGCCTTGCTGACACGCAGCGCAAAGACGCGGTCGAGATACTGGTCGACCAGCTCGTCGGAGATATACTCGATCATGCCGCTGCGCAGACCCTGTTCCAGAGAAATCTTTTTGACACCATCAAAGATGTCGGTTTTGTTGGCAAGCTCCAGCACCTTGGCAGCAGCCTGCGGGTTCAGCTGGCAGCCGTCGTCGCCGTATGCTTTGTAGCCGTTGTACTGGGCTGGGTTGTGGCTGGCAGTGATGACGATGCCGGCGCTGCAATGCAGCTGACGAACGGCAAAGGACAGGGTAGGGGTCGGCATCAGTTCCTTGAAGAGATAAGCCTTGACCCCGTTTGCTGCAAAGACGCGTGCGGTCACGCGGGCAAACAGGTCGCTCTTGATGCGGCTGTCATAAGCGATGGCAACCGATGGATTTTCATATTTTTCGTTGATATAATCCGCCATGCCCTGGGTAGCCAGAGCGACGGTGTAGATGTTCATGCGGTTGGTGCCTACGCCAAGGATGCCGCGCAGACCGGCGGTGCCGAATTCCAGCATTTTTACAAAGCGTTCTTTGATTTCATAGTCGTTTCCTTCGATGTCGACCATTTCTGCAATCAGGTCCGGGTCCTCCAGCTGCTTTGATTTCCAGAGGTTGTATGTATCAAGATAGTTCATGCAAAATCATCCTTTCTGGCGGCGATCGACACAGTTGGAACAACCGCCGTAAAAACTATACAAAATCAATAGAGTCTATTTTTATTCTATGCCTTTTTTGTTCAGAAGTCAACAAAATACAGTCGAAAAAGACTCTTTTTCTGTTAAGATACGGTCAAACAGGACTAATCAAAGAAAAGATTTGCGCAGGAGAGAAACGGCAAAAAAGAAAAGCGATTGATTTTCCTACCGTTATTGTTTATAATAAAAGCAATGAAAAAAGCTTTTCCCATACCCCGGCGGAGGAATCGTTTTTTAAAATAAGGAGGATCTTTATTATGTTAGTTTCTGCAAAAGAAATGCTGGACAAAGCAAAAGCGGGTCACTACGCAGTTGGTCACTTCAACATCAACAACCTGGAGTGGACCAAAGCCATCCTGCTGACCGCTCAGGAAAATAATTCCCCGGTTATCCTGGGTGTTTCCGAGGGTGCAGGCAAGTACATGGGTGGCTACACCACCATCGTCGGCATGGTAAACGGCATGATCGAAGAACTGGGCATCACCGTTCCGGTTGCGCTGCATCTGGACCACGGCAGCTATGAGGCAGCAAAAGAATGTATCGAGAAGGGCTTCTCCTCGGTTATGTTCGACGGCTCCAAATACAGCATCGAAGAGAACGTAGAAAAGACAAAGGAGATCGTTGCACTGGCTCACTCCAAAGGCATCTCGGTCGAGGCTGAGGTCGGCGCAATCGGCGGCGAAGAAGACGGCGTACTGGGCGGCGGCGAAATCGCAGACCCGGATGAGTGTGCAAGCATCTGCGAGCTGGGCGTTGATATGCTGGCAGCAGGCATCGGCAACATCCACGGCGTATATCCTGAAAACTGGGCAGGTCTGCGTCTGGACGTTCTGGCTCAGATTCAGGAAAAGACCGGCACCATGCCTCTGGTTCTGCACGGCGGCACCGGCATTCCTGACGATATGGTCAAGGATGCAATCTCCAAAGGTGTTTCCAAGATCAATGTAAACACCGAATGCCAGATCGTATTCACCGCAGCAGTCCGCAAATACTTTGAGGAAAACATGGACCAGCAGAAGAAGGGCTTCGACCCAAGAAAGGTTCTCAAACCGGGCTTTGAAGCAATCAAAGAAAAGGTAAAAGAGAAGATGGAGCTGTTCGGCTCGATTAACAAAGCATAAGCGGTAAATAGTATCTAAGAGTAAGAGCGGGGAAATTTTCCCTGCTCTTTTCTATCACAGCACAAGGGAGGATAAGCAACTGTGGAATATCAAAACAAAACCATCATCTTAAAAGACGGCAGAACAGCGCTACTGCGCGCCGTTTGCAAAGAGGACGCCGTACCGATGATTGCCTATCTGAAAGCCTGCTATGAGCAGACGCCTTATCTGATGCGGTACCCGGACGAATTTGCAGTCACAGCAGAGCAGGAGGCGGCTTATCTGGAAAGGCAGCTTGCTTCCCCCGATGTGCTGATGATTGTCTGCGAGGTGGAGGGAAAGCTGGCGGGAAACTGTCAGCTTGATTTGAACCGCTGGCGCAAGACCCGACATCGCGGTCAGGTTGCCATCGCCCTGCTGAAGGATTACTGGGGACTGGGCATCGGAACGGCGATGTTTGAAGAGATGATTGAAAAAGCAAGGCAGGAGAAGCTCGAACAGCTGGAGCTGGAGGTCATCGAAGGGAACCGGCGGGCGATGGGACTCTATCATAAAATGGGTTTTGTGTGCGCAGGCGAAAAGCCTAACGCCATCCGTCTGGAGGATGGAAGCTCCTTAAAAGAACTGATGATGGTCAAGGTTTTATAAGCTGACGAAAAAGGTTTTGTCTGGATCGGTTGTGACAGACAAAACCTTTTTGATTTTCTTTTACACAATGACGACAATATCCGAGTGGCTTTGGTTGATTCGTTTGAAAAATCCGTTTATAATAAAGAGAGCATCCTGAAAAACCGGACGGATAAGCCGGTCGACAGCAGCGCACACTAGAGAAGGAAATCGAATCTATGGAGGTGTGCGCATGAGCCACAGTAAAAAGAAAAACAATCACCGGGAGCCAATCGGCGAAGAGCTGCCGGTCGACCAGCCGCAGGAGCAGACGGAGGATTTGGAGGAGCAGACCAGCCAGATCATCCAGTCCGGCTCGGTCACCATGACCGCAGCCAAGCACGTCATCCACTGTCTAACCATCGTCGGTCAGATCGAGGGTCACTATATCCTGCCGCCGCAGAACAAGACCACCAAGTATGAGCACGTTATTCCGCAGCTGGTCGCCATCGAACAGGACCCTTCCATCGAAGGACTGATGATTATTCTCAACACCGTCGGCGGAGATGTCGAGGCGGGACTTGCCATTGCCGAGCTGATTTCCGGCATGAAAAAGCCGACGGTGTCGCTGGTGCTGGGCGGCGGACATTCCATCGGTGTGCCGCTGGCGTGCAGCGCAAAGCAGTCCTTCATCGCGCCTTCCGCCACCATGACGGTGCATCCGGTGCGGATGAACGGTCTGGTGCTGGGCGTTCCGCAGACCCTTTCCTACTTTGACCGGATGCAGGAGCGCATCGTGCGCTTTGTCACCGACAACTCCGGCGTCTCCTCGAAGGATTTTCGCCGGCTGATGATGAACACCGGAGAACTGGTGATGGATGTCGGCACCGTTTTGGACGGAGAAAAGGCGGTGCAGGTGGGACTGATCGACCATTTAGGGGGATTAAGCGAAGCCATCTCCTGCCTGTACCGAATGATTGAGAAAAAAGAAAAGGGAGCAAAATCTGCGGTCCGACCTAAAAAAGGAGGGAGCAGACGATGATCCTTCATTCGGTGACACCGGTTTGGGCGATGCAGCAGATGATGGCAGAGCAGCCGGCACAGCAGCCGACCACCGTTTTGCTTTCGGAAACGGCAGCGCTGCAAGGCAGGGTACAAAACGGACAGCTTTTGGTGGAGCGCATCCTTTCCACCGACCCGCACGACTTTCTGCGTCAGGAACTTTCCCCGGGAAAAACGGTGAAGCTGCCGCAGAAGAACCAAACTTTTTAAATTATCCTTTATAAATATCTTACAAACAGGACAACAGGGAGGCTTGGCAGATTATGGCAACCAAAAAAACATCCTCGCGCACCAAAAGCAAGAGCGCGGCTGCGACCGAACGGGAGCGCAAAAAACGCGAGCTGCATTCCAGGCAGCAGTTTTGGGCGATCGTCGTCTTTGCAGTGGCGGTCTTTATCATGGCGACCACGCTGGTGGAGGGACAGAACGTCTGGAACTGGATTCACAACTTCTTTCTGGGGATGTTTGGATGGAGCGCCTATCTGATTGCTCCCCTGCTGTTCTATGTTTCCATCATGACCGCGCTGGACAAGCCCATCGGTCTGGTCGGGCACAAGGTATGGCAGTCGATGCTGCTGATTTGCCTGCTCAGCGGAGCGACCCAGGTGTTTGGCTCGGGCATCCCCAACGGCAATCTGATTGAAAAGTTCCTCTCGCTCTTTCAAAACGGCGTGGACGGACACGGAGGAGGAGCGGTTTCGGGACTGTTCGGTCTGCCGCTGCTCTACTGGTTTGGTCCCACCGGAGCCAAGGTGACGATGGTCCTGCTGATTTTTGTGGTGCTGATGGTGCTGACCGGCGGGACACTGATCGGGCTGTATCAGTCGGCAAAAAAACCGATGCAGAAGATGGAGGAGGTCTATGTCGCTCATTCGGAGATCCGCAATCAGCAGCGGCAGCTTCGCCAGGAGCAGATGATGGAGGAAGGGCAGGCGCCGACCAAGCCTCGCTTTAACATCAATATCCCGTTAGGCTCGGGCAAACGCGCCGAGCAGGAGGACGGGCTGCAAACCGACAGCTTTTTTAATGCCAAGCGCAAAAAAGAGGAGGAACTGGAGCGGCTGCGGCAGGCGCAGGAGGATACCGAAAAAGGCAGGGCAGCCATGCGGGAAAAGCTGGAGCTGGAACGCGCCGAGCAAAAGCGGCAGGAACAGCAGCGTGCCGAGCAGATTGCTGCCGAGCGTCGGGAGCTGGAGCAGTCGGTGGAGAGCGACAGCTTCTGGAACCCGCCGGAGGAGCCGATGGACGAGCAGGAATCGCAGCTTTCCTCCCCCTATCTGGACGACCTGATCAATCGGGTCGCACCGGCTGCCGGCAGCGGTTATGCGCGGGAGGACCAGGCGGTGCTGCATACCCTAAAATCCAATATGCCAAACACAGGGGTGCGACCGGTGGTGGATTCTGCCGATTTGGATCACCCGTCTCACCTGCATGAAGAAAGGATGGGAGACCCTTGTCAGACCGGACTTTCCTGGGAGCAGACAGAGCCGCTTTTGGAGGAAGAGGACATCGCAGATGGATTTATCTCGATGCAAAACTTCCACTTTGGACAGCAGGTGCAGGAGGATGCAGAGAAATCAGAGACGGACGAGATTTTCCAGCCGGCTGCACCGCAGGGAATGCCTATTGTCGAAGAGGAAGAGCCGGTATTCTTCCAGCCGCAGGAAGAGCCGCAGGAAGAAGAGCCGGTACAGTTTCACCCGGACAACATCCATCTGGAGCCGGAGCCGCCGACTGGCAGCCGCAGGGAGCAGACGCACGAGATTATCCAGGTGTCTGCCGACCGGATAGCGGCAGAGGGAATGGATTTGCAGGGTGCTTCCCATTCGGTCGATGCGCCGCAGCCGGAAGAGGAAGAGCCGGAGTACATCAAACCGCCGATTGAGATTTTGAATGAAATCGAAAAGCCCAACGAGAGCAACCTGCAGGAGGAACTGCGCACCAACGCCGAAAAACTGGTGTCCACCCTGCAAAGCTTCGGCGTGCAGACCCGCATCATCGACATCGCACGCGGACCGGCGGTCACCCGCTATGAATTGCAGCCGTCGGCAGGGGTGAAGATCAGCAAGATTACCAACCTTGCCGATGACATCGCCCTCAACCTTGCCGCCTCGGGCGTCCGCATCGAAGCGCCCATCCCGAACAAGCCTGCGGTGGGCATCGAGGTGCCGAACAAGGTGGTCAGCACCGTTTCCATCCGGGAGATTATCGACTCGCCGGAATTTCAGCAGGCAAAAAGTCCGCTGGCAGTGGCACTGGGCAGAGATATTGCCGGCAAGGTCACCGTAGCGGACCTTGCCAAGATGCCGCACACCCTGATTGCAGGCTCGACCGGCTCGGGTAAATCGGTCTGCATCAACTCGCTGATTGTCAGTATGCTCTACCACTCCACGCCGCAGGAGGTAAAGCTGCTGCTCATCGACCCGAAGATGGTGGAACTTGGCATCTACAACGGCATCCCGCATCTGCTCATCCCGGTGGTCACCGACCCGAAAAAGGCGGCAGGCGCACTGTCGTGGGCGGTCAACGAGATGCTCAACCGCTATCAGCTGTTTAAAGATTACAGCGTGCGGGATATGACCGGCTTTAACCGTGCGGCAGAGAAGAACGGGCTCAAACCGATGCCGCAGATTGTCATCATCATCGACGAGCTTGCCGATTTGATGATGGCAGCGCCGGGCGAGGTGGAGGATTCCATCTGCCGCCTGGCACAGATGGCGCGTGCGGCGGGGATGCACCTGGTCATTGCCACCCAGCGACCGTCGGTGGACGTCATCACCGGTGTCATCAAGGCGAACATCCCTTCCCGCATCGCCTTTGCGGTTTCTTCTCAGATTGACTCGCGCACCATCCTCGACTCCAGCGGTGCAGAAAAGCTGCTGGGCAGAGGCGATATGCTCTTTTCTCCCATCGGTTCCTCCAAACCGACCCGCGTTCAGGGCTGCTTTGTGACCGACGGGGAGGTCGAGCGCATCATCGAATTTATCAAGCAGTCCGGTCAGAAGATGACCTATGACGAGCAGATTTTGCAGGAGATCGACCGCCATGCCGTTTCCGACAACAAGAAGAAGGGTGGCAAGGACGAGGGCGGAGGATTCTCAGACGAGGACGAGATGCTGCCCAGCGCGATTGAGATTGTGGTGGAAACCGGACAGGCATCCACCTCCATGCTGCAAAGAAGGCTGAAGCTGGGTTATGCGCGTGCAGCCCGCCTGATGGATGCGATGGAGGAAAAAGGCATCATCGGTCCGTTTGAGGGCAGCAAGCCCAGACAGGTGCTGATTACCAAAGAGCGGTGGATTGAAATGAAGATGGTCGCTGCGGCAAAAGCTGAGGATGACCGCAGAAATTATTGAGAATTACAAAGTTCCTTTTCCCGAATTTTGGAAAAGGAACTTTGTGTTTTTTGTTGAAAAAAAATTTTGATTTTTCCTCTCGACAAGCGGATAAGATTGTGCTATATATTTATAGACAGAACCGATTGGGGTCTTGTAAAAAGCTTTTTGGAGGAGGAATCGAGATGGAAAATATGCAGGACAAAGAGAATCAGATCATCAGCGGCGTGATTTGGAAACAGCTGCTGATTTTCTTTTTTCCGATTGTACTGGGCACCTTTTTTCAGCAGATTTACAATACGGCAGATGCGGTTGTCGTAGGAAGATTTGTCGGGACCGAAGCATTGGCGGCGGTGGGCGGCTCCACCAGCCAGATTATCAACCTGATTGTCGGCTTTTTTGTCGGACTTTCTTCCGGTGCAACGGTGGTCATCTCGCAGTATTACGGCGCAAGGGAGAAACAGGGACTGCAAAATGCGCTGCATACTGCGTTTGCCTTTTCGGTGGTGGGCAGCGTGGTCATCTCTGTAATTGGAATTTGGCTGTCCCCGATGATGCTTCGCTGGATGAATACCACCGAGGAGGTCATCGCACCGTCCACTACCTACCTGCGCATCTATTTTGCAGGAATCATCTTTGTCTTCATTTATAATGTAGGTTCCAGCATCCTGCGTGCGGTCGGAGATTCCCGCCGTCCGCTGTACTATCTGATTGTCTGCTGCTTTATCAATATTCTGCTGGACGTAGTCTTGGTCGTCTTTTTCCATATGGGCGTAGCGGGTGCTGCCATTGCAACGGTGTTTGCCCAGGGAGTCAGTGCGGTGCTGGTGGTGCTGGCACTGTGCCGCTCCAAGGATATTTTCCGGCTGGAACTCAAACAGGTTCGCTTTCACCGCGATGCGCTGGAGCTGCTGCTGAAAATCGGTCTGCCGGCAGGCTTGCAGTCGGTGATGTACAGCGCATCCAATATCATCATCCAGACCTCGCTCAATTCCTTTGGAACCAACACGATGGCGGCGTGGACTGCCTATGGAAAGATTGACTCCTTCTTCTGGATGGTCATCAGCGCCTTTGGTATCTCCATCACCACCTTTGTGGGACAAAACTACGGCGCGCGCAAGTTTGGACGGATGCGCAAAAGTGTGCGCATCTGTATCGGGATGGCAATGGGCGCTTCGGTAGCAATCAGCGCAGTCTTTTTGATTTTTGGAAAGTATGTCTACCAGATGTTCACCACCGATGCCACCGTCATCGAAATCGGAATGCACATGATGACCCTGATGGCGCCGGCGTATGCGGTGTATGTCTTTATCGAGGTCTACTCGGGTGCGCTGCGCGGTACCGGCGATGTGCTGGTGCCGATGCTGATGACCTGCGGCGGTGTGTGCGTACTCAGAGTGCTGTGGGTTTGGTTCATCGTTCCGCTCAAGCCGGTCATCGACACCATCCTTTACAGCTACCCAATCTCGTGGACGCTGACAGCGCTGCTGTTTATCTTCTATTATAGAAAGAAATGCCAGCAGTTCCCGGACAGCGACGAATAACAAAAACGACAGGAGGTTCTGCGCAGCTTGCAGAGCCTCCTTTTTATTTTGACAGATGAAAAAAAGGAGAATGAAAGTTATGTCAACAAAATTGGTTTTACTGGGAACAGGGACCCCAAACGCCTGCCCGAACGCCAGCGGACCTGCCTGCGCCGTGGTGGTGGACGATCGGGCTTATCTGGTGGATTTTGGACCGGGCGTGGTGCGGCAGGCATCCAAGGCATACTATAAGGGCATCGACCCGCTGCGACCGGACCTGCTGACCACCGCCTTCTGCACCCACCTGCACACCGACCACACGGTGGGCTATGCCGACCTCATCTTCACGCCGTGGGTGCTGGAGCGCAGCAGTCCGCTCAAGGTGTTTGGTCCCAAGGGTTTGCAGCGGATGACCGACCACCTGCTGCAGGCGTATGCGGTGGACATCGACTTTCGTCTGCATGGCTTTGAGCGAGCCAACGAGGTGGGCTATCAGGTGCAGGTGCAGGAGATACAGGAAGGTGTCATCTACCAGGATGAACGGGTGCAGGTGGAGGCGTTTGCCGTCAGCCACGGCACACTGGAAAGTTATGGCTATCGTTTTGTCACACAGGATGGGGTCATCGTGGTCAGCGGGGACACCGCACCCCTGCCGGTGGTCGCCGAAAAAGCAAAGGGCTGTGACATTTTGCTGCACGAGGTCGAATATGCCGCGGGCATCCGCTGCCGCCAGGAGAAGTGGCAGAAGTACCACCGCGAGGTCCACACCCTCAGTACCGACCTTGCCGCCATTGCTGCGCAGGCGCAGCCAAAGCTGCTGGTCACCACCCACCGCATCTACCACATGAACATCCAGGACAACACCCAGGACCTGCAGGCACAGATGGATGTGCGGTGCGCGGCAATTCTGGAGGAAATCCGGCAGGCGGGCTACGACGGCAAGGTGGTCAACGGGCAGGATTTGGACGTCTTTCCAGTATAGTGAACAAAGTGACGAAAATAAGGATATATTATAATAAAAAATTCTACACAGAATTGTCACAAAAGTTGTCACAACGTATTGTAATTGCTAAAAGTGGGTGCTATACTAAATGAGAAAACAGGAAAAAGCCCGGGCTTTTTCTCCGGTTTACAACCGGAGAAGGGTTGCCGAAGGGTTTTGTAAAATCAAAAGGAGGAATCCCAACGATGAACGGATTAAAGAAAACGCTGTCCATCATGCTGTGTGTGGCAATGATTGCAAGCGGAAGCTTCATGGCATTTGCGGAAGGGGAAAGCAATCCGCAGAATGTTACCGTTGTTGAAGGCGAAAACGGCGGTGAAAACGTCGGCGGCGAAGAAGACAAAGAGGCTGAAGACGGCAACACCGAAACCGGCACCGGCACAGAGGAAGAAAACAAAGAGCAGTCCGAGGCGCTTTTGGCAGCAGCCGGCGCGCTGAACAATCTGCCGCTGTTTGACAGCCTGACCGAGGACACCGACGCAGACGCTCTGCTGGCACAGGTGCAGGCAGCCAGAGCAGCCTACGACGCGCTGACCGAAGAGGAAAAGCTGCTGGTAGAGGAAGGTAAGCTGAACAACCTGCTGGATTTGGAATTCTTCTTTGAAAACCGTCCGTCCAACACCCCTGTGGATGCTCCGGTAAGCGAAGTGGTAGAGGCACTGGATACAGCTGAAGCGGCAGAACCAGGAACACAGGAAAAGCCAACAGTTGTAACCAGTGAAGAAGAACTGAAAGCAGCTGTTGAGGCAGGCGGCTGGATTAAGCTGAATGCAGATATTACAGCAAGCATTGAAATTAAAAAAGAGGTTCATCTGGACCTCAATGGAAAGACCCTGACCAATGAAGAAAACGAACCTACCATTACAGTTGCAGATGGTGGTAGCCTGACTGTTGGCGGAAACGGTACAGTAGATAACGTTAGCCATGCAAAACCGGCAGTACTCAACCAGCAGGGCGGCACAGTGGTTTTAGACGGCGGCAGCTACGTAAGAAGCAAAGAGGATAGCAAGACAAATTCCTTCTATAATCTCCAGAATCTGGGTACTATGACCATCAATAGCGGAGTAAGCGTATCTTCCAGCGGAAACTTCTCCAGCTTGGTTGCAAACGGCTGGTATAATGGTAGTCAGAACACAAAGAACGAAGAAGCCAAACTGACCATCACCGGCGGTAACTTTAGCGGCGGTTTGAACACCATTAAAAACGACGACTGGGGAGTACTGGAAATCTCCGGCGGTAATTTCAGCAATACAACACAGGCAACCGTTATGAACTGGAATCAGGCTACCGTATCGGGTGGTACCTTTGAATCCGAAGCTGACGTTTTTGCAAACGGCAAATTAGACGAGAGTATGGACCAAGGAAAACTGACCATCACCGGCGGTACTTTTACCGCAGGAGAAGGTAAGAGTGTTGTGATGATTTCTCAATCTGCTAACGAAGGCGGTACAGTTAGCATCAGCGGCGCGACCATGACCGGTAACCTCAATCTGAACAAAAAGGCGAATGTGACCATCTCCAATACGACCATTAACGGCAACATCGCAACAGCTGCGGAAGTAACTGTCAACATCACAGATGGCTCTAAAGTGACCGGTGAAGTGACCGGTGAAGGTAAAGTAGACGTTTCTACCGACAGCACTGTAGGCGACGGTCAGACCGAAACACATCCATTTGAAACCGAGGGCAATAAATATAAAACTCTCAAAGAAGCACTTGAGCATGTTAAGGATGGCGGCACCATCAAACTGCTGTCCAATGTTGATAATGCAGCGGGTGTTTCTGTGCCAAGTGGAAAGAAATTTACCCTCGATTTCAACGGAAAAACCTACACCCTGAAAGACCCGGGAGCAGGTTCTCCTGGAACGGAAAGCAATGGTTTCCAGCTGCTGAAAGATTCTACCATCACCTTTAAAAATGGTACCATTAGGATTGCTCCAGGGAACAGGACCATTGGACGTGTCATCCAGAACTATGCTGACCTGACTCTGGAAAACATGCAGATTTATGCAGCTAATCAGGTTGGCGGAGAAGACTATGCACTGAGCTTCAACAATGGCAACATTACTTTCAAAGGCAACACCAGCATCATTACAAGCAGCGACAATAATATTGCGTTTGATGTTTGTAAATTTAGCACCTACCCAAGTGCAACCGTTACATTTGATGAAAGCTATACCGGAACCATCAACGGAAAAATTGTCTATGATGCAGCAGATGCTAGCACTCATAAGCTGACCATCAAAGGCAACGGCACTCTCGGCAAGATTGAGGCTTCTTCTGGAAGCGAAAATGCAGCTAAGGATGCTATCGAAATTTCCGGCGGCAGATTCACTGCACAGGTCAATAAAGACTACCTTGCTCCGGGCTACAACTTTGAGCTGAAGAGCAATGACGGCACCTACAGCTACTACCCGACCCTGGATGCTGCAAAAGAAGCGGCAAAGGTTTATGGAGGCACCATTACCAATCTGACGGATAACACCACAACAGTTGTTCCACCAAGCCCGACCGCACCGGAAAAACCAAACAGCAACTCCGGCAGCACCGGCAGCAGCTCGACCGTTCAGCAGATGGAAGAGCGCGAAAAACCGGACCCGGCAGACAAGAAGGCAATGGAAGAGTACAACTTCTGGATGCAGGTGAAGTCTAAAATCCGCGCTACCGAAGAGGGCAAGACCCTGCGCATCACCGTTAAGAAAGGCATCGAGTATATGCCGGCAAGCGTGATGCAGACTCTGTACGAGTGCAAGGTTGGCATCACCCTGTACTGGGATGGCGTGACCATCGAGATTCCGGTCGGCAAAGCACAGCCAAAACAGGCTCTGCGCGTCTACTGGACCAAGACCAAACTGATGGATTTGTACAACGCATAAGTAAATAAAAAAGGGAACCGAGCAATCGGTTCCCTTTTTGTTTTATTGGATAGATACTGAAAATTCATCATACGAGTTTTGAATATACTCCATAAGGGCAGCAGAGTCTCCATGGAATTTCTTTTCGGCTAATCGAGAGCGTTCTTCGGACAATACCAGAGAATCAACGCATAATGCCTGATATTCTTCTAACGTTACTCCATAAATATCCGCCATTTCCTGTAAATTTTCCATAGCCAGTTCGGCATATTTTTTCTCATCCTCAGAGCCGGTTTTTAAAGTGTTTTCCATTATCTGATAGGTTTCCTCCTGTGCTTGGCGGATGCTTTCTATTTCGGATTCGTTTAATGCAAGTCCTTCCCTTTGGGCGAATTGATGGATGATTTCGTTTGCAATCAAATCGTTTAGCACCTGAGATGAATCAACGGTAGCTTTCGAATTGCTTTTTTGAAGGATATATTTTTGAGCATCGACAGCCTGTGAAACATCCTGCTGGGAAATTTGAACGCTTCCAACAGATGCAACGATGTCTGTGGACGAGGTACGAATAGAACAAGAGATCAGGCAAAGAGATAACGATAAAATCATGCAGGACAGAAGGATTTGCGATTTCTTTTTCATAGCAGGACCTCTTTTCTCAGGATATACTGGAATTTAGGTGAAAGGGAGGGGGAACTGATCGGCTCTCCCTCCCTTTTTGTTTGATTTGCTATTCCACCAGCAGGCGCTTTTCCAGCTCCAGGTCGGGTGTGACATAGGCGGTCTGGTAGCTGACATAGATGACCATGCCGGGCTTTGCACCGCGCGGCTTTTTGACATTTTTGATGAGGGTGTAGTCGACCGGCACCTGCGCGGAGTCGGCGGCTTTGGAGTTGGCTGCTGCCAGAATGGCTGCCTGATGCAGGGTGCTGTCGGGAATCTCTTTGCCCTCGCTGAGTACCACCGTATGGGAGCCGGGGATGTTTTTGGTGTGGAACCACATATCCCGTCCGCGGGCTTCCTTGAGGGTGAGCTGGTCGTTTTGCAGGTTGTTGCGTCCGACCAGAATGGTGAAGCCGTCGTCGGAGAGGTAGCGCTTGGGCGCAAGGCGGGCTTCCTTGCCTTTTTTGGCGGAAGGTCCCTTGCGGCGCAGGTAACCCTGTTCCACCAGCTCGCTGCGGATGGCGGAAAGCTCGTCGTTGGTCTGGGCGCGGGTGAGCGCGTCGAACACCGAGTCGATGTATTCGGATTCCTGCTGACCTTCTTCAATCAGCTGGCGCAGCTTTTTCTCGGCGGTGTCTGCCTTGCGGTATTCGCCGTAGTATTTCTGCGCGTTTTGGGACGGCGTTTTGCGCGGGTCCAGCGGGATGGTGATTTCGGCTTGCTGCTCGTCATAGAAGTTGACCACCGTCGCTGCTCGGTCGCCCTTCTGGATGGAGTAGAGGTTGGCGCTGATGAGGTCACCGTACATCTTCCAGCGCTCGCGGTCGGCGCAGTCCTCCAGCTCCTTGTGCTGCAAGGCAAGCTTGCGGGCGATGCGGTCGGAGGTGTTTGCCAGAATTTTGAGCAGGTCGGCGCTGCGGTGGCGCATCCGCTGGATGCTGTCCCGCTGGGTGTAGAAGTCGTCGAGCAGCTGGCTGTAAGTCGGGTAGGTTCGGGTGAACATCATGCCGCCGTACTGGTGGATGTCCATGAAGGAAAAATCCACCGGCTTTTTGCGGGAGTCGATGACGCTGGTGGGGGTGCCGGTGTAATTTTTTGCCATCTCAATCACCCGCGCCAGAAAGAAGCGCAGGCGGTCGAAGTGGTCGGAGGTCATCTCGGAGATGACCCGGTCGTCGCCGGTAAAGACATAGTTTGCAATCTCGCGGCAGACGATGGGGGACACGCCCTGCACCGCAGCCAGCAGCGCTTTGGAAAGCGGAGTGTCCTTGCCCTGGCGCAGCCGCTCCTCGATCTGCTGCGGGGTGCAGTCGGTCAAATCCAGTTTGTCCTGTGCAGGCGGCAGGGTGTAGCGGACGCCGGGCAAAATCGGGCGCACCGAGGACATGGTGTCGTCGATGCGTTTGATTGAGTCGATGACTCTGCCGTCCTCGCCGATGAGGATGATGTTGGAATGTCTGCCCATGATTTCGACCGCGACGGTCAGTTCGATCAGGTCGCCCATCTCGTTGCGGGTTTCAAAAATCAGGTGCAGGATACGGTCCAGCCCGATCTGCTCTAAGCGCAGCAGCTTGGCGCTGCCCAGATATTTGCGCATCAGCATACAGAACATCGGCGGAGCCTTCGGGTTTTCAAAGGAAGCGCCGGTCAGGTGCAGCCGCGGGCTGTCCGCTCCGGCAGAAAGATACAGCTTGACGCTGCGCGCGCCGTCTGCGGTGGGTTGCGGCAGGCGCAGGATGAAGATCATCTCCTCGCGGGAGATCTGGTGTATTTTATCAATGCGCGCGCCGATCAGCACACCTTCCAGCTCGTGGCGGATCTGGCGCAGCAGGGTACCATCCAATGCCATGGAAATTCTCCTTTCAAAAGGGGCAGGTGAAAAAAATTTTGTCTTAGCAAAAACTTGATAAAGTTTGGGATGAAGTTATCGGTTACGATACAACATTATACCACAAAATGGGCAGGAAGGCGATAAAAGAATGGGGATTTGTAAAGAAATGAAAATTTGTAAAGTGTTTCCTGCATTTTTGACAAAAGAAACAGAAAAAAGCACCCGAATGCCGGAAAATTAAGTCGCATTGACAAAGGGAAAATGCAGGTGTATAATAAAGACAAATCATTTGCAGGAAACAGAATCTGCACCTTGTGCCAAAAAAACTTTCATGCCTGCAAAAGGCGGCACAGCTCTTTTTATCTAAGACATCTTCTACAATCAACATAATCCTTCCAAAATATCTTTGCAGAAAGGGGATTTTTCTGCAAAGAACAAAACGCCCTCTGTCTGACAGGCAGAGGGCGTTTTGTTTATTTGGTCAGGGTGCCGTTGGGAGTTTGCACCAGCAACAACAGCTGTTCCTCGGCGCCGGTGGCGGTGTTGACATAGCACAGCACCCGATCGCCGGTGGAGGAGGTGCAGAAAAATTCGTACACCGCCGCCTCGTTTTTGCCGGAGGTGGGGATGAGGGCAGGGCGCACGCTGTCCACCGTCAGCAGGGGACTGACCGACTGCTGCGCCTGCACAGGCGAAAGCTGCGGGGAAGGCAGCTGCCGCCGGTGGTGGTTGACCAGATAGCCGCGGGCGTCCAGACCGAGGATGCTGCCGTCCTGCAAAGAAACCTCCACCTTGATGAGGTCGGTGTAGCAGATGGTCTGGATGGCAGGGTCGAGGTAGGCAAAGTTGAGGGTCATCACCCCGTCGGTGGTTTCATAGTAGGTGTCCTTCATTGAGGAGTAGCCCTGTGCCTGCAAAAACTGCTGGGCTTTGTCCACCGCCTGCTGGTAGGAAAGGCGGGCGGTCAGCGCCTCGGGCTTGGCTGTGACCAGATAGCATAGAAAGCCGCCCTGCCGGGTGATGGCAACCGAGTTGTTTTTGCCGTCGTGCAGCACATAGCAGGGCAGGACAGAATCCTCCCGGCGCAGCTGTGGCAGAGGGCGGTCGGTCACACGGGCGGCGATGGCTTTTGCCTGCTCGGGTGTGATGGTGGGCTTGTCCTGGGTCATCTGCGGCGTTTTTTCCAGCAGGTGGTCGGAGAAGGGTCCGTCGTAGATGAGGGTGGGATAGCCGGTGAAGCTGTCCTCCAGCTGGCGCAGGCGGTCGTCGCCGTCGGCGTGGACGGCAAAGGCGGAAGGGTTTTGCTCGGATGCCCGCAGCTGCTCGACGGTCAGGCTGCCGTTTTGCAGCGAGCAGGCAAGGTCATCCAGCTGGACGCTCAGGCGGTCGGCATATTCGCGCAGGGAGGCAAAGCTGCTGCGCTCCTCCTCGGTGAGCGGCGAGCCATTGGCAGTCTTGCGGGAGAGGTACATGGCGTAGTCGCCCGCCTGCGATAAAAATTTGTTGGTGGCAGACAGGGTGGATTCCAGCGGCAGGGCGGACAGGGAGGATTTTGCGGCGGCGGACTCCTTCCACAGGCGGGCGCAAATCTGCGAAAGCTGCGGGCTGCTGCCGGTGTACATCCCCTTGACCAGGTCGTCGGAGAGGTTTGCCAGATTGTCGGCGGCAGAATCGGCGGCGCGGCAGTAGGTGTTCTGCAAGGCGGTGCGATAGGCGCGCGCGCTCAGGTGGCTGTATGCTGCCCAGACGGCAAGGATGATGGAAAGGGCAAGCATCAGCGCGATGAGAATTTTGTAGTAAAGCGGGCTGACCGGGGTATCTTTGTGATTCATGGGAGTTTTCCTGCCTTTCAAAAAAGTTTTCCTCATCAGTGTGAACAGAAATACAGCGGAATATACAGGAAATCCGCCGAAAAATCGAAAGAAAGTGAAAAGCGGTTGACAAACATTATCGTGCCATTTATAATAAAAATGTACATTTTATGCGTGCGTTTTTGGTTATATTGAACATAACCCCATTGAAATAAATGTTATTAGACAAAACGGAGGGTGAATGTATATGAACGGAACTTTGTATGAGGAAAGAGGCGAGGACAGGCGCATTCGCAAAAGCAAGAAAGCGTTGCAGGAGGCGCTGATCCGGCTGTTGAGCAAAAAGAGCATCGGGGAAATCACCATCAAGGAGCTGACCGACGAGGCGGACGTCCACCGCGGCACCTTTTACCACCACTACACCGACGCGATGGATTTGAAGGTGCAGACCGAGCGGGAGATTGCCGAGCAGCTGACCGAGATTTTGAGCAGCGTGCCGCAGAGCAAGCTGGAGGAAGGACCCTATCCGCTGCTGGTGCGGGTGCTGGAATATCTGGAGGAGCACCGCGAGATTGCCAAGATGATGGCAAGCGAGTACGGCGCACCGTGGCTGTTGGGTGAGCTGTGTGCGGGCATCAGCGAGCGGTGTCTGGGGACACAGCTGTTTGGCGAGCAGCTGCGGTACGGCAGCCGGTTTTGTGCGGCGGGACTGCGGGAGATGCTGGTCAGCTGGATTGAGGACGGGATGCGCATGGCGCCCGGCGAGATGGCAAGAATCATGGAGCGGATGATGGGCAGCCAAAGCCCGACAGCGATGAGCAGATAAGATTTCATACAATACAGTGACAGCAGAGGGGAAGCAGACGGAAGAAAACGGTCTGCGTTTATTTTTATGCTGAAATATATAATTATTCTTTTTAAGATGTATTTTATTCATATAATAAAGAAGGAAAAAGAGCAATAAAAAACAGAAGTTGGGGAAAATGTCTATTAACAAAATGGGAAATATAAAAACGCACGCAAGAAAATACAAAAAGAGCGGATTGTAACCAAAATGCAACATTTACCCACAAAAGACCCGAGCCACAGGGGAAAAAGAGCTGTTTTTTTAATCAAAATGTAAAAAATATTGAGAAGTGCGACAAAAATACAGAGAAGTGTTCACTAAACTGTATTGCAGCCTTTACCAATTTGAGATAGAATAATAGCAGACGGGAGCAGGTGTGTGGAGCACCCGCGGACGTCAAAAACACAAGGGTTGAATTTGAATAAATATTCAACCTAATTTTATTTTAGGAGGAAGAAAGACTATGAAAAAAGTACTTTCCGTAGCACTGGCTTCTGCTATGGTACTTGGCATGGGCGCTAACGCTTTTGCTATTTCCTACAACAGCAGCACCAATGACGAGGCTAGCTGGCCAAAGAATTTCCGTTTTGAGGGACAGCTGTTCGTAACCAACAAAGACGGCGACATCGTTGAGGAAGCTTCCACTGACCTGACCGACAACAAGAACGTTGACTTCGAACCAGGCGACGTTATCTGGATGCCTCTGTACGCTGACCATCAGAAGGTTTATGAAACTTCTCTGACCGAAGGCGAAGATGACATCGACGCTCAGGAACAGCACAAAGTTGCTGAAACTTCTGTTACCGTAAGGAACGATGTTGCCTGGAAGGTTTACAGAGGTCAGGATGCAGGTCATACCAACGAGTTCTATGACATGAATAACGTTAAGTATGCTGACAACTGGGAAGAACTGGTACAGAGAGCAAAAGGGGAAGGCTACGACGGTGTTGTTGAAGTTGGAACCGAAAATGTAAATGGCAGACCAGCAAAAATCTACAGAGCTGCTGATATCAACATTCCAGGTGACTACAATGCTAACGAAGACAAAGGCGAGAAAGACAGCTACAAGAAATACTACATCGGTGCTAAAACCTACAAGAACTACGCGGCTTGGGTTGCTGCTCTGACCGTAGAGAACGCTGACGACGCTTACATCACCATCAGATCCAACGAAGTTGAAGGCACTGATGATGTAATCGGCAAACCAATCTGGAATGGCGAGTACGAAGATGACACCGTATACACCGGCAACATCGACAAGAACTGGTCCATCAACCTGATCGAAGCTTCTTCTACCGACGTTGAAGAACTGGTTGCTAAAGCTGAGCTGTACAAAGCTACCGCTGCTGACTACCATTCTTACAAAGGCTTTGCTGACGACATCAAACCAAACGGTGTTTATGTAAAGATCACCCTGAAAGATTCCTGGAAGTTTGTTGACGAAGAAACCGTTAAATACTATGTATACGTTGCTAGCAACAAGACCGGCGACGAGACCAACAAAGTATGGGTTGAAGGCAACTACGCTAACAACAACTTCGAATACGTAGACTTCACCTGGACCAACGATGCTTCCAAAGCTAAACTGTGGAAAGTTAAGAAGGGCGAAAACGGCACCGCTGTATTCGACTTTGCTGACAAAGCATTCTTCACCGTTAAAATGTACTCTGAAGAGTCCATGTACCTCGACCTGTCCACCGCTTACAACAAAGCAGTTGCCGGCGAAATGGACGTTGAAGCTGACAGCTTCTTCAAATTCGACAACGACAACGCTAACTTCTCCAGAAGCGGCGAGCTGCTGATCGTTTCCGACGATGACTCCCTGGTACCATACTCCATCGAAGATGGCGAACTGGTAAAAGTTGACGCTGAGTACGTTGAAAAATACGCTATCGCTCACACCAACAAGAAAGTTAACGGTTTCCTGTTCCCAACCAAACAGCTGGGCAACTACGTTCTGGCTACCGAAGAGATCGCTGACGATGAAGAGCCAGTTGAGAACGAAGACAAAGAGCCTGTAGAAGAGAACAAACCAGAAGTAGAAGTTAAACCAGAAACCAAACCAAACCCAGAAACTGGCGCAGAAGACTTTGTAGGTCTGGCAGTTTCCCTGGCAGTTGTTTCTGTAGCTGCTGCTGGCGCTCTGGCTCTCAAGAAATAATTAAGCGATCATATCTTAGATAAAATCGTTTGATTGTTTTAAAGACAGTCTAAGCACAACCAGCCCACGCCGCAAGGCGTGGGCTGGTTTTTTTACCCATCAGCCGACTGTCGTCACATCAAGGTGAAACCTTGACGTCAACCCTTCAGCCGACTGCGGTCATGTCAAGGTGAAACCTTGACGTTTACCCCTCAGCCGACTATGGTCGGCAGCTCCCCTTAGAAAGGGGAGCCTTGGTACAGAGAAAAGCCTCCCCTATGTAGGGGAGGTGGTGTGACGCAGTCACAGCGGAGGGGTGAACCTTTTAACCCTGTGGCACAACAAGGCGCAGCCTTGTTACGACAAGGAAACCTTGACGTTTACCCCTCAGCCGACTGCGGTCGGCAGCTCCCCTTAAAAAGGGGAGCCTGTTGTGGGTAGGTATCCCCATGCCCCTCTCTTGCGGGGTTACGCACCCCGCTCCTGCGGCTAC
>CABUDL010000005.1 GCA_902490335.1 uncultured Clostridium sp. | reverse complement strand
CAACAGGACGAGTCCATCTTTTCAACATCATTTCACCTTGCCTTTCCGACAGATTTCAATGGCTTCTTTTCTCCACTTTATCATATTACTTCATGCAATTCAATAGATATAGAAAAAATCAATCGGAGGGGGGAGAAATACAGACGTTTCATCGTATTTCCTCCTTTAGGATAGGGTTAGATGCGGGATGAAAAGGAGTATTCTTCACCTTTATAGGTAATCACACCGCGGAAAATCAGGTTGTTTCCAAGGTCGGTCACGATAGGAGATACACGGTCGAGGTCGGCGGTGATAGAAAGGATGCCGTCCGTTTCCTCAATGGTGAGCGGAATCTTTTGATTTTGCAGATGAAACTGCGGTGTGCCGCGGTACTCCAAAACCACATCGGTCAAGGAACAGTCCTGCAACTCGATTTCCATAGAAAAAGCAGACAGAACAGATGGCTCATATCCTTCTTCCTCTTCGATTTGTATGTCGTAGATTCCGCGGACGATGCAGCGATTTAAACCAACTGCCAGATAACCATAGGGTGGCTCCACAAAAAAGAAAGCACCCTTGGAAAGAAGGTGGGGATAAAAAACCTCCCGTTTAAACAGTCGGGCAGGTGGTTCGTTTCCGCCGTTTCCTCCGTATAGCTGCTCGGGTGAGCTGTAAGGCGCAGGCGGAAACGGTTCCTCCACCGTTGGCTGATCCAATTCATAATAAAACAGCTGCTGGAAACGAGTGTCCAAATCATCAGAGAGAAGTTCCGGGTGATTTTGATACTCGAACGCAGCTTCCCTGTCGGATGGAGCAGAGGGACGCTCCGGCTGGCAGGAACACAGCGTCAGCACAAGCAGAGTGCAGATAAGAATAGCGCAGATAGGCAGGTGCTTCATCATATTTCCTCCTTTAGGATTGGTTTACAGGTCGATTTGAAAGGGATATTCCTCACCTTTATAATCGAAACTGCCCGAGAAAAAGATATTGCTACTGGGTTTACGAGAGAGAATGCGAAGATGTTTCAGCGAAATCTGGTTATCTACAACCGGTGTGCGCGCAAGGTCTACAGCGTACACCTCCGGGTTGCGGATGGTGATTCCCTCTGCTGTTTCATAGGATAGGGTAAAGCTGTGGGTGCATATGTCATCACCGTCTTTCGTATAATCGAAGGTGAAAACACCCTTGATGATGCCTTCCTCCGGTGGAGTGTCCTCCAAAGGATGACCATATTCAGGAGGTAGAAGATAGAAGGCACCTTTGGCGATAGTGTTTTCACGAAAATGATAGATACGGATTCGGTAAGCTGGTGGTTCATAACGACAGAGCTCTGAGTCAGCAGCGTCCGGCTTGTCCGAGTTGCCCGGTGTGTCGTCAAAGACGGTTTCAAAGGAGAGGGGGTTGGTGTCGTAGTCTACCTGCTCCGCTTGGCAACAGCCGCTTAAACAAAACAGCACAGCCAGCAGGAGAGCAACAGGACGAGTCCATCTTTTCAACATCATTTCACCTTGCCTTTCCGACAGATTTCAATGGCTTCTTTTCTCCACTTTATCATATTACTTCATGCAATTCAATAGATATAGAAAAAATCAATCGGAGGGTGGTACAGACGTAGAAATTAGATTTTTCTCTTCTTTCTGCCGCCGCTTTTGATGGGACAGGAAAAGGGAGCAGTATCCTTTGCAGGGGAGAAAAGGGAATTTTGATTATGGAATCTATACAAACAGCTTGCACAAAGTACAGGGTCAGTTGTATAATAAAGATGCAAATGAAAAGCAGGAATTTGGATTTCTGCTTAAAAGATAGAATCAGGAGGAAGATTATCATGCGCGCATACGAAAGATTGCTGCACTATGTCAGCTTTGGCACCCAGTCCGACCACACATCCGAAACCATTCCATCCACCGCAAGCCAGAAGGTACTGGCTGCCGACCTGGTGGAGGAGATGAAGAAAATCGGCATTTCCGACGCCTTTGTGGATGACAAGGGCTATGTCTACGGCAGCATCCCTGCTACCAAGGGCAAGGAGGACAAACCGGTCATCGGCTTTATCGCTCACATGGACACTGCGGAGGATGCTTCCGGTGACAACATCCGGGCAAAGGTAGTCGAGTACAACGGCGGCGACATCCTGCTCAACGAAGAAAAGCAGATTTACCTGACTGAGAAGGAGTATCCTTCCATCAAAAAATATGTCGGTCAGCACCTGATGGTCACCGACGGTACCACCCTGCTGGGTGCAGACGACAAAGCCGGCGTAGCGGAGATTATGACGATGGCAGAGCAGCTGCTCAACGACCCGACCATCGAGCATGGAAAAATCTGCATCGGCTTTACCCCGGACGAGGAGATTGGATGCGGCGCCAACTACTTTGACGTCAAAGGCTTCGGCGCACAGTTTGCCTACACCGTCGACGGCGGCGAACTGGGCGAGCTGGAGTATGAAAACTTCAACGCCGCTTCTGCCAACGTGCAGGTCAACGGTCTGAGCATTCACCCGGGTTCTGCAAAGAACGCGATGCTCAACGCCTCCCTGTTGGCAATGGAGTTCCATCAGATGCTGCCGGTCGAGCAGAATCCGCGCTACACCGAAGGCTACGAGGGCTTCTTCCATCTGAGCGAGATGAAGGGTCATGTGGAGCAGGCGGAGCTGGATTACATCATCCGTGACCATGACGCTGCAAAATATGAGCAGAAAAAACAGGTGATGCAGGAAATTGCAGACTACCTCAACCACAAATATGGCGAAGGCACCTTTGTGCTGACCATCAGCGATTCCTACCGCAATATGAAGGAGATGGTACAGCCGCATATGCACCTGATTGACAACGCAAAGAAAGCGTTTGCACAGTGCGGCGTGGAGGCACAGACCGTTCCGATTCGCGGCGGCACAGACGGCGCAAGACTGTCCTACATGGGTCTTCCTTGTCCGAACCTGTCCACCGGCGGTCACAACTTCCACGGTCGCTTTGAATATATTCCGGTCGAAGCGATGGACAAGATGGTAGAAACCCTGATCAACATTTCTAAAATCTACGCTGAATAACGGGGTATCGCACTCCGTTTTATGCACGAAGCTTTTATAAAGAGATTTCCCAACGGTTCTTTTATAACAGAAAGGGGAGTTTGTGTGAAGAGAATTGCTGTTATCGTTTATCCATACTTTTCTTTGTATGAGATTACCTGCCTGACAGAGGCGATGATGTGGTTCGAACAGCGTGTAGATATTTTTTCCTCCTCAAAGGAGCCGGTTCGGTCAGAGGACGGTTTTCAGATTGTCCCTGATAAAACATTGGGAGAATTTTCGGAAGAAGAATATTCCTGCGTGGTACTCCCTGGGATGATGATTCCTTTTCCCGCATTGTTTGATGCCAAACTCCATAATTTTCTGTGTTCACTTAGAGGAAAGCCGCTGCTGTTGGCAGCAATTTCCGCAGGACCGATGCTCCTTGCAAAAGCAGGGTTATTAGATGACGTTTGCTTTACCTCTGGAATTTGGGAAGAAATCTGCAAAGGTCTTGATTTTATTCCATATCACAATATGCAACACAAACCGCTGGTTCAAGATAAAAATGTTATTACTGCGGTTGGCTTTGCATTTCGGGAATTTGCCGAAGAGATTATCCGAACACTTGGAATTGATGAATGCAAAGACCGGCTATTTCACGGAATAGAAAAAGAGTATAGTGAGCAGGAGATGACTCATTATATGGGGGAGGAGCATTTTCAAGAGTTTATGGAAGAATACAATCAATATAAGAATGCTTCTCTTCAGGAATGAATTTTAACAAATCACTCGGGAGGGATTGCCTTGGGCACTCCAAAAACAAATGCGATGCGGATTCTGGAAAAGGAAAAGATTTCCTACCAGATGCACACCTATGATGCCTCCGATGGGCAGATTGACGGCGCTGCCGTTGCCCGCAAGGTGGGGATGGACCCTGCGAAGGTCTTCAAAACGCTGGTGACCCAGGGACACAGCGGAAACTATTTTGTCTGTGTGCTGCCGGTGGAGCATGAACTAAACTTAAAAAAGGCAGCGAAGGTGTTTGGAGAAAAATCGCTGGAGATGATTCCGGTTGCCAAGATCAATGCGGTCACCGGATACATCCGCGGCGGCTGCTCCCCCATCGGGATGAAGAAAAGCTACCGGACAGTCTTTGACTGCTCGGCACAGCAGCAGGAAACGATGGTGGTCAGCGGGGGAAAGATTGGTTTTCAGATTGAAGCCAAGCCCGACGACCTGCTCAAAGCCTGCGGCGGTGTCTATGCGGAGATTTTGGCAGAGTAACAGAAGATGCAGCACCCAAGGAGGAAACGGATGGAAGAGATTTGCAGACTGGGCAAGGAATCCCTGAAAGAAATCGTGGCATTTGACTGCCTTTGCTTTCCGTCTGACTTTTGGCAGCAGGAAGATTGGGAGAATTTGCTGAAAGACGAGCGTGCAATCTACTATGCTTTGCTGGACGGTGAGCAAATCGTCGCCGGGCTGTTTGTCTACAACTGGCAGGGAAAGCGGGACTATGTCAAAATCATGAGTCTTGCCGTTGACCAAAACCGGCGCAGGCAGGGCTTGGGAGAGCGGCTGCTGCGTCACGCAGAGCAGGAGATGAGGCAGCTTGGGATGACAAAGTTCTGCGGAGAAACCAGAGCGTCTAACGATGCCATGCAGCGGCTGTTTACAAGGTGCGGCTATCGGCTGGAGTGGGTGGAGGAAAATTACTACCAGCATCCCGACGAAAGTGCATATAAGTATATCCTGCAATAAGATGAGAAAAAGCAATCGGCGCAGACCAAACGGTCTGCGCCGATTGCTTTTATAGGGATACAGTTTTTGCAATCAATTATTTTTTAGCTTCCTTTGCCCAGCTGTCTTTGAGTCCGACAATCTGGTTAAAGACGCCTTCGTCCTTGCTGTCCTTGCAGAAGTAGCCGGTGCGGACAAACTGGAATTTGTCGCCCGATTTTGCCTCTGCCAGAGCCGGCTCCAGCTTGCAGTTGTGCAGCTCGGTCAGCGAGTTCGGGTTGAGGTAGTCCAGATAGTTGGTGCCTTCCGGTACGTCGTTGACATTTTCCAGGGTGAACAGGTAGTCGTACAGACGAACGGTGGCATCGATAGCATATTTTGCGGATACCCAGTGGATGGTTCCTTTGATCTTTCTGCCGTCAGCCGGGTTGCCGTTGCCGGTTTCCAGGTCAGCGGTACAATGCAGTTCGACGATGTTGCCCTGCTCGTCCTTGATGATTTCGTTGCATTTTACAATGTAAGCGCCCATCAGACGAACTTCGCCGTCCGGTTTCATGCGGAAGAACTTCGGAGGCGGTACCTCGGCAAAGTCGTCGGCATCGATGTACAGCTCGCGGGTGAACGGAACCGCTCTGACACCGGCTTCCTCATTTTTCGGGATGTTTGGCAGCTCGAAGGTTTCTTCCTTGTCCTCCGGGTAGTTGGTGATGACCACCTTGATTGGGTGCAGGACAGCTACACGGCGCTGTGCGGTGGTGTTCAGCTCGTCGCGGATGCAGTGCTCCAGCAGACCAATGTCAACGATGCTGTATGCTTTGGCTACGCCGGCTTTTTTAACAAATTCGTTGATAGCAGTCGGGGTGTAGCCGCGGCGGCGCAGACCACAGATGGTAGGCATTCTTGGGTCATCCCAGCCGTCCACCTTTTTGGTTTCCACCAGCTCGCGCAGGTAGCGTTTGCTCATGACGGTGTGGGTGACGTTCAGGCGGGCAAACTCATACTGATGCGGTTTGTGCTCAAAGCCGATGTTGTCCACGACCCAGTCGTACAGCGGACGGTGGTTTTCGAATTCGATGGAGCACAGAGAATGGGTGATGCCTTCGAGTGCGTCCTGAATCGGATGTGCATAGTCGTACAGCGGATAGATGCACCATTTGTCGCCCTGTCTGTGATGGTGTGCGCGCACGATGCGGTAGATTGCCGGGTCGCGCAGGTTCATGTTCGGGGATGCCATGTCGATTTTAGCGCGCAGGGTGTGGCTGCCGTCCGGGAACTCGCCGTTCTTCATCCGCTCAAACAGGTCGAGGTTTTCTTCCACCGAGCGGTTGCGGTACGGGCTTTCCTTGCCGGGTTCGGTCAGGGTGCCGCGGTACTCGCGCATTTCGTCGGCGCTCAGGTCATCGACGTAAGCTTTGCCTTCGCGGATGAGCTTGAGGGCAAATTCATAACATTTATCAAAGTAGTCCGAGCCATAGTAGATGCCGCCGGTCGGCTCTGCACCCAGCCAGCGCAGGTCCTCTTCGATGGATTTTACATACTCGTCATCCTCGCGGACCGGGTTGGTATCATCAAAGCGCAGATTAAACAGACCGTGGTATTTCTGTGCGGTACCGGAGTTGATCCAGATGGCTTTTGCCGAACCGATGTGCAGGTAGCCGTTTGGTTCCGGTGGAAAACGGGTGTGGATTTCGTTTACACGACCCTCTGCCAGGTCGCTGTCGATAATATCATGGATAAAGTTCGATACATTTTCGGTATCCAGGATTTTTTCATCAGCCATGAAAAGTCAGTCCTTTCAAAAATTGATAGCGGAAAAATTTATCGGTTGCTCAACAGTTCGATTGCCTGTGCAAGGCGCTGCTGGCAGACCTCCTCGCCCAGAATCTGCATCACGCTGCACAGGTCCGGGGAGTTGGTGCGTCCGGTGATGGCAAGGCGGATGACCTGGCTGACATCGCCGACGTGACCTTTGTACTGGTCCGGGTTTTTCTTGTAGTCCTTTGGTTTGGCAGCAAAGCCCAGCGATTCGCCCAGCTCGCGCACCTTGTTGAACCAGGTTTCTCCGTCGTCCGCAGGGGAGTAGAGGGAACGGTACTGGGTCAGGATGTCCAGTGCATCCTGGGTGCTGACATTTTCCGGGTACTCGCTGGCAGCGGTGAACAGCTCCTCATAGAAGAAGGCAACATAATCTTTGACCTCGCTCCAGATGGCGATGTCCTTTCTTGGTTTGGCGCCGCCGCGTCCGATGGCAAAAATGGCTTTTGCCTTCTGCTCGTCTGCGGTGAGCAGGGTGTACAGCTGCGAATCAAAATCTTTTGCCCATGCGGTGACCTCGTCATATACCTGGTCTGCGCTCATCACCGAGATGGTGTTCTTGCTGACGTCCTTGAGCTTGTCGATGTCAAACAGCGAGCCGCTGTTGCCCATCTTTTTGGTGGTAAACTGGAAATCGCCCATCGGCGCGGTCGGATTAGCAAGACGCCAGTCCTCGAAGTTGGAGTTTAACAGGGTCATCAGGTACTCCAGCACCGATGGCACCGGGTAGCCCTCTGCGTTGTAGAAATCGAGCGCCAGCTCCGGGTCCTTTCTCTTGGAAAGTTTGCGCTTGGAGCCGCCGTCCATCTTCATCAGCTGGGCGGTGTGGACATATTTGGGAGCCTTCCAGCCCATGGTGCGGAACAGCTGGAGGTGGATATTCAAAGTAGCCAGCCACTCTTCGCCGCGGACAACGTGGGTGGTTCCCATAAAGTGGTCGTCGATGATGTGGGCAAAGTGGTAGGTCGGGATGCCGTCGGATTTGAGCAGCACAATGTCCTGGTCGTTTTCAGGCAGCTCGATGTCGCCCTTGACCAAATCGCGGTGAACAAAACGTTTGCTTGGGTCGCCCGGGCTTCTGAAGCGCAGGACATACGGCTTGCCAGCCTTGATGTTTTCTTCAATCTCTTCCAGAGTCAGGTCGCGGCATTTTGCCCACTGACCGTAGTAGCCGAAGTTGATCTTCATCTCCTGCTGTTTTTCACGCATGGCGGTCAGCTCTTCCTCGGTGCAGAAGCATGGGTAAGCCATTCCCTGTTCTACCAGCACCTTGGCAAAGGTCTGGTAGATTTTGGCGCGCTGGCGCTGGCGGTAAGGACCGTAGGCACCGTTGTCGCCCTCGATGGTGGCGCCTTCGTCAAAGTTTAAGCCGTAGTGGTTAAAGACGCGGATGATGGTTTCCACGCCGCCCTCTACTGCGCGTTTGAGGTCGGTGTCCTCGATGCGCAGGAAGAAAACGCCGCCGCTCTGGTGAGCAAGACGTTCACTGACGATAGCGCTGAACAGGTTGCCTAAATGCATAAAGCCGGTCGGGCTGGGTGCGATTCGGGTGACCTTTGCGCCTTCCGGCAGGTTGCGCGGTGGGTACATCGCTTCGATGTCCGCCGGTGTGGTGGTAATATCTGGAAAAAGCATTTGTGCAAGACGCTGGTAATCCATTTGTACAATCTCTCCTTTTATGAAAACGCCGCCTTTGGACAAGCCAAAACGGCATGGATTTATATAGATAAAATCGGGGATTTATAGATACTAGGATACCACAAAATCTGGATGAATAAAAGGGTTTTGCCCAAATTTACCCCTTTCTTCCACCAAAAAAGCGAAGGACACCACAGGATGTCCTTCGCTTGGGTTTAAAAAATGGGGGAAGCGGGGATTATTCCACCACAATCAGGTCTTTGGTGTAGCGGTTGAGCACCTCGCAGCCGTCCTCGGTGACCAGCACCAGGTCCTCGATGCGCACGCCAAAGTTTCCGGGCAGATAGATGCCGGGCTCAATGGAAAAGACCATGCCGGGACGGGCGATGGTTTCACTTTCGGAGGATACCGGCGGACGCTCATGCTCCTTCATGCCGATGCTGTGTCCGGTGCGATGGGTGAAGTATTCTCCGTAGCCGGCATCTTCGATGACCTTGCGCGCTGCCAGGTCAAATTCCTTGAAGGCAACGCCCGGTTTGATGATGGCGATGGCAGCCTCGTTTGCACGGCGGACCGTTTCATAGACCTTGCGCTGTTCTTCGCTGACCGAGCGGTAGAAGATGGTGCGGGTCATATCGCACCAGTAGTGACCAAAGGGAGCGCCGATGTCCAGAACGATGCTGTCGCCCGGCTGCAAAACGGTGGAGTCGGCATCGTGGTGCGGGTCGGCTCCGTTTTTGCCCATGCCTACGATGGAAAATCCAAGAGAATTGCATCCGTGTTCCTTAAAGAAGTTTTCTACCTTGGTGGAAAGCTCGCGCTCGGTTGCGCCTTCGTGTACAGCGTGGATGACCATATCCATGCAGGCGTCGTTGATGCGGGAAGCGTTGCGCATCAGTTCGCGCTCCTCTTCATCCTTGTACATGGTAGCCTGCTCGACCGGCAGCGAACCCATGACCGGCTGCACGTCGGGACGGTGCGCCATCAGACCAATCAGGAAGCGGCTGGGCCAGGTTTCGTCGATGCCCAGCTTGCCGGGCTGCACGCTCTGCGCCAGCTGAGCGACCGGATCGTCGCTGTCGGTGTGTTCCACCAGCTCCATCCCTTCCTGTGGCTGTACGCCAAACAGCTTGTTTCCAAAGAAGGTGACCTTGCCGCTGCTGTGGATGTACACCGCCATCATTCTTTCCAGCGGTGCGACCCAGATTCCGGTCAGGTAGTAGACAGGCTCGGTTTCGGTGACGATGATCTGCTCCAGACCCGCTTTTTTCATGTTTTCCAAAACCTGCTGCAATCTTTTTTGATTCATATTAACATCCTCCCTTAAAATTTTATAGCCATAAACAGAAAAATTCTGTTGGTTGCCATTTTGCAGTTGATGTACGAATACTTCTATCTTTAAAAGATAGAGAAAACATTGACCGGTACATATAACCATTTCCTTCACATTATAGCACATCCATCCGCTGGATGCTATGATTTTTTTGTTGAATTTCCTAAATGACAGTGATTTTTGCAGCGGATACTTGACAAATCTGCTGTTGTCCCATATAATTTGTAACGGTTGATACTTATGTAACTAAAGATACATTTTAGGAGGAAGAGGATGAAAAAGAAGATAACGGTTCGGGATTTGAGCTTGATGGCATTGTTTGCCGCATTGACGGCGGTGGGAGCCTTTATCACCATACCGGTGCCGCCGGTCCCATTCTCCTTGCAGATTTTTTTCGCTATTTTAGCGGGCGCACTGTTAGGGTCGCGTCAAGGTGCGATGAGCATTGTGATTTATCTGCTGCTGGGACTGTGCGGGCTGCCGGTCTTTACCAAGGGAGCGGGCTTGTCCTACCTGCTTCAGCCGACCTTTGGTTATCTGCTGGGTTTTGTTCCGGCAGCATGGCTGTGCGGAAAAATCATCGAGGTCCGCAAAATCAGCAGCTTTCGGACGATGCTGGTGGCTTGTTTTTCGGCAGCGGGTGTGGATTTTGCCGTCGGGTGCGGATACTTTGCACTGATTACCAACCTTTGGTTGGGAAAAGGGATGAGCGCGGGGGCAATCCTCTATTCGACCTTTCTGATTTTTGTGCCGGCGGATACCCTGTTGATGATTCTGTCAGCCTTTTTGGGCAGCCGCCTGCTGCCAATCCTGCGGCGGGAGCAGTTGATTTCCCGATGACCTGTGTGCCTTGTATCTTTCCCCGAAAGGGAATATAATGAAAAAAATGAGGGGAGAGATGGGAATGAAAATACAGCCGCCCAATTTGACAGAGCCGATGGAGAATGGAAACCTGCTGTACGACCTGGTGCAGATGCAGCAGCAGGATGAGGAGGAGCTGCGCGATGGAATCTATCGAAACCAGCTGCTGGAAGGGTTTGACGGCAGCGGCATCGAGTTTAAAAACTGCGTCTTTCACAGCTGCCAGTTTTCACAGTGCTGTCTGGACAATCTTTCCCTCACCGATGTGCTGCTGGAAAATTGTAGCTTTTCTGCCTGCCGTTTGCAGGACCTTGCCGCCTGTCGGGTAACTCTGCGCGGATGCAAGCTGATGGGTGTCGGGATGGCTCATTCCCTGTTTCAGAATGTGTCCTTCTTAGGGTGCAATCTGCGTTATGCAGCTCTGGGAGGCAGCCGGATGAAGGCGGTGCTGTTTGATGGGTGCAGCTTGCAGGAGGCAGATTGCAGCGAATGGAGATGGAAGGACACCGTCTTTTCCGACTGTGACCTGCGCAAATCCCAGCTGCTGCACACCTCTTTAAATGGGATGGATTTGCGCAACTGCGAGCTGGACGGGTTCCGTCTGGCATTGGAGGATTTAAAGGGAGCCATCGTCACACCGGAGCAGGCGATGATGCTGGCGAGCTTTTTGGGCGTTATAATCCGGTAGCGGGTTTTATGCTAAAAAGAGCGGCTGCACTTTTGTGCAGCCGCTCTTTTATATTAGAGATTGCAAAAATTACTTGGTGCCGAAGATACGGTCGCCGCAGTCGCCCAGACCGGGAACGATGTATTTATCGTCGTTGAGCTTTTCATCCAGAGCAGCGCAGTAAACCTGTACGTCAGGATGTGCTTCGGTCAGTGCGTTCAAGCCTTCCGGTGCAGCGATGATGCACATGAATTTGATGTTGGTAGCACCGCTTTCCTTGAGCATCTGGATAGCAGCAACAGCAGAGCCGCCGGTTGCCAGCATTGGGTCGAGGACGATGACCTCGCGCTCGTTGATGTCGGAAGGAAGTTTGCAGTAGTATTTGACCGGCTGCAGGGTCTGTGGGTCACGGTACAGACCGATGTGACCGACCTTAGCAGTGGGAACCATCGACAATACGCCGTCGAGCATACCGATACCGGCGCGCAGGATTGGAACGAATGCCAGTTTTCTGCCGGCGATGACCTTGGTCTTTGCCAGAGCAACAGGAGTTTCGATTTCAACCTCTTTGAGCGGCAGGTCGCGGGTAGCTTCATAGCACATCAGCATGGATACCTCGCCGACCAGTTCGCGGAATTCTTTGGAACCGGTATTTTTGTTTCTCAGCAGGGAAATCTTGTGCTGGATGAGTGGGTGATCAAAAATCATAGGAGTCATAATGATCGAATCCTTTCAGTTTTAATAAGATGAGGATAGGTCATCCGTCAATTCAACAAAATCAAACGCCAAACCTATATCTCTATTTTACAACAAACGAGGTCAGAAGAAAATATTTTTTTCACCATTTTTTTCAGAAATGGGAAAATCGGCAATTTACTCAAAAAAGGAAGGAAAAATGTATTATTTGCCAAAGTTTTCTTCCAAAGCCAGAATCTTGTCCACCCTTCTCTGATGGCGACCGCCCTCAAAGCCGGTTTCCAGGAAGGCATCGACCATCATACAGGCAAGTCCTGCGCCGACAACCCTTCCGCCAAAGCACAGGACGTTGGCGTTGTTATGCAAACGGGTGTATTTTGCGCTGAAGCAGTCGGAGCAGCAGGCAGCGCGGATTCCCTTGACCTTGTTGGCAGCCATCGAGATGCCGATGCCGGTGCCGCAGATCAGGATGCCGATGTCACATTCGCCGCTGGTGATCTTGTCACAGGCAGCCTTGGCAACGTCGGGATAATCCACCGAATTTTCGTCGTAGCAGCCGACGTCTACAAAGTCGACTCCTTTTTCTTCCAGATGTTTTTTGATTTCCTGTTTGAGCAGGAAACCGCCGTGGTCACTACCAATTACGAGCATAATGATACCCTCCGTCATATTTAGATGATTGGATAAGATGATATAAAAATAGCTTTGCAAAAAGCAGGAGCGGTTACTGCTGCTTTTTCAGTTTGAGTTGAAGCTCCCGCTGTGCCTGCGGCAGCTTGAGGTAAACAGGGACCAGCTGCTGGGCAGAGATGAGCGGCATCTTCTGCTGTGTCACCTGGCGCCAGGCGGCAAGCCCGATGCCGTAGGCGTGCTGGAGCAGAAGGTGCTTGCCCGGGAGCAAAAGACGGTCAGCCAGCTGCGGGTCGATGGTCTGCATGGTGTCCTTGACCAGCTGCGCTCCGTCGCCCACCAGGGTGATGGGAGCCTGCCGGGAAAGAGGAATCAGCTGTTCACACAGCTGGTCTGCCATCAGCGCACAGTCCTCGTGCATCCGCTGCATCTGCCGGTCGGCGTCGAACCAGGCGGTGTAGACCTGACCGCAGCGCGCATCCAGTGCAGGACAGATGATACCGGTGCGGTCGGACAGGTTGTACGCCAGTCCTTCCAGCGCGGAAACGGCAGCACAGGGCTTATCCAGCACCTGCGCCATCCCTTTGACGGCAGCTACCCCGATGCGCAGACCGGTGAAGGAGCCGGGACCGACCGAAGCGGCAAACAAATCCACCTGCTGGATGGTCATGTGGCTGCAGGACAGCAGCGATTCCACCATCGGCATGATGGTCTGGCTGTGAGTCAGGTGGGCATCGGTATAAAATTGAGCAATCGGTCGGTCGTCCTCGAGCAAAGCGCAGGAAGCGGCGGCAGCCGAGGTATCCATAGCAAAGATGATCAAGAAAAAGCTCCTCCTTATTTAAGGTCGGTCGATCTGAATCACGCGCAGATCGGGGTCGTTTTCGTCCTTTTGGATGGTAACGGTGATGGTGTTGGGCGGAAGGACCGCCTCGATGTTTTCGCTCCACTCGATGGCAAGGATGCCTCCGTAGTCCAGATAATCAAAAAATCCGGTGGAGTACAGGTCCTCGTAGCTTTCCACCCGATACATATCGAAGTGATACAGGGCGCGTTCCCCGTTACCATATTGATGGACCAGAGCAAAGGTAGGGCTGGAAACGGGATCGTCCAGTCCCAGCCCACGGCAAAGCCCGCGGGTGAAGGCAGTTTTTCCTGCGCCCATCGGACCTTGATAGGCGATCACATCGCCGCTTTTTAAAGTCGAGGCAAACTCGGCGGCAATCTGTTCGGTCTGCTCGGGACTGTAGCTGATATATTTTTTCATGGATTTCCTTTCTTCCCAACCGGGCGGCAACCAAAAGGCAGGGAGGTCCCCGCCTTTGGAAACCTCCCTGAAAACTGCGTTAAAACAGACCGTGGATGTGACCGTCCTCATCAATGTCGATGCGGTAAGCCGCAGGGTCCTTGCCCAGACCGGGCATGGTCATGATGGTACCGGACAGAGCGACGATGAAGCCGGCGCCGGCAGAAAGCTTGACGTCACGGATGTTGAGTTTGAATCCGGTTGGACGTCCAAGCTTGGAAGGATCGTCGGACAGCGAGTACTGAGTCTTTGCCATACAGATTGGCAGCTTGTCGCGACCGAGCTTTTCGATATTGGCAATCGACTTGAGCGCTTCGGAGGAGTAAACAACGCTGTCTGCTCCATAGATGTTTTTGGCGATGATGTCGATTTTTTCCTTGATTGGCAGTTCGATGTCGTACAGCGGGGCAAAGTTGGCAGGTTTTTCGCAGGCTTTTACTACCTTTTCTGCCAGAGCCACGCCGCCTTCGCCGCCTTTGGCGAATACATCGGAGAGAGCAAATTCGACGTCGTTTTCACGGCAGTAGTTTTCCAGTACAGCAATCTCCTCATCCGAGTCGGTCAGGAAGTGGTTGATGGCAACAACGACCGGAACGCCGAATTTCTTCATGTTTTCTACATGAGCGGCAAGGTTGCACAGACCGGCTTTGACAGCCTCCACATTGGGCTGAGAGGTTTCTGCCTTTGGTACGCCGCCGTTATATTTGAGTGCGCGCAGGGTGGCGACAACAACGATGGCGGATGGTTTGAGTCCTGCGTAGCGGCACTTGATGTCCAGGAACTTTTCAGCGCCAAGGTCCGAGCCGAAGCCTGCCTCGGTGATGGTGTAGTCTGCCAGCTTCAGGGCAAGCTTGGTTGCACGAACCGAGTTGCAGCCGTGTGCGATGTTGGCAAATGGACCGCCGTGCATCAGGGCAGGGGTGTTTTCCAAAGTCTGTACCAGGTTTGGTTTGATGGCGTCTTTAAGCAGCACTGCCATCGCGCCATTTACCTTGAGGTCTTTGGCGTAGACCGGCTTGTTGTCATAGGTGTAAGCGACCAGAATGTTGCCCAGACGCTCCTTGAGGTCCTGCATATCCGAGGCAAGGCACAGGATTGCCATAACCTCGCTGGCAACGGTGATCTGGAAGCCGTCCTCACGCGGGATACCGTTTGCTTTTCCGCCCAGTCCGACGTTGACAAAGCGCAGTGCGCGGTCGTTCATGTCCATGCAGCGTTTGAACAGGATACGGCGCTGGTCGATGTTCAGCTCGTTGCCCTGCTGCATATGGTTGTCCAGGATAGCGCACAGCAGGTTGTTGGCAGCGGTGATGGCGTGCATATCGCCGGTGAAGTGCAGGTTGATGTCCTCCATCGGAACGACCTGTGCATAGCCGCCGCCGGCAGCGCCGCCCTTGATGCCGAATACAGGACCCAGGGAAGGCTCGCGCAGAGCGATGATAGCTTTTTTGCCGATCTTCTGCATTGCCTGTCCAAGACCGACGGTTGTGGTGGTCTTGCCTTCGCCCGCAGGAGTCGGGTTGATGGCGGTAACCAGAATCAGCTTGCCGTCCGGCTGGCTTTCCAGCCGTTTGGCAAGGTCGTCCGAAAGTTTTGCCTTGTAGTGACCGTACGGTTCCAGCTCCTCAGGACGGATACCGAGCGCACCGGCTACTTCGGTGATGGGCTTCATAGCACACTGCTGGGCGATTTCGATGTCTGTAAGCATGGGTAATTTCCTCCTTGGTGTCTTTGATAAAATCAAGATGCAGTGAAAACTCAAAAAGAGTGCGGAACAATGCCGACTGACCAAAAGCGGATGTCCCGCGAAACTGCCGCAGGTATATGCCTCAATCGGTCTGAAAACCGGTTGGGTCATATACTGGTATCCACAGTATACCATAATTTTGTGAAAGGTGGAAGAGAAATGCAGGCGAATATTTATAGATTTTAGCTTGAATCCCGACAGGTTTCATAATATAATAAGACTGTTCTGAGGGTCAAACAGCCGAAAAACGGGAACAGAAAGGCTTTTTTACAGATGATAAAAAATATTTTTTCTGCCATCGGCAGATATTTTAAACAGACCGACTGGCTGTTGCTGCTGTGCTGCACCGGACTGTCGGTATTCAGCACCCTGCTGATTTACAGCCTGTACCAAAACGGGGAAATCGGCAGAATCAACACCGTTGTGGTACAGCCGGCGATGGCGTTGTGCGGCATTGCTGCGGCAATCGTTCTTTCCAAGATTGACTATCACACAATGGCACGGATGTGGAAGTTTCATACGGCAGTCTGCTACGGTTTACTGCTGCTGCTGTTTCCCTTTGGAGTACAGCGTGTCGAGTGGGTGGACGACCGCAACTGGCTGCCCATCCCGTTTTTAGGGATCAACTTCCAGCCCTCCGAGCTGCTCAAGATTTCTTTTATTATCACCTTTGCCTACCACCTTTCCAAGGTAAAGGATACCTTGAATCGTCCAAAACAGCTGCTGCTGCTTTTGTTGCACGGACTGCTGCCGGTTGCCATCATCCATCTGCAGGGGGACGACGGTACTGCACTGGTCATGGCGGTCATCTTTGCTGCGATGCTGTTCACAGCGGGACTTTCCTGGAAGTACATCCTGCCGGTAGCGGCGATGATTCCGCCGGCAGCCATTGTGGCGTGGAATTTTCTGCTGGATGACGACAAAAAGAACCGCATCCTGGCGGTCATCGACCCGACGCTGGTGGAGGCAGCGGACTCCTGGCAGCAGCAGCGGGGACTGATTTCGATTGGCAACGGCGGGCTGTGGGGCAACGGTGTGTTCATGGAGACCGGACAGTTTCGCTATGTCCCCGAGGTGTACAACGATTTTATCTTCACCTACATCGGGGAAACGGTGGGCTTCATCGGCTGTTTGGCGGTGCTGCTGGTGCTGGCGTTTTTGTGCATCCGCATCCTGAGCAACGGTCTGCGCGCGCCCGATGATTTGGGAAAGTATATCTGCGTGGGTGTTTTTGCGATGATTGGCATTCAAATTATCATCAACATCGGAATGTGTCTGGGGATGATGCCGGTCATCGGGGTCACCTTGCCGTTTTTGTCCGCAGGCGGAACCTCGACCGGTACCCTTTACCTTGCCATCGGTGTGGTACTGAGCGTCTATGTTCACAGCGGCAAGGATATGCTGTTTGGGTAAACACAGTTTGCGTATGGAAAGGCTCCGGCGGTTGGTCGGAGCCTGCTTTTTATTTTTTGCAAAACTTTTACATTTATCACTAAAAATATCGGTTGTTTGCTGGTAGGATATACCACAGGCAACCGGTCCGTATGTAAGGAGGCAGCAGAATGAAGCAAGACAGCACAAGAGCAGGAGCGGTGATTGCCGCAGGAGGAATGGCACAGCGGATGCAGGGTGTGGACAAGCAGCTGCTGGAGTTAAACGGAGTGCCGGTTTTGGTGCGCTCTATTCAGGCGCTGGCACAGGTCCGGTCGATTCGGGAGCTGGTGGTGGTGGCGCGGCAGGAGCAGTTTGCCCAGCTGCAAAGCTGGAAGGAGCAGTATCAGCTGCCCGATTTTGTCCTCACCACCGGAGGCGCAACCCGACAGCAGTCGGTGCAGGCGGGGATCGCAAAGCTGTCCGACCAGGTGGAGTATTTTGTCATTCACGATGGAGCCAGACCCTTTGCCCAGCCGCAGATGATCGAGCGATGCATCCAGGCGGCGGTCGAATACGGAGCGGCAACGGCGGCGGTGCGTGTCAAGGACACCATCAAGCAGGCAAACGAGGAAGGTTTTATTGAACAGACACCGGACCGCAGCAAGTTGTATCTGACCCAGACACCGCAGGTGTTTGAGGCGGAACTGTACCGCCGTGCAGTGGAGCAGGCGCAGCGGGATGGACTGGATTTTACCGATGACTGCCAGCTGGTGGAGCACATCGGTCATGCGGTGAAGCTGTGTGAAGGGGATTACCGCAACATCAAAATCACCACGCCCGAGGACATCGCAGTGGCAAAGGCGATGGCAGGCGAACAGGAACAACAGGAGGAGAAGAGAATGGAAATCCGCACAGGACACGGGTACGATGTACACCGACTGACACAGGACAGAAAGCTGATTTTGGGTGGGGTGGAAATCCCGTGGGAGAAAGGACTGCTGGGTCATTCGGACGCAGATGTTCTGGTACACGCAGTGATGGATGCCCTGTTGGGCGCAGCGGCGCTGGGGGACATCGGCAGACATTTTCCCGACACCGACCCGCGCTATGCCGGAGCAGACAGCATCTGCCTGCTGAAACAGGTGGTACTGCTGCTGAAGGAAAAGGGATATTCCATCTCCAACATCGACTGCACCATCATTGCGCAAAGACCCAAGCTCAAGGACTACATCCCGCAGATGGCACAAAATATTGCCGATGCCTGTCAAATCGAGGTGGAGCAGGTCAACGTCAAGGCGACCACCGAGGAACAGCTGGGCTTTACCGGCAGTGGCGAAGGGATGAGCGCCCACAGCGTTTGTCTGATTACCCGAGGTTAGTCTGAAAAATACATTGCCGCAGCGGGCGCGTGCATCCGGTTCCCTGCATAGAATGGAAGAGGACATCGTTTGTCCGATGATCAGAAAGGGGGAACCGGGATGAACAAGGAATATCCGTCGACCGATATACCGGTCAGCTCGCTGACCTATGCGCTCAAAGGGCAGAAGCTGCTCGAACAGAAGGGATTTCGTGCCTGGGCGGGCAGAGACCATGACCGCGTCCAGGGCTGTGGATACAAGCTGACGGTGAAGGGGGATGCACAGCGCGCAAAACAGCTGCTGCAATCGGGCGGCATCAAGCTGGCGCGCTCGACCCAGCCAAAGGCAGGTGAGGCGCGATGATTTATTTTGACAACGCTGCCACAACCTTCCCGAAGCCGGGCTGCGTGGTGCAGGCGGTGCAGCAGGCGATGCTGTACTATGGAGCCAACCCGGGCAGAGGAGGTCACGACCTTTCGATGCAGACCGGCAGGATGGTCCACCGCTGCCGCGAGCGGGCAGCTGCCCTGTTCGGCTGTCAGCCCGAGCAGGTGGTGTTCACCAAAAACTGCACCGAATCGCTCAATATCGTCATCAAGGGAGTGGCGCAGCCGGGGGACCATTTCATCATCTCCGACATGGAGCACAACGCGGTCTACCGGGTGGTGGAGCAGCTGAGGCGGCAGGGGATAATCGAATACAGTGTGGCTGCGGTAGAAGAAAGCGAGCAGAAGACCGTCTGGAATTTTGAACATCTGATTCGCCCGAATACCCGCATGATTGTCTGCACCCAGGCGTCCAACGTCTTTGGAATCCGGGTGCCGGTGGAGCGCATCGCTGCGATGGCACGCTGCCGCGGCGTGATGATGACGGTGGATGCTGCGCAGAGCGCGGGACTGCTGCCGCTGGACCTCAAACGGCAGGCAATCGACTACCTGTGTCTGCCGGGTCACAAGGGATTGTATGGACCGGCGGGCACCGGACTGCTCATCGTCAACTGTCCGGTACTGCCGCAGCCGCTGCTGTCCGGTGGAACGGGCAGCTTTTCGATGGAGCCGGTGATGCCCGACCTGCTGCCCGACCGGCTGGAGGGCGGAACGGTCAACACGCCCGGAATCTTGGGACTGAGCGCCGGCATCTCCTTTGTGCTGCAAAACACGCCGCAGCGGCTGTATGAAAAGGAGATGCGGCTGTGCGCTTATCTCTACGAGCAGCTGTGCGGGATTCGGGGTGTGCAGCTGTATTCGCAGGCGCCGTGCGTGGGGAAAAATCTGCCGGTGATTGCGCTGAATCTGGGAAATCTGGATTCGACTACGGCGGCAGAATGCCTGAATGAAAAGGGAATTGCGGTGCGGGCAGGTTTTCACTGTGCTGCACTGGCACACCGCAAGATGCACACCGACCGGGACGGTGTGGTGCGGATTAGTCTGGGTGCCTTCAACACCCGTGCGCAGGCGGATGCCTGCTGTGCGGCGGTGCGGGCAATTCTGTCATAAAATTTGTGAGATTGTGTGAAAAGGGAAAAATATTCGCGGGAAATTTTGTGGGAGCTGTTGGATTGCTGCACAAAATATGTTAAAATAAAATAAGGACAGCCACATCATCTTCCGGCGCTGCACGGCAGCGTCGGCAGCCAAGGGGGACAGGCTGTTGAACAACAAAAAAACAGGCAGAGAAGAGAAGGATGATGACGATGGTAAGTGAATGGAACCAGATCATCGGTACGGTAAAGGCAATCGGAATTTGGGATATTCTGGATATTGTGATTGTTGCCCTGCTGATCTACCAGGTGATCAAACTGATTCGGGAAACCAGAGCAATGCAGCTGGCAAAGGGACTGATTTTGCTGCTGCTGTTATATTTTGTAGCATACAATTTAAATATGAAAACGGTGCGATTCATCATGCAGAATGTGGTGGCGACCGGTGTGCTGGCGTTGGTCATCGTCTTTCAGCCGGAGCTGCGCAGGATGCTCGAGCACGTGGCACAAACTAAGCTCAACAAGCTCAATATTTTTCAGTCCTCGCAGGATAAGGACAGCGAACTGACCGGCGTTTGGAATGAGTCGATTTCGGTCATTGCCAACGCCTGCGAAACCCTTTCCAAAACCAAGACAGGTGCGCTGATTGTTTTTGAACGGCAGACCAAGCTGGGAGAAATCATCAAGACCGGAACGGTGGTGGATGCGACCCCGAGCAACGAGCTGATTGGAAACCTGTTTTTTGTCAACTCGCCGCTGCACGACGGCGCGATGATCATTCGGGACGGACGCATCTGCGCTTCGGGATGCTTTTTGCCGCTGAGCCAGAACTACACCATCAGCAAGGAGATGGGCACCCGCCACCGCGCAGCGCTGGGCGTGAGTGAAAACTCGGATGCGGTGGTCGTGGTGGTTTCGGAGGAGACCGGGACCATTTCCATTGCAGAGGGCGGCGTCATCGAGAGGAATTTTACCATTCCACAGCTGGAAAAGCGTCTGCGCCATGAAATCCTTCACAAGAACGAGGAAGGTCAGCGCAAGCAGAGCAGCGTTAAGGCGCTGCTGCGCAAGGTCAAAAAGTAAGACGGCGGAGAGGATGATCTGTGGGTGAAAAAAGAATCTATTTTTGATAACAAAACCTTTTTGGTGGTGCTTTCGGTCGTCATGGCGTTTTTGGCGTGGATTTTTGTGTCGCTCAACTCCAACGATACCAAAGGAAAGACCATCAACGGCATCGCCATTGATATGCAGCAGGTGGATGAGTCGATTGGCAAGCTGGGCTTGAGCACCATCTCGGCAGAGCAGCCGAAGGTGACCGTTCGGGTGGAAGGTGTCATTTATGACATCGGAAACCTGACCGCTTCGGATGTTCGGGTCTACCCGGACATCTCCAAGGTGACCACCGCAGGCGTACACACGGTGGAGCTCAAAGGAGAGGTGGAGGACGGCGATAAGAATATCAGCATCGAGTCCATCTCACCGGCCAGCATCCAGATTAAGTTTGACAGTCTGGAAACGATTACCATGGACATCAAGGCAAGGCTGTCCGGGTACAGCGCACCGGCAGAGGATTACCTGATTCGTGATGTCAGCGTCAGCCCGTCCAACGTGGAACTGACCGGACCGGCAGAGGATATTGCAAGAATCAGCCAGTGCGTGGTGGAAAAGGACATCGACCAGGAGTTGACCAGCAGTTACAGCGAAACCCTTCCGATTCAATTTTTGGATGTGGACGGCAATGAGCTGGATTTAAAATATGTGGTCAGCGATGTCACCGAAGCCAGAGTGACCATCCCAATCCTCAAGAAGAAGGTTGTTCCGGTTCGTCTGGACTTCATCAATGTGCCGGAAGGCTTCCCGGTCGGACAGCTGAGCTTCAATATCTCCAACGAGCAGATCGAGGTGGCAGGACCGGCGGAGGCAATCGACCGCTATAAGGAAATCCCGCTGGGACAGATCGACCTGCGCACACTGGATATTGGCATGACAGAATCCTTTGCAGTCGAACTGCCGACCGGATTTGTCAACACCCAGAACATCCAGAGCGTTCTGGTCCAGCTCAACTCGGAGGGAATGGTCAGCAAAAACTTTAACGTAAGCACCATTCTGGTCAACAATGTGCCGCTCAACTATCAGGCGACCGCAACCACCCAGGAGATTCCGAATGTCAAGGTGGTGGGTCCGCAGTCGATTGTAGAGAATCTAGTGGCGGGTGACATCGTGGCAACGGTCGATTTGGAGGAAAGCTCGAGCATCACTTCGGGACAGATCGAACTGCCGGTCAAGATTTCCATTCCGAAGAAGGGAATGGTCTGGGCAAGCGGCAGCTATAAAGCAATCATCTCGATTGCCGAGCAGGGCGCGGAACAGACCACGACGGAGGAAGAAACAGAACAGCCTCAGCAGTCGGAGACAGCACAGCAACAGACAGAATAAACAGAAGATAGAGCAGGAAGCCCGCAGCCGTCTGCACGACAGCCCGCGGGCTTTTTGCCGGAAGAAAACAGGAAAGGCGGTCGGATATGGCGATCATCGTTTCGCAAGTCAAAACCAGACTGAAGGATGGCAGCAGCCATCAGCAGATTATCGAATCGGCAAGAAAAACAGCGCAGCTGCACCCGGAACAGATTAAGCGCAGCTATCTCATCAAAAGCAGTGTGGACGCAAGGCACCAGGAGAACATATTGCTGGTCAGCTCGGTGGGATTTGAGCTTCATACAGCCAAGGAGGAGCAGCAGGTGGTGGCACGACTGCAAAGGACCAAGGCAGCTTCGTCGGTCAAGTGGGAGGAAAAGCAGCCGCTGGAGTTTGTGCAGGGTCAAACCACGATGGAGCATCCGCCGGTGGTGGTAGGCTTTGGTCCGGCAGGGATGTTTGCCGCCCTGACCCTTGCCCGTCTGGGCTACTGTCCTGTTGTACTGGAGCGCGGCGCGGATGTGGACAGCCGGGTGCAGGCGGTGCAGGGCTTCTGGCAGCAAAGACATTTGGATGTCAAAACCAACGTGCAGTTTGGGGAAGGGGGAGCGGGAACCTTTTCGGACGGCAAGCTGACCACCCGCATCAGCGACCCGCGGTGCGATTTTGTATTGGAGGAGATGATCCGCCACGGTGCGCCGGAGGAGATACGCTACCGGCAGAAGCCGCACGTGGGGACCGACCTGCTGCGCGGGGTGGTCAAATCCATCCGCGAGGAAATCATCCGGCTGGGCGGACAGGTGTTGTTTGAAACCAGGATGGAGCGTGTCGTTTTGCGGCAGGGACGGGTGCAGGCGGTTCAGACCAGCGCCGGAGAGATTCCGGCACAGGTCTTGGTGCTGGCAATCGGTCACAGCGCGCGGGACACCTTTGAACAGCTGTGCGCTGACGGTGTCTTTTTGGAGCCGAAGCCATTTTCGGTGGGTGTGCGCATCGAACAGCGTCAGTCGGTAATAGACGCCGGACTGTACGGTAAACAGGCGGGACATCCGGCTCTGCCGAAGGGAGAGTATCAGCTCTCCTGGCGGGACGAGCAGGGCAGAGGGGTCTACACCTTCTGTATGTGTCCCGGAGGATATGTGGTGGCTTCCTCCTCGGAGGAGGACACGGTGGTCACCAATGGAATGAGCGAATATGCCCGCGATGGAGAGAATGCCAACGCAGCGCTGGTGGTGTCGGTGGATGCTTCCGATTTTGGAAGCGGCGTGCTGGACGGCGTAGCATTCCAGCGCAGACTGGAACGGCAGGCGTTTGTGCTGGGCGGCAAGGATTACCGCGCACCGGCGCAGTCGGTCAAAAGCTATCTGGAGGCAGCTGCTCCCGACCTCTCGCAGGCTGCCACCGCACCCAGTTTTTCCTGCGGCGTGCGGGAAGCGGATCTGCACAGCCTGTTCCCACAGCCCATCAACCGGATGCTGGAGCAGGGTCTGCGCCGCTTTAATCGCAAACTGCCTGGTTTTGCCGATGCCGATGCGGTGATGACCGGTGTGGAAACCAGAACCTCGTCGCCGGTGCGCATCACCCGCGATGCCCAGAGCTTTCAGGCGCTGGGGATGCAGGGACTGTACCCTTGCGGAGAGGGTGCAGGATATGCAGGAGGCATTATGAGTGCCGCAGTGGATGGTGTTCGGATTGCCCAGCAGATTATCGGGCGGTATGCACCGGTCAAACAATAAAGCAGACAAAAAGCCACCGGACCTTGTAAAGGTCCGGTGGCTTTTGCAGTTTGTTTTTTTAGCAATGGTCATGTCCGCAGCTGCAATGTTCATCTTCACAATCACAGTGGTCATGTCCGCAGCTGCAATGTTCGTCTTCGCAATCGCAGTTTTCTTCTTCCTCACCACAATCCTGATGCGGGTCGTAGAAGATGCGGTGTTCGCTGTCGGGGATGTTCAGCTCCTCGCGCAGGCGCTCCACCAGCTCTTCGGTGGCAAAGATGCCGTCCTGTGCCAGCAGCTGGGCAAGCTGTTCGTCGGTGTACGGCTCATCGGGCTGTTCTGTGCGCACGATGGCAGACAGCCGGGCGCGAATTGCCTCCATGCCCTCCTGCTGTGGATGGTGTTCCCGAGCTACGAAGAATTTCATCGGGTATACGCCGAACGGAGATTGCAGGTATTTATGCTTGAGAACAGCGCTGACCAGTTCCACCGGCAGATGGACCGCCTCGGCAAGCTCCTGGATAGGCAGCAGCTTCATGTAGCGGGGACCGAAGCGGAAGAACGGTTCCTGTAATTTGATCAGTTCTTTGGTCACCTCAACCAGCAGATTGCCGCGCAGGGCGACCTCCTGCTCAAGAAGCTGTGCGTCTGCAATCTTGTCCTCCAGATATTCCCGCTCTTCTCGGTGTTCTTCGCCGCGGGAACGGGCGAGCAGATTGCGGTAATCCTCGCTGATGCGAATCTGCGGGAGGGAGAAGTCGCTGAGGGCAACGTAGTATTCGTTGACGAATTTGATCATCATTACATCCGGCAGGATGTAGGAGGAACGGTCGTGGCTGCTGTACTGGGAGCCGGGTTTCGGGTTGAGCTGGCGGATGCGCAGCATCGCCTGCTCAATCTGCTGTTCCGATTGTCCAAACTGTTCTGCCAGCTGATGTACGTCGGCGCTGCCGGTCAGGTCAATTTCATCCAGCAGCCGTCTGGCGGTCTGGTCGTCCTCGTCCAGCTGCAAGCAAAGACATTCCTTCAAGCTGGTAGCACCGACGCCCAGCGGCTCCAGATTTTGCAGGATAGCCAGCGCTTCCTCAAATTCCGATTCACAGTATCCCTCTTTGACAAGGTCCTGTGCCTGCGCCAGCAGGTATCCGTTTTCATCCAGACAGCCGGATAGGTAGATGGCAGCGCTGCGCACCCGGTCGGGCAGCTGCAGCACGCCGATTTGTTTGGTCAGATGCTGCTCCAGCGTTTCGTCGCTGCCGATGTTGAGCATGGCGTAATCGGGCTGCTCCAGAGCAGGCAGCTCCATCTCCTTGTCAAAATAACCCAAGCCCTCCTCAAAGTCGTTGGATTCCAGCCACTCGGCTTTGCGGGCGCGCATATCTTCATCGGTGTAGCCGGTCAGGTTTTCTTCCAGCTCGATCACCGGATTTTCCAGCATCGCCTCATTCAGGTATTGGTTCAGATGCAGGGTATCCATCTTTAAGATTTTCAGCTGTCTGGGGCTGATAGTTTCTTTTCGGGCATCCATTATGATCAGTCACCTCTTGGCAATAAAATTAGATAGAAAATCCTTGAAAATTTTGCCATCGATTCCATCAGGCTAAAATTTCAAATTCATTTATATTTATTATACCATACCTTTTGGGATGCGAAAATGATATTCGGGTTGTTTCATTAAAATAAACAAAAATCCCTTTTAAATATTAGCAAATAAAAGAGCACTCGGCGGCTGTTTTGGAAAATTTAATAGTTAAGGTCTATTTTTCCCGGGGAAAATCCGCTATAATGAAGCAATGTGTACAGCCGTTTGTACGGCGACCATCAGGACAAGAACAGGAAAGGTGTGTCTAAATAAGATGAAATGCAGTCATTGCGGCAGAGAGATTTCTGCCGAGCAACTGGAAGAAAATAAAGGGATTTGTCCGCACTGCGGCAACCGGGCAGACGAGCAGCCGGTGCAGGAACAGCCGGAGCAGAATGAGGCTGTATCCGAAAAACAGCCGGCGAAAAAGCGCAGCCCGCTGCCGTTTGTGCTGGGTGCAATCGTGCTGGCAGCGGCAGCAGCGGCGGTCATCTGGCTGGCAGCAGGCGGTTCGCAGCAGACGGTCACTGCGCAGGAGCATAAAAACCCGACCGTTTTAGCCTACACCAGCGACGATGCTATCGGCTTTGCCAAAGGCGAAAAGCTGATTGGAATGTACCTCAACGCAGCACAGGACGAAGAGCAGCACCGACAGATTGCCAACGGACTGTCGCTGGCATCCCCTTATATCGGCAGCAAAAACTATGTGGAGCTGGACAACGGCGATGTGGTCTACCTGCCGATGACCTTTGAAACCACCGAGGAGATGGTGGGCGACCTGCGTGTGAAAAAAGCTTCCGGTGAGGAGGAGATTCTGGACGAGGGCGCAAACTTAATCTATTGCAGCAACGGTCTGGCAGTTTACTACAACAAGCTGGACGAGAACGGAAAGCTGCAGCAGATTCGTTACAAGGACGGTCAGCTCAGCCCGATGTCGGAGGTGGCAGGAGAGGAGAACATCGTTGCAGTCAAAGCCTCCGAGGATGACACCCTGTTGCAGGTGCTCCAGCTGGACGATGAACGCAACACCATCGGCGGCGGCTACCTGTACAACGGTCAGCTGCATCTGCTGGACAGCGAGTACACCGTCTACAATATTTCCTCCAAAACAAAGGACGTCTTTGCCATCAAGATGGACGGCGAGAACGGTCTGGTGGAGCTGTACCGGGTCAGCAATCTGGAAACCGGCGAGCTGGAAAAGCTGGGAGGAAAGATCAGCGAAGCGATGCTGTACGGCGACGGCTCGATGAGTTTTGTGGGCGACTGTGACCTTGCTTCCAACAAATACAATCCAATCGGCAGCCTGTATCTGTACGACCCAGCCACCGGTGAGGTGGAAAAGATGGCGGACAATGTAGCGGCGGTGCTGGAATCGACCGTCCGTCCAGGCGGTTGGCTCAATGAGAATGCAAAAGAGCTTGCCACCGGCGAGATGATGGGCAGCTCGGAGGAGGAAGACACCCTGTACGCAGGACAGCTGCACTACATCGACGGACAGGGCAACCTGTGCGTTGTGGCAAAGGGCAGCGCGACGGTAGGGGAGAGCGGTTTGCAGGGCTTTACCATCTTTGAGGATTTTTACAGTGTGAACGGCTATGCCATCAATTATGATATTGACTTTGCCAATGCCACCGATAAAGCGCTTTATTGGAGTCTGGGTGACCAGCTCTACCGCTATCAGTTGGGCAGTATGCAGTCCCCTCAGGTGCTTCCGCTGGACGAGTCGCTGGAGGATAAGGCTGGTAACGATGCACAGGTAGGCTATTTTGTCACCGGCAGCGGAGATGTCGTCGAGGAAACCGAGCAGAAGCTGGTGCTCAAAAACTTTGATGATGAAAGCAGCATCACCATTTTGGAAAATGTCGGTCAGCTCAACCTGATTGGCATGGACAACGACGGAGAAAACATCTATTTTATTTCGGAGGACAACAGCCTGTATGCAAAATCGGTGACCAGCCGCTCCAATCCAAAGCTGATCGCGTCGGATGTGACTGAGGCGGTCGCAACCAGCCAGGGGTTGTACTTCCTGCAAAAATCGCAACAGCAGCCGGTGGTCGGTGAATCCGGCGAGGAGCAGGAGGAGCAGACCGACCTGATGTTCCTGCAATATGGTCAGAAGAAGGCAAGCTGCCTGTTGGAGGATGTCAACGCCATTTCGACCATCTATCTGGCAGAATAAGAAAATCGGACAGGATAAGCAAAAGCCTTCGCTGCGCATAGGAGCGAGGGCTTTTACATTTGGGCAAGGAGGGTGTTTTTATGTCGAACCCAATCGGGCTTTATCTGCACATTCCGTTTTGTATGAGCAAGTGCCCGTACTGTGATTTTTACTCGCTGCCCTATCGGGAGCAGAGCGCACAGCAGTATGTCGGCGCGCTGCTGCACGCGCTGGACACCGCTCCCGGAAAGGGACGAGAGGTGGACAGCATCTACTTTGGCGGCGGGACACCGGTGCTGCTGGGCAGTGCGCTGCTGGAAATCTTGCAGGGGGTGTACCAAAACTTTTCGGTGCAGCCGGACTGCGAGGTGACGCTGGAGGCAAACCCTGCGGCGATGACCCTGCAAACCCTGCGGCAGCTGCATCAGGGGGGATTCAACCGCATCTCGATGGGGGTGCAGTCGGCATCGGACCGGGAGCTGCAATGTTTGGGGCGGCGGCACAGCTTTGAGCAGGCGGTGCAGAGCGTGCAGATGGCGCAGCAGGCGGGCTTTGAAAATGTGTCGGTCGATTTGATGCTGGGGACACCGGGACAGGGAAGGCAGTCGGTGGAGCATTTTGTCAGCAGCTTTGCACAGCTGGGCGTGCAGCACATCTCCGGGTATCTGTTGAAGATAGAGCCGGGAACGGCGTTTGCCAAAAATCAAATCGAGCGGCTTTGTCCCGATGAGGACCAGAGTGCGCAGCTGTATTTGGATACGGTCGAGCTGATGGAGCAGCATGGATTTTTGCAGTATGAGATTTCCAATTTTGCCCTCCCCGGGCGGGAGAGCCGCCACAATCTGAAATACTGGCGGTGTCAGGAATATCTGGGGGTGGGACCGGCAGCGCATTCCTTTCTGGATGGCAGGCGGTTTTACTTTCCGCGCGACCTTGCCGGGTTTGTCGGTGCAGCCGACCCGTGGGAACAGGTGGTGCAGGACGGCAGCGGCGGAGATGCACAGGAGCAGCTGATGATGCGCCTGCGCCTGCGGGAGGGCATCGACCTTGGATGGTTTGCCCGCAGCTTTTCGCTGGAGCTGGAGCCGATGTACAAAAGAGCGCAGTTTTTGCAAAAACACGGGCTGCTCGAGTTGCAGGAAGACAGGCTCTTTTTAACCCCGCAGGGCTTTTTGCTCTCCAACAGTGTCATCAGCGACCTGCTGGTAGAGGTCTTTTAGGCAAGAGCAAACAAAAACTTTGCACAACTTTTAACCGCTTGACACTTGTGCAATATGGTTAATTGTGATAGAATAAATGCAAACGTATGATATGGCGGAGGAGGAGTGTTTTTATGAAAATTCTGGTTCTGGATGGGTTTGCACTGAACCCGGGCGATTTGAGCTGGCAGGGAATCAGGGAGTTGGGGACGCTGGTCGTTTATGACCGCACCGAGCCTACCAGACTGCTCAACCGCATCGGCGATGCACAGGTCATCCTGGTCAACAAATGTCCGATTTCCAGAGAAACCATTGAGGCGTGCCCAAACCTCAAGCTGATTTGTGTGACAGCGACCGGCTACAATACCATCGACCTGGAGGCAGCAAAGGAGCATGGGGTGCTGGTGTGCAACGTTCCGACCTACGCGACCGAATCGGTCACCCAGCACGTGTTTGCCATGCTGCTGGCGGTGACCAACCGGATTTCGGAGCACGTGCAGTCGGTCAAAGCGGGCGACTGGCAGAAGGCGCCGGATTTTTCCTACTGGAAGACACCCATCACCGAGATTGCCGGCATGACGATGGGCATTATCGGAACCGGACGCATCGGTATGAGCGTAGCCAAGGTGGCAAAGGCGTTTGGAATGCAGGTGCTGTGCTACAACGGCAGCCATCCGCACCCGGAGGAAGAGGACGAGCAGCTGCACTTTGTTTCCCGTGAGGAACTTTTGGAGCGTGCAGATGTAATCTCGCTGCACTGTCCATTGACAGAAGAAACAGACCAGATGATCTGCAAGGATAGCATTGCCAAGATGAAGCAGGGGGTCATCATCATCAACACCGCCCGCGGCAGAATCATCAACGACCTCGACCTTGCCAATGCACTGGCAAGCGGCAAGGTGGGTTATGCCTGCATTGACGTGCTGGAGGAGGAGCCTCCGGTCCACAACTCTCCGCTGATTGAGCAGCCGCATTGTCTGGTGACACCGCACATCGCGTGGGCTCCTTTGCAGGCGCGCAAACGCTGTATGCAGATTGTCGAGGACAACATCCGCGCTTTCCAGCAGGGACATCCACAGAATGTGGTCAATCCGTAAATACAATCAAAAGGCACAGCAGAGTTTTCTGCTGTGCCTTTTTTGTGTGGTTTATAAAAGTTAAGAAAAGTGCTCAAGGGCGTCGCTGTCGATGATGACATCGGTTTCCAGACCCAACGGGTGGTGCAGCAGCACCTCGCCGCGCGCCATCGGACGGGTAATCTTCTCCTTTTTAATCAGGCGAATCAGGCGAAAAACCAGCTCGGTGGGGACGATGGAGGTGGTTTTGACCTCGACACTTGGGATCTGCTCAAAGCAGGTGGAAGCGTGGTAGGTCACAATCTTGCCCTTGCCCTCCAGCTCCTCGCGGGCGTGCAGATCTCCGCGGGCGCATTTGTTTCCTTGAACGAAGATGTCGCTGCCGTTTTGTTCAACGGTCAGCAGGCAACGGTTTTTACAGACCGGACAGGTCATCTGTACCATAGTGGGATACTCTCCTTACTGTGCGATTTGGTTTACCTTTTACAGGTAGCGGCGGCGGTTGACACGACGGTACTTTTTGCGCCGCTTGTTCTGGATGATGTTGATGATGATGGCAAACAATACGACCAACACCACAAACAGGAAGGCAAAGCGGAACCAGAAGTTCTGGAAAAACTGGCTGATTTTGTCCATCAGCACCAGCATTGGGCTTTCCTCCACGCTTTCGGCTGCAATCAAATCGACCGAGCCCAGCTCGCTGCCGTACAGGATGAGCTTGAGGGTGCCCATCTTGGCTCCCTTTTCAATCGGCGCAGTGACATAGTCATTTTCACCGATGCGCTCGCCGTTGTTGTTATAGGCGATGCGGCGGACGTTGGTGACGTCGATGTTGTTGGGAATCAAAGCGGAGAAGGTCTGCGCACTGACCAGCTGTAGGTGGTTTTTGCCGTCCTTTGCAAGGCGGACGTTGTTGATGCTGCTGACCTTGTCACCTTTTTCCACGATGGTCTTTGCCTTGTAGGTATCGAACACCCAGTCATAAAATTTTGCGGTCAGGACAAACGCCTGGTTTGGGGTGACATATCCGCCGGCTCCGTCCAGATAGGGGGCGCCCATCAGCACCAGCAGGTATTCGTAGCCGTCCTTCTGCGCGGTGGTGATTAAGCATCTGCCCGCTTCCTCCAGAGTGCCGGTTTTGACGCCGGTGATCTGCGGATAGTAAAAGCCCGAGCCCTCTACAATCATCTTGTTGGTCGAATCCCAGTGCAGGTTTTCCTGCTTGTTGGTCGGACCGGTGTCGTAGCTGGGGGTGGATACAATCTTTCGGAAGGTTTCGTTTTGCAGGGCGTACTTGGTAATCAGATACATATCATAGGCGGTGGAGTAGTGGTTCTCGTTGAACAGACCGTTGGAGTTGACAAAGTTGGTGCCGGTGCAGCCAAGCTCCCGGGCTTTGTCGTTCATCATCTGCGCAAATTTTTCCAGTGAGCCGTCGCCAATCTCATAGGCGAGCATGACGGCAGCCTCGTTGGCAGAGGGCAGCATGATGGCGTACAGCAGCTGTTCGACGGTCAGCGTTTCATTGAGCACAATGCCGCCAGTCGAAATACCGCCGCCGTAGGAAACGTTGATTTCATAAACATAGTTTTGCAGCTCAGCGGTGAAGGTCAGCTCCTGGCTCAGGTCGGGAAAATGCTCAAGGGTGAGGATGGCGGTCATAATCTTGGTCAGCGATGCAGGATATTTTTGCACATCGGCGTTGCGGGAGTGGATGAGGGTATCGGTGGTCAGCTCCACCATATAGACCGCCAGATTCTGCATCAGCGGGTCGCTCTCGTCGATAAAGGGAACGGTGCCCTGCGAAACATCCAGCTTTTGTGCGCCGGTGGCGTAGTCGCTGTCGATAGCGGGTGTGCTTGGGGCGGTGTCGCCGTCGCTTTGCTCGGGCTGCTTTTGTTCAACCTGTGCCTGGGCAGAAAACAGGTCGCCCAGAGGAGCCGCTGCACTTTGGAGGGCAAAGGAGCCTACCATCAGACAGCAGAGCAGCAGGGCGGTCAATCGTTTCATCAAGTCATCTTCCTTTCTGGTCCGTTTGGGGAATGTATCGTTTTTTTATCGTTTCTGTAAAAAAGAAAATCAGCACAATTCCATTATAATATATCCTATGGGATTTGTAAAATCATTTTCCGTACCAAAAAAATTTGCGGGGATTATTCATTTTCAGTTCATATTCCTTCTGGAAAAAAGAGGGTCTGTGTGGTAAGATAAGATAGAATTGACAGGGGGAATCAGGATGATTTATCTGACGGGAGACCTGCACGGCGATTTTGAGCGATTTCGCTCCAAAGAGATGAAGAAGCTCAAAAAGGGGGATACCCTGATTGTCTGCGGAGATTTCGGTTTTGTATGGGACGGCTCAAAGAAGGAGCAGTCGATTCTCAAAAAGCTGGGAAAGAGCAAATATCAAATCCTTTTTATCGAAGGAACGCACGACAACCTCGACCTGCTCTCGCAGTATCCGCAGGAGGATTGGAACGGCGGCAAGGTGCGCAGAATCAGCGGTTCGCTGCTCAAGCTGGAGCGTGGAGAGGTGTTTGAACTGGAAGGCAAGCGATTTTTTGCCTTTGGCGGAGGCGAAAGCCCGGAGATGGATTTGCGCGCAGCCGACGGAACCTGGTGGCAGCAGGAGCTGCCCAGCGTCGAGGAGGTGCAGCGGGCAAAGGAAAAGCTGGCAGCCTGCCAGAATCGGGTCGATTTTATCGTGACCCACGAGTGCAGCTCGAAGGTGCGGCACTTCATCGAGATGGATGAGGAGCACAGCAACCTGATGACCTACTTTTTTGATGAGGTGGGTGAGAAGGTGCAGTTTGACCGCTGGTATTTTGGCTGCTATCACATGGATAAGATGATTCCGCCGCGCTACCAAGCGCTGTTTTCCAAGGTGGTTGCGCTGGAAGGGTAGGCAGCAAAGGATAGTTTTTAGGTTTGACAGATGGGAGGGAGAGTGCAGTGCAGCAAAGACAGGCAATCGAACAGCGAATTTCCCGGCGCAGCTTTTTGCAGAGTCCCATAGAGCAGCAAATCCTTCAGCAGATGAAGGAGGCAATCGAGGAGGTCAACGAAAAAAGCGGGTTGACCATTTCCTATCTGGAGGATGGGAGCGAGGCTTTTGCCGGATTTAAAAGCTATGGGATGTTTGACGGCGTGCGCTCGATGCTGGTGCTGAAGGGGAACAGGGAACTTGCCTTTTTAAAGGAGAAGGTCGGCTACTACGGCGAGCAGCTGGTTTTAAAGGCGACCGAACTGGGACTGGGCAGCTGCTGGGTCGGAGGGACCTTCGACAAACGCTCCGCTGTTTTTGAACGGTCACCCGAGGAAGAGATTGTTTGCGTAGTACCGATCGGAAAGGTTGCCCAGAGCAGCCGCAAGGAGCGGATGATCCGCGGAGTGATTCACCGCAAGAGCAAGACAATCGAAGAGATGGTCCGCGCCGATCGCCCGCTGACCGAGGAGGAAACGCAGGCGATGCAGCTGGTGCAGCTGGCGCCCACCGCCAAAAACACCCAGAAACCGGTCTTTATCTTTGCCGGAGACGGAATCTATGCGGGAGTAGCGGACGACGAACCGTTTGATTTGGTGGACCTTGGCATCTGCAAGCTGCATTTTGAGATTGGGATGCAGCAGCTGTTTTTGCAGGGTCACTTTGAATTTGGCAACGGCAGCATCTATAAGAGAAGCTGATGTAATAAAAAATGTACAGGAGGACATCTTTATGTCTAGTTATGTAACCAAACCGACTCCGGGCGACACCGCCTGGTTTACCCATGACCGATTTGGTATGTTCATCCACTTTGGATTGTATTCGATGCCGGCGCGCCATGAGTGGGTCAAGACCCGCGAGCGCACACCGGAAGAAAAGTATGACCTTTATTTTAAGCACTTTGACCCGGATTTGTATGACCCGAAGGACTGGGCACGCCGCGCCAAAGCAGCCGGTATGCGCTATGCGGTGTTTACCACCAAGCACCACGAGGGCTTCTGTCTGTTTGACAGCCAGTACACCGACTACAAATGCACCAACACACCGGCGGGCAGAGATTTGACCCGCGAGTATGTGGATGCTTTCCGTGCAGAGGGAATCCATGTCGGCTTCTACTATTCGCTGATTGACTGGCATCACCCGGATTTCACCATCGACGTCAACCACCCGCGCCGCGATGACCCGGATGCCCGCCAGCAGAACGAAGGCAGGGATATGCGCCGCTATGCAAAATATATGCGCGACCAGATCACCGAGCTGCTGACCAACTACGGAAAAATCGACATCCTGTGGCTGGACTTCTCCTACAGCCAGCGCCACGGCGAAGGCGACAAGGCATGGTTGGGCGGCAAGGGCAAGGATGATTGGGAATCGGAGGAGCTGATCCGCACCGCAAGGAGCCTGCAGCCGCACATCATTATCGACAACCGTGCAGAGCTGGAGCAGGACCTGTGGACACCTGAGCAGTTCCAGCCGACCGATTGGTTCCGCCATCCAAAGACCGGCGAGCTGGTGACCTGGGAAGCCTGCCAGACCTTCTCCGGCTCCTGGGGGTACTACCGCGACGAGTTCACATGGAAATCGCCGGAGATGCTGATTCGCATGCTTATCAACACCGTTTCCAACGGCGGCAACCTGATTATGAACGTAGGACCGACCGCCCGCGGCTATCTGGACCACCGCGCAGAGGAAGCGCTGGCAGTCTATGCCGACTGGATGAAGTACAACAGCCGCTCAATTTACGGCTGCACCAAGGCAGAGCCGGAATTTAAAACCCCGACCGACTGCCGTTTGACCCAGAGCGAGGACGGAAAGCGCCTGTACATCCACCTGTACGCTTACCCGTTTGACAACATGAAGGTACAGGGACTGGCTGGCAAGGTGGAATATGCGCAGTTCCTGCACGACGGCAGCGAGGTCAAATTCACCGACGGAACGGTCGAGCTGCTCAGCGACGACAAGCAGGAGGACGATGAGACCGCAACCTTCTTCTACCTCCCGCACGTCAAACCAAATTCGCTGGTGCCGGTCATCGAGGTATTCTTAAAATAATCATACAACTGTATCCGACCTGTGAGGCAGCTTGCAGGTCGGATTTTTTTATGTAGTTTTCGCTTTGGGAAGGGTGGTCAGTTTCGATTGGCTGAAACGCGAGCCGCTTATTTCGATAAAAAAGAGCCTGGAAGGCGAATTGCGTCCAGACTCAGTCTGGTAGGAAGGGTGGTCAGTTTCGATTGGCTGAAACGCGAGCCGCTCATTTCGATAAAAAAAGAGCCTGGAACGCGAATTGCGTCCAGACTCAGTCTGGTGGGAAGGGTGGTCAATTTCGATTGGTTAAAACGCGAGCCGCTTATTTCGATAAAAAAAGAGTCTGGAACGCGAATTGCGTCCAGACTCAGTCTGGTAGGAAGGATGGTTAATTTCGATTGGCTGAAACGCGAGCCGCTTATTTCGATAAAAAAAGAGCCTGGAACGCGAATTGCGTCCAGACTCAGTCTGGTGGCGGAGATGGTGGGATTCGAACCCACGTGCCCATCTCTGGACAAAACGATTTCGAGTCGTTCTCGTTACGACCACTTCGATACATCTCCAAATCGGAAAGACGGACCATATGATGCCGCCGCTTTCAATGAAGCTTTATTAGTATAACAGATTTTACACAACTTTGCAAGTGCCTGCCCAAAAAAGATAACGCTTTTTTAGGAGAATACAGGAGGTTTGCAAAGGCAGCGCGGCGGAAGAAGGATTTGGTTGACAGCCGCATATATATCAGATATAATCAATGAAAAGAATCGAATCAGTGAATATTTATTCGTGCGTTTTTCTGAAAAAAGGAGGTGTCCGCTGTGACAACCGAACAGCTAAGCGAGTTGCTGGCACAATTTCCCAAGGTAGAGCTGGCGCTCAACCCAACGCCGCTGCATCCGATGCAGCGGTTGCAGCAGGATTTGGGGTGCGGTCCGCTGTTTATCAAGAGGGACGATTTGAACGGGCTGGGCGTGGGAGGAAACAAGATACGCAATCTGGAGTATCTGCTGGGAGATGCGCTGGCACAGGGCAAAAAAACCATTTTGGCGTCCGGTCAGACCCAGTCGAACCTCTGTTCGCTGTGCGCGGCTGCCTGCTGTCGGCTGGGACTGCGCTGTGTGCTGGTACACAACAGCCCGCCACCAAAGCAGTTGGAGGGGAACGCCTTGCTCAACCATATTCTGGGTGCGAAGGAATATTATATGGGAGAAGCCAGCGAGCAGGAGCGGGCGGACTTTGTCGAGCAGCTGCGGGTGCAGCTGGAACAGCAGGGGAAACAGCCCTATGTCATCGAGAACGGAGCCTCCTCTGCGCGCGGTGCGCTGGGTTATGTGGAGGCTGCGGTGGAGATCGCCCGACAGATTCAGCAGGATTCGAGCCTTTCGAGCATCCAAAGTGTCTGCATCCCGGCAGGCAACGGCGGGCTGGCAGCCGGAATGATTTATGGGACTGCGCTGTTGGGCAATCCGTTTCATATCGAGCTGATTTCGGTCGAGCATCCGCTCGAGCAGCTGCGCACAATCCTGCTGGGATTTTTGCAGGATCTGGAGGAGCTGTGCGGCGTCAAGATGCCGTGTGCGCTGGAAGAAACGGTCACCCTGCACGGCGGATACCGCTTTGGCGGCTGGGGAAAGGTCGAACCGGAGCTGGAGCAGTTCACCCTTCGTTTTGCACAGTTGGAGGGCATCTTTGTGGAAAAGGTGTACACCGGCAAAACGCTGTATGGGGTCTGCGATTTGGCAAAGCAGGGATATTTCCCGGCAGGTGCTTGTTATCTTCATTCGGGCGGACTGGGTGCGCTGTTTAGCCAGTACCCCGAAGAAGGATAAGGATATTATTTTACCATCAGGAGGAAGAAGAGTATGCGTCAAATTTCAGAATTTCCCCGTGTGGAGCTGGGTGTTCTTCCCACCCCACTGTACAAGCTGGAAAACCTGAGCAGGGAAACAGGTAAGAACATCTATATCAAACGGGACGATATGATTGGTGTGGCACTGGGCGGCAACAAGGTCAGAAAGCTGGAATTTTTGCTGGCAGATGCCAAGGAAAAGGGAGTTGACGTCGTCTTTACCGCAGGCGGCGCGCAGTCCAACCACGCCATGCTGACCGCAGCCTGTGCTTCCCGTCTGGGAATGCGGGCGGTGCTGGTCCTCAAAAAGCGCGGCGAGCTTGCCGGAGGCAACCAAATCCTCAACGGCATCTTCGGCGCAGAGGTCTGTTTTGTGGACACCGATTCCTATGATGATGTCTATGCGCAGATGCACCGCATGATGGAGCAGGAGGAACAGAACGGTCACACCCCTTACTTCATTCCGGTGGGTGGTTCGGTTCCGCTGGGCTCGCTGGGGTATGTCAACTGTGCCCGCGAAATCGCACAGCAGGCAGAGCAGATGAAGGTTCACTTTGACAGCATCATCAGTGCGACCGGTTCCGGCGGCACCTATGCAGGTCTGACCTATGGAGCCAAGCTCTATATGCCTTCCACCCGCTCGGTCGGCATCGGCGTGTGCGATGACCCGTTTGAAGAGATTTCCTACGATTTGATGTGCGGCATCCGGGAACTGTTGGAAAGCGATGTGCCGGTGGAGAGAAAGGACATCCATATGCACTTCCACATCGGACCCGGATATGCCATCCCAAGCGAGGAGGGCTGTGCAGCCGTCCGCAGACTGGCGCGCGCCGAAGGGATTCTGATGGACCCGGTATATACCGGCAAGGCATTGGCAGGATTTTTCCAGCTGCTGGAGAAAGGATATTTTGACCAGGATGAAAATATCCTCCTGCTGCACTCGGGCGGCGCAGGCGCGCTGTTTGCAGTGGACCTGCTGGCAGAATAATTTGCAGCGTTAAAATAAGACGATTTTTACAAAAAATGAACAGCACCGGCATCTTCCCCAAAAACAGGGAGGTAGCGGTGCTGTTTTTGCAAACAAAATTTAAAACGCTCCTAGCGGTGGATGGAGTAGTACACCATCCCAAGGGCGCCTTGCCGGATGCAAATCCTTCGTTCTTCGCCGATGTCGGTGTCGCGGTAGACGCTGCCGGATACGCGGAATTTCGTTTCTTCGCCGTGCCAGTATCCGTACAGGTAGTAGTCGTCTGTTTTACCGCTGGTGCTGATGTGTTTGTCTGTGATGGTCACCGCTTCGTGCCGGGCTTTGTCGAAGGTCAGGAGAAAATTGAGCGGAAAGGTGATGGAAAAAGCGAGGATGAAGGCAGCGAACAGGACAGACAGCTTGCGACCCAGCCGCTGCGGCAGCTTGGCTTTTGCCGACTTGATGAGGTAGGGAAGTGCCAGAAGTGCGGTCAGAGCAAAGGTGATTTTAAAGTAAACGCCGGCATCGTAGTTGAAGGTCTGTGAAATGCCCAGACACAGGAGGATGGCAGCCGCCGCGCCCATGCAGGGCATTTGCAGCGCCTGCTCCTCTCCCTTTTTGGTGGAGGTTTCGATGTAGATATACGGATAGTACCACAGATAGATTGTATAGGCAGCCAACAGCACGCCGGTCAGCAGCAGTGTCATGGGTTTGCCGCCAATCAAATAGGCTGCGACATCCAGAACAATCAAAATCCAGCCGATGATTTTCAGCCGCTTCTTTGTCTTGACCCGATAAAAGGCTTTGCTGTTTTTGGACATCTGCTCGATGACCTTGGTTTCATCGACAACGGCGTGGTAGTAATTTCGCTCGATGGCGGTCAGCAGCGGAAAGTATCGGGATAGGTTCTTTTTCTGCTGCGCCATTTCACCAAAATCAACAAGGGGAATTTCGTTGTCGATCAGAGCTTCCAGAAGAATTTCGGGATTTTCAAGCGTAGGGTCCAAAGAGAGGAGCCGCCGGTACTGCTTATCCACCAGGACCATTCGGGTGCGATTGCGCAGCGGAATCGAAAGCAGACATCGAATCTCCCGATAGTCGACCTGCTGCGTCTTTCCAAACAGATGGCAGATGGTCAGACCCTCATTTTCCAGCAGAATTTTTTCCTTTTCGTATGCCAGAATCAATATGATTCCCAGCGCGGCAAAGGGAAGAAAAAAGAGGGAAGCCAGCAGATTTCCTGTCAAAATCAGGAAGACACTGACCGACAGAAAGAGGGCTGTCGTAATGATTCCGATGACCTTTACAAACTTAGCGTTTTTTACCACATTCGTTTCCATAAAAACTTCCCTCCGCCTTTTCTTCAGGCAATCTATTTAAGATACAATCAATGCCAGTGCTGCCAGAGCGCTGATGACCAGAGCAGTCCCGCCGACCAGCAGCAGAACACGCTGCCATGTGGCTTTCAGCCCTTTTTTCACCAGCCGGACGATGACCATAGGACTTACCAGAAAGACAGCGAGGATATAGGCAATCAAGAATGGTTTCATCACAATTTCTCCTTTGCGGATTTGTATCGGGTGCCTTTGCAGATATTATACCATCTGTATGCCTTGGGGTCACCTGTTTTTTTTGTAGCACTCCGGCTTTTTTGCAGGAAAAAGAGAACACCCACACGCATCCGAAAACGGATGTGTGTGGGTGTTTGTTTATAGGATGAAAGGACAGTTGTTATCTTGGGTATTTGATAGCAGCCTGTGCAGCGGCAAGGCGTGCAATCGGTACACGGAATGGAGAACAGGAAACATAGGTAAGACCTGCTTTGTGGCAGAACTCAACCGAGGACGGGTCTCCGCCGTGTTCGCCGCAGATGCCCAGCTTGATGTCAGGACGGGTCTGGCGACCGAGGTCACAAGCCATCTTGACCAGCTTGCCTACGCCGTTCTGGTCGAGTTTGGCAAATGGGTCGAATTCGTAAATCTTCTTGTCGTAGTAGTAACCAAGGAACTTGCCGGCATCGTCACGGCTGAAGCCGAAGGTCATCTGGGTCAGGTCGTTGGTTCCGAAGGAGAAGAACTCAGCTTCGGTAGCAATCTCGTCCGCAGTAACAGCAGCACGAGGAATTTCAATCATGGTACCAACTTTGTAGTGCATCTGCACGCCTTCCTGTGCGATGATTTCGTCGGCAACCTTGCAGACAATGCCTTTGACGTAAGCCAGCTCTTTGACTTCGCCGACCAGCGGGATCATGATTTCAGGAACGATCTCCCAGTCGGGATGTTTGCGACCTACGTTGATGGCAGCGCGGATGACAGCGGTGGTCTGCATCTCAGCGATTTCCGGGTAGGAAACAGCCAGACGGCAGCCGCGGTGACCCATCATTGGGTTGAATTCATGCAGCGAGTCGATGACGTTGTGGATTTCTTCCACAGAAATGTTCATCTCTTCGGAAAGCTCCTTGATTTCCTCTTCGGTGTGAGGAACGAACTCGTGCAGCGGTGGGTCGAGGAAGCGGATGGTGACCGGCAGTCCCTGCATGGCTTCGTAGATGCCCTCAAAGTCGCCCTGCTGCATTGGAAGCAGTTTTGCCAGAGCAGCGCGTCTTTGCTCTTCAGTCTTGGAGAGAATCATCTCGCGGACTGCTTTGATGCGGACGCCTTCAAAGAACATATGCTCGGTACGGCACAGACCGATACCCTGTGCGCCGAATGCCAGAGCCTGTGCAGCATCCTTCGGTGTGTCGGCATTGGTGCGGACCTGCAGCTGTCTAACTTCGTCTGCCCAGCCCATCAGACGACCAAAGTCGCCGGATACGGAAGCGGCAACGGTTGGGATGGCTTCGCCATAAATCTTGCCGGTGGAGCCGTCCAGAGAGATGTAGTCGCCGCGATGAATCTTCTTGCCGCCCAGCTCGAAGTATCCTTCTTCGTCGTGCATGATGATGTCGCCGCAGCCGGATACACAGCAGGTGCCCATGCCTCTGGCAACAACCGCTGCATGGGAGGTCATACCGCCGCGAACGGTCAGGATGCCCTGTGCATGGTTCATGCCTTCAATGTCTTCAGGAGAGGTCTCCAGACGAACCAGAACGACCTTCTCGCCTTTCTTGCCTTCTTCGGTAGCTTCTTCTGCGGTGAAGACAACCTTGCCGCAGGCAGCGCCGGGGGAAGCAGCCAGACCGGTGCCGATTTCTTTGGCAGCCTTGAGTGCTTTGGAATCAAACTGTGGGTGCAGCAGAGCATCCAGCTGTTTTGGCTCGACCATGCAGACAGCTTCTTCTTTGGAAATCATGCCCTCGTCCACCAGGTCGCAGGCAACCTTGATGGCAGCGGTAGCGGTTCTTTTGCCGTTGCGGGTCTGGAGCATAAACAATTTGCCGTTTTCGATGGTGAACTCCATATCCTGCATATCTCTGTAATGTTTTTCCAGACGGTGTGCAACATCGCAGAACTGCTCATACACTTCCGGCATGATGTCTTTCAGCTCGTCGATGTGCTGTGGGGTTCTGACGCCGGCTACAACGTCCTCGCCCTGTGCATTGACCAAAAATTCGCCGAACAGCTTGTTTTCGCCGGTGGCAGGGTCACGGGTGAAGGCTACGCCGGTACCGGAATTGTTGCCGGTGTTGCCGAATACCATGGTCTGCACGTTGACCGCAGTACCCCAGGAGGACGGGATGTCGTTCATTCTTCTGTAGTAGATTGCGCGCGGGTTATCCCAGGAGCGGAATACCGCTTTGACAGCGCCCATCAGCTGCTCTTTTGGGTCCTGTGGGAAGTCTTCGCCAATCTGCTCTTTGTAGTAGGCTTTAAATTTGACGACCATGCTCTTGAGGTCTTCTGCATCCAGCTCGGTGTCGAGTTTAACGCCCTTTGCTTCTTTCATCTGGTCGATGATGACCTCAAAGTTGTGCTTTGGAACCTCCATTACAACGTCGGAGTACATCTGAATGAAGCGGCGGTAGGAGTCGTAAGCAAAGCGCTCGTTCTGGGTCAGCTTTGCAAAGCCTTCTACGACCTGGTCGTTGAGTCCCAGATTGAGGATGGTATCCATCATGCCCGGCATAGAAGCTCTTGCACCGGAGCGGACAGAAACCAGCAGCGGGTTGTTGATGTCGCCAAATTTTTTGCCGGTAAGCTCCTCGAGCTTGCCGAGATATTCAAAGATTTCAGCCTCGATTTCAGGGCTGATCTGTTTGCCGTCTTCATAATACTGGGTGCATGCCTCGGTTGTAACGGTGAAGCCCTGTGGAACAGGCATACCGAGTACGGTCATTTCTGCAAGGTTTGCGCCTTTGCCGCCAAGCAGTTCACGCATCTTTGCGTTTCCCTCAGAAAACGCATAAACAAATTTCTTGTTCAATGAAAAAACCTCCCGAAAAATATTGCTGGATGATCAGCTTTTCCTAAAACGGAAAAAGATGGACCCAGGAGTTTCAGAATCTGTGCCGGCAGGACAAGAGTTCCTGTTGGCTTACCTCTTCTCACATTATACCAAATAAAAAACCACAATTCCAGACCCTTTTTTATAAACCTTTCATAAAAGTTTGCACTGTTTTTTTATAAAAAACAGATATATTTCACACATATTTTTGCGGATGAGGACAAAGGAATTGTGAATCGCTTATTCAAAAAACCAAAATGAAGTCAAAATGCACAAAAAGGTAATAGGAAAACTCACGAATATGCGAACAAGTCGTTTGAGCTGACAAAACAGCGGCTCATAACGAAAAGTTATGGGGAGCAGCGCTTGAATTTTTGCACCGCTAAATTTATAATAATAGGGTAAAACGGGCAGACGATTTACAAAAACGGCTGCCATACCTTCTTTTATAGATGGAAACGGGGGAATCATGATGACAAAAGCCTGTGCGATCGTCCTGGCTGCCGGACAGGGCACCAGAATGAAATCCAAATATCCAAAGGCGCTGTGCCAGGTGCTGTTTAAGCCGATGATCAACTGGGTCACCGATTGGTGCCTGAAGGCGGGCATCGAAGAAATCTGTGTGGTGACAGGACAGGGTGCGCAGTATCTGGAGCCGGTGCTGCCAAAGCAGTGCTGCACCGTATCACAGCCGCAGCAGCTGGGGACAGGGCACGCGGTGATGATGGCGCGTTCCTTCATCAACGAACATCGCAGCAGCCCGATTTTGGTGCTCAACGGGGACGCTCCGTTTGTCGATGATGCGATTTTAAATCAGGCGCTCGAGCAGCACAACCAGCAGCAAGCACAGGTGACGGTGATTACCGCCGAGCTGCACAATCCTGCGGGATATGGCAGGATTGTTCGCGCACAGGACGGCACGGTACAGGCAATCGTGGAGGAGCGGGATGCAACAGAAAGCCAGCGCGCCATCTGCGAGGTCAACTCGGGTGCCTACTGCTTTGATGCGGACTTTCTGCTGGATGGATTGGAAAAGCTGGGATGCGGGAATGCACAGGGAGAATACTATCTGACAGATTTAGTCGGAATTGCGGTCAAAGAGGGAAAAAAGGTCTGCGCCTGCCGCAGCTGCGATGAAAAGGTGGCTTTGGGAGCCAATGACCGCGCCGGTTTGTTAAAGCTAAATGAAATCGCCAACAAAATTGAGGTTGACAGACTTTTGGAAGATGGTGTAAACTTCTATTGTACGGATGGAGTGGTCATCTCGCCGGATGCAGTGGTGGGAAGAGATACCACCCTTGGACCGGGCACACAGCTGAAGGGTCATGTGGTGATTGGAGAGGACTGCGACATCGGACCGAGCACCATCATCGACAACAGCACCATCGGCAACGGCTGCCAAATCCATTCTTCCTTCATCGAGCGCTCTGCGGTCGGCAATGGGGTCCGCATCGGACCAAACAGCCATCTGCGTCCCGACAGCGTACTGGGCGATGGGGTGAAGATTGGCAATTTTGTCGAAATCAAAAATTCCACCCTGGGAGAAAAGACCAGTGTGGCACACCTGACCTATATCGGGGATTCCGATTTCGGCTCGCACATCAATGTCGGATGCGGCGTGGTCACCGTCAACTACAACGGCTACCGCAAATTCCGCAGCAAGGTGGGCGACAACGCCTTTATCGGATGCAACACCAATCTGGTATCGCCGGTCAATGTGGGAGCGGATGCTTATATTGCGGCAGGCTCCACCATTACCTCGGACGTGCAGACAAATGAGCTTGCGATTGCAAGAGCGCGTCAGGTCAACAAGCCCGACTGGGTGGAAGGCTACCGTCAGCGCGAGCTGGAAAAAAAGCAACAGAGCAAAGGAAAATAATTTTGTATCACACAGCGGGAGGTCCTGCTGTTGAACGGCTGTTAGCCGGATATTCTTTAGAACGACTAAAGAGCAAACAAAAGGTGGGCGGAGAAATCTGCCAAGAAAAGTAAGGGGAGTCAGAAAAGAAATGAATTTGCATGGTAAGGACATCAAAATCTTCACTGCCAATGCCAACCCGAAGGTGGCTGCAGAGATTGCGGCTTGTCTGGGTCTTCCACTGGGAAAAAGTGAGGTAAAAACCTTCTCCGACGGCGAGATCGGCGTTTCCATCCAGGAGTCGGTCCGTGGTTCGGACGTGTTTGTGGTACAGTCTACCTGCACACCGGTCAACGATAACCTGATGGAACTGTTGATCATGATCGACGCTTTCAAACGCGCTTCTGCCGGTCGTGTTACAGCAGTTATCCCATATTTTGGTTATGCAAGACAGGACAGAAAAGCAAAAGCCAGAGACCCGATCTCTGCAAAGCTGGTAGCAGACCTGATTACAGCAGCAGGCGCAGACCGCGTTTTGACCATGGACCTGCACGCAGCACAGATCCAGGGCTTCTTTGATATTCCGGTTGACCATCTGCTGGGTGTTCCGATCATGATCCCGCACTTCATCGAGAAGATTGGAGACGAACAGTCCAGCTACACCATCGTTTCCCCGGACCTGGGTTCGGTCACCAGAGCAAGAAAGTTTGCTGAGCGCTGCGACGTTCCGCTGGCTATTATCGACAAGAGAAGACCAAAAGCAAACGTCAGCGAGGTTATGAACATCATCGGTGACGTGCGCGGCAGAAAGGTCATCATCGTGGACGATATGATCGACACCGCAGGCACTCTGTGCAACGCAGCAAAGGCACTGGTTGAAATCGGCGGTGCAACCGACGTTATCGCCTGTGCAACCCACGGCGTACTGTCCGGTCCGGCTCTGGAAAGAATCGAGAACAGCGTCCTCAAAGAGGTCGTTCTGCTCGACACCATTCCGCTGCCGAAGGACTGCAACTGCAGCAAGATCACCCAGCTGCCGGTTGCTCCGGTCTTTGCCGAGGCAATCGAGCGCATCTATCAGGACAAACCGGTTTCTCCACTGTTTGTTTAATTTTGACAGCCAAAAAAGGGCAGGTAGTTTTTACCTGCCCTTTTTTCTGGTAGAGACAAGAAGAAAAAGAAGTATGTTTGTTCCTGCAATCGGATGACCAAACAGGATGCGCTTTTTGCAATCGAACGGCACAGACCTGCTGTGACTGTAGAAATAAGCATCCCCAAGGAATCTGATGTAGCGCGGAACTTTTGCATCTGCTCAAAAAGCAGCCGATAGCGGCAAAATGAACCGTTTGGAAAATAAAAAACAAAGGAATGGGCAGGCTGACCACAGGCGCTCCATCGCAGGATGGAGGTCTGTGGTTGTCCTGCCCTGTTGCCGACCCTGCCAAAATGGGTCGGGAAAGGACAGGTGGATGATGTACGATATTTTTGAAAAGCTGAAAAGTCTGAATACGACTCCGACGGTGACCGGCACACCGGAATTTTTGGTGGTAGGACTGGGCAACCCGGAGCCGAAATATGATACCACCCGGCACAACGCCGGATTTATGGCAATCGACCACATTGCACAAAAGACCGGCTGCAAGGTCAAGCAGCTCAAATTTAAATCCTTGTGCGGAATGTGTGAAATCGAAGGGAAAAAGGTCATGCTTATCAAGCCGACCACCTATATGAACAGCTCGGGTGAAGCGGTGCGGGAGGCAGCGGCATTTTATAAGATCCCGCCGGAAAAAACCATCATCATCTTCGACGACATCTCGCTGGATGTGGGCAAAATGCGCATCCGCCGCAAGGGAAGCGACGGAGGACACAACGGCATCAAGAGCATCATCTATTTGACAGGGAGCGACCAGTTCCCGCGCATCAAGGTGGGTGTGGGCAAAAAGCCGCATCCCGACTACGATTTGGCAGCGTGGGTGCTGGGACATTTTTCCGCAGAGGAGCTGAAGACCCTGGAAGAGGTGTATGAGCACTGCTATCAGGCGCTGGGAGAGATGCTCAAGGGCAACATCGACCGCGCGATGAATCTGTTTAACTAGGAATCAAGCGAATAACCGACGCATAACACAAAACAGGGAAGGGTGGGTGAAGAACAATGAAACAGTTTTTAACACTGATGGATGGAATGGTGGAATACCGCCAGATGAAGGAAGCATTGCAGCAGGGCAGGGTGCCGGTCTCGGTCAGCGGGGCATCCGCTTCGCACAAGACCCATGTCATCGCCTCGCTGGCAGCGCAGCTGGACAAACCCGCGCTGGTCATCGTGCCTGACGAAAGCACAGCGATTCGCTTTACAGCGGACCTGAGCGTGTTGCTCGGCGAGCGGGTGCTGCACTTTCCGGCAAGGGACTATGTGCTGCTGGACGTAGACGGAGCCTCCGGCGAGTTTGAGCATCAGCGATTAGGGGTGCTCAGCGAACTGCTGCAGGGAACTGCCCGGGTGGTGGTCGCTTCGGCGGAGTCCGCCTGCGAGCGCACCATCCCGAAGGAAACGCTCAAAGATTCTATCTTGACCATCGACATGGACGGCAGCTACGACCAGGAGCAGGTGGTCAAAAAGCTGGTGGCAATGGGTTACCAGTGCAGGGATCAGGTGGAGGGTATCTGCCAGTTTGCACGCCGCGGCGGCATTTTGGACATCTTTCCGCCGGACCGCAGCGAGCCGGTGCGAATCGAGTTCTGGGACGATGAGATTGACACCATGTCTACCTTCCAGGTGGATACCCAGCGCCGTCAGGACAGCATCGAGCAGGTCACCATCCCTCCGGCAAGGGAGGTGCTCTACCAAAGTCCGCAAAAGCTTGCCGAGCTTCTGCGCCAGCAGATGGCAGCGCAGAAGGGTAAGGCGGGTGTGCAGGTCAAGGAGCATCTGCAGCGGGACATCGAGCGGCTGGAGGGCGGGCTGAATCCGGTGAGCATCGACCGGTATCTGCCGATTTTGTACCAGCCGCAGACCATCTTTGATTATTTTGAAGCGGACGCGCTGGCGTTTTTGTGCGAGCCGGTCAGCTGCAAAGAAAATTTTGCCAATGCGATGGCGCAGCACCACGAGGATGTCAAGATGCTGATGGAGCAGGGCATCCTGTTCCGCGGGTGCAGCGTCTACTATGATGATTTTACCGAACTGTGCCGCAAATTCTGCCGCTGCCAAAGCGTGATGATGGACACCTTTACCCGCTCGCTCAGTGATGTGCCGGTGCGGGAGCTGGTGCAGATGAGCGCATCGCAGCTTTCCACCTGGAGCGGGGAATATGCCATCCTAAAGGATGACATCGAGGACTACATGAAGACCGGCTTTTGCTGTGTCATCTTTGCGGGCACACCCAGAGGAGCGCAGGCGCTGACCGAGGATTTGCAGAAGGACTTTTCGGCACAACTGGTTCGGGATGTTCCTTCCATCGACCCAGGCAGAATCTATGTGCTGGAAGGGACTTTGTCGGCGGGGATGGAGTATCCGCAGCTGAAGCTGGCGGTCATCAGCCATGCCAAAACCGGCAGCAGCCGCAAAAAGCCGGCAAAAGCCAAAAAGGGCGGAATCAAAAATATTTCGGATTTGAATGTGGGCGACTATGTGGTGCACGTTTCCCACGGAATCGGCATCTTTGAGGGAATCGTCAAGCGCGACATCCACGGCGTGGTCAAGGACTACATCAAAATCCGCTATGCCGGCAGCGATATGCTGTTTGTGCCGGTCACCCAGCTGGACCTTGTCACCAAGTACATCGGCGGCAAGGAGGACAGCGTGGTCAAGCTCAACAAGCTCAACTCCGCCGAGTGGGCAAAGACCCGCGCAAGGGTCAAAAAAGCGGTCAAGGATATGGCGGATGAGCTGATCAAGCTGTACGCCAAGCGGGAGGCGGCACAGGGCTATGCCTTCGGACCGGACACCGACTGGCAGAACGACTTTGAGCGCCGCTTTCCCTACGACGAAACCGACGACCAGCTGCGCTGTATCCGGGAAATCAAGGACGATATGGAAAAGCCCTCCCCGATGGACCGTCTGCTGTGCGGGGACGTCGGCTTTGGAAAGACCGAGGTTGCCATCCGCGCCGCCTTCAAATGTGTGATGGACGGCAAACAGTGTGCGGTGCTGGTGCCGACCACCATCCTTGCCTGGCAGCACTATCAGACCTTCCGCAAGAGGATGGAGGGCTTTCCGGTCAAGGTGGACATTCTCTCGCGCTTTCGCACGCCAAGGGAGCAGGAGCAGGTGCTGGAGGAGCTGCGCCGCGGACAGATTGACATTGTGGTGGGGACCCACCGTCTGGTGCAGAAGGACGTTAAATTTAAGGACTTGGGATTGTGCATCATCGACGAGGAGCAGCGCTTTGGCGTCAAGCACAAGGAGAGCTTTAAGGAGATGCGCAACAATGTGGATGTGCTGACCCTTTCGGCAACGCCGATCCCGCGCACCCTGAACATGGCGATGTCGGGCATACGGGATATGTCCACCATCGAGGAGGCGCCGCAGGACCGCCAGCCGGTGCAGACCTATGTGATGGAGCACGACTGGGGGATTTTGGTCCAGGCCATCAGCAAGGAGCTGCGCCGCGGCGGACAGGTATTCTACCTGCACAATCGGGTGGACACCATCGACCGGTGTGCTGCGACCATCCAGCAGTTTTTGCCGGATGCAACGGTGGTGGTGGCACACGGCAAGATGAGCGAGGAGCAGCTGTCCAAGGTGTGGAAGCGGCTGCTCGACCATGAAATCGACATTCTGGTCTGCACCACCATCATTGAAACCGGCGTGGACGTTTCCAACTGCAACACCCTGATCATCGAGGATGCCGACCGGCTGGGACTGTCGCAGCTGTATCAGATTCGAGGCAGGGTCGGTCGCTCAAGCCGAAGAGCGTTTGCCTACCTGACGGTGACCAAGGGCAAGGCGCTGACCGACGTTGCCACCAAGCGACTGGAAGCCATCCGGGAGTTTACCACCTTTGGTTCGGGCTTCCGCATCGCCATGCGAGATTTGGAAATCCGCGGTGCAGGCAACATCCTGGGCGCGCAGCAGCACGGTCACATGGAGGCAGTCGGCTATGAGATGTATCTAAAGATGCTCTCCGAAGCAGTAGCAGTGGCAAAGGGAGAAAAGCCCGAGGTGCAGAACACCGAATGTCTGGTGGACATCCGCATCGGCGCGCACATCCCGGAGGACTACATCGAAAGCCTGCCGCAGCGCATCGACATCTACAAGAAGATTGCTTCGGTGGAGAACGAAAAGGATGCCAGCGACATCATCGACGAGCTGATCGACCGCTTTGGCACACCGCCAGACGCGGTCAAAGGGTTGGTGGATGTTTCCCTGCTGCGCAACATGGCGGCAGGACTTGGCATCCGGGAAATCTCCCAGCGCACCGACAGTCTGCTGTTCTACCCGGAGACGGTGGATATGCAGGCGGCAAGCCGTCTGGCAGCCGGCTTAAAGGGCAGGGTGATGCTCAACGCAGGCGCAAAGCCCTACCTTGCTGTGAAGGTGGCAAAGGGAGAAAAGCCGGTGGACACCATGCGCCTGGCACTGACCATGATGGCAGGAGAAACTCCGGCTGCAAAGTAAGAGCAAAAGCGGTGTATGATAAATTTGGCAGGGGTGTTTCCAGCCCTTTTTAGAGTTTATTCATGGACTTTTTGGACATTTGGGTGTATAATATCGGGGTGTTGCCCGAAGAAATATCCATGCCCTGCGCGATACAGGGTTCGGGAAGTAAAATAACAGGAGGATATTCGAATGAATTTTCTGAAAAAATGTGCAGCAGTGCTGCTGACCGGAGCGATGGTGCTGTCGATGTCGGCGTGCTCCTCGGATACAGACTGGATTATGCACAAGGGTGAGCTGGAGATGCCTGCGGGCGTTTACATCAACAACCTGCTGCAAAGCTATTATCAGGCGTCCACTCTGGTGGAGAATGCAGAGGAGGATGTGCTCAAACAGCAGGTAGAGGGAACCGATGCGAAGGAGTGGATTCAGCAGAAAGCGCTGGACGAAACCAAACGCAATATGGCAGTGTGCAGCGAGTTTAACGAGCACAAGCTTTCCTTTACAGCGGAGGAGCTGGAAACCTGCCGCCAACAGGCAGAGGCTTACTATGGACAAAATGGCGAAAATCTGGAAAAGAACGGCATCTCGCAGAACTCCATCGAGCTGCTCTACCAGATTGCCTATATGAAGAACAAACTGTTTGACGCGCTGTATGCACAGGGCGGTGAGCAGGAGGTCAGCGAGGAGGAGCTGCGCAGCTACTACGAGGAAAACTACATCAAGATGGCAGTACAGACCTTCAGCTTCCCGGAAGAGCCGGAAATCCCGGAGGGCGCTACCGAAGAGGATAAGGCTTCCTACGAGGAGTTTTATAAAACCGAGCGCGGCAACGTTTACACCAATGCAAACTCTTTCTACCTTCAGGCACAGATTGGCATGGATGCAGGACAGAGCTGGAACGAGGTGCTCAACACCTACAAGCAGCAGAATGCAGCGGCTGCCGGTCAGGAATACGACATGAACACCAATAACTACCGACTGCTGGATACCGCCACCACTCCGCTGAATGCGGACATCGTCGGCGCTCTCAAGGAAGCGAAGCAGGGTGAGCTGGTCAAGGTAGAAACCGACACCATGATTGCCATCGGTGCAACCACCGACATCAACGAGGACCTAACCGATTATGAGTATGTCAAAACTGCCATCCTGCACGCGCTCAGGGACGAGGCGTTTGAGGAATATCTGCTGCAGCAGGCACAGGACGAATCCTATGAGCTGAATCAGAAAGCGGCAGACCGCTATCAGATCAACAAACTCAAACTCAGCTAATGACTGGAAAGAGGACCGTATGCACAAACGGTCCTCTTTTTTCTTGTATAAAACAGAAAAACGGCGCCGAGATAATATGAAAGAATCTTTAAAAATTTTTGGAGAATCTTCCACAAACGTACTTTTTTATGATATAATAGGCAGGAATAAACTTCGACAGCAGAGAATGGTTCTGCAAATGCCGGATGCTGTGCAGCATCGGGGAAAATGATAAGTGAGGGATGAAACATTTATGAAGGATAGAATCGGACAATCCAGCAGCAGAAAGAAAAAAAATACCGAATCGGATTTTTCCAATGTGACAGGGGTTCCAAAGCCGGACAACTACGGAGGATTTTCCCCCGATGACGACGGGATGCCGCCAAAGAAAAAGTCGAAATTGCCCTTTATTCTGTGCGGACTTCTGGCAGTCGCAGTGGTAGCGGGCGGCGGATGGTTTTTGCTCAGCCGCAACGGAGGAGGCGATGTCGTGCAGCAGCCGGCACAGCCTTCGGTGGAATATCCGCTGAACACAGCCGAGCTGGACCAGGACGAGCAGGCACTGCAGCAGGTGCTTCAGAGTGCAAAATCCCAGCGGGTGCCGACCATGACCCAGCTGGTAGACCTGATTGCCATCAACGAGCTGCTGGGCACAGTGGAATCCAGCGGGGATGGCAAAAATGCTAACCTGGTCGCACAGCTGGAAACCGAATCGCTGGCAGCCAAGGCAGCTGAATTTAAGACCACCAACAACGATGACACCATCGGATGGATTCGCATCCCGAACACCAACGTGGACTATCCGGTTGTTTATAAAGCAGGCGTAGAAAACTATGCCTATTATGAGAGCAAGGGTTATGACAAGCAGTACAGCAAGGACGGTGTAATCTGGGCGGACTATGAGTGTACCTTCCCGGAGCTTTCGCAGAACACTACCCTGTATGGGCACAACTGGCACAACATCTACACGCCAAGAACCCAGGCAAATATGCAGGCAAACGACCTGATGTTCTCGCTGGTGATGTCCTATAACTACACCGATTTTGCGCAGGAGAATCCGTTCGTCTACTTCTCCACCACCGAGCAGGACTATGTATTCCAGGTGTTTGCTTCCTACTACACCGACCTGAACTTCGGCTATAACTATGCGCAGATGAGCCAGGAGGATTTCCAGAAGGTGATTGCTGAGGCAAAAGCCAAGAGCCTGTCCAACTACAATGTTCCGGTGACCAGCGAGGACAAGATTGTCACCCTGTCCACCTGCACCCGTGTACATGGAAATACCAACAATCAGCGTTTTGTTGTAATGGCAAAGCTGGTGCCGGTCGGAACTCCATCCACCACCATCAGCACCCATTCCAATCCAATCGCATACAATTCGAGCATCGACGCTTAAAACACAAAAAGCTCCCCATCGGGGAGCTTTTTGTGTTGAGAGGAGGGATGTCTATTTTGCAAGGGAGACCGGATCGACATATTCTCCGTTGGAACGGACGTCAAAATGCAGATGCGGCTCCATCGAGAGTTCGCAGGGGACTTCGCCGACGCTGCCCAGCTGCTCGCCGGCGCGGATGGACTGGTCCATCTTAACCAGGATGTCCGCAGAAAGTCCCGCATAGGTCATCACATATTCGCCGCTGGTCACCTCGACAACATTTCCCCACATCGGGTCGTTGCGCACGGCAGTGACGGTGCCGTCGCTGGCTGCCCGGACCGCTTCTCCGGCTTCTGCGCGGATGTCGATGCCGTTGTGGGTGCGCCAGTCGCCCAGTGTTTCATTTTTCACCAGCATATCTCCGCTGAATGGGGTGATGGCAGCACCACTGACCGGCAGCTCAAGAGAAAAGCCGGAGGAAGGCTGCGGCTCGCTCGGTTCGGCGCAGGTCTGTGAGGAAGGCTGCTGTGCTTCGGAAGAGCTTTCCTGCGAGGAAGGCTGCGAGGATGCCTGTGCGGATGGGTCCTCCTCCGGCGCTTCGGCAGTGATTTGCAGCTGCTGTGACTGGGTGGAAGGGGAGCTGTCGCCGTCCGACTGTGCGCTGGGGGTGTCGGCGGCGGGCTGCTTTTTTGCAGGCTCATACGGCTGCTCCTGTTTCAGCTGCGGCTTTTCTGCCATAGGAGCTGGTTCTACGCTCTGGATAGTCTTGTCCACTGCGACCCAGGCAGCAGCGCCTGCACCGGCAAGGCACACCGCCAGAGCAAGGTAGAAGCCCTTGCCGGAGATAAATTTCTGAAAACCGTTACTCATGGTGATCACTCAATCCTTTCGTAGGTAAAATGTTTCCTCTGACTGTATTTTGCACCGACAGCTGCCGTTTATGCTTTGCGGTGGAAAAAGTTTTTGCAAATCAGCTTGGCTGCAAGGTATCCCTCCCGCAGACCGATGCACAGCAGAAAAATTCCGAAGAAGCGCCGCAGCAGCTGTGGATCGATGCGATTGGAAATCAGGCTGCCGACCACGCCGCCCACCGCACCGGAAAGAATGCAGCGGGATAAAACAGCGGTGTCAATCAGTTTGTTTTTTCTATGGAAGTACAGGGAAAGACCGGCAGCCGGCAGGAAGAGCAGCAGGTTGAGCGACTGCATCTGCGGCTGGGAGAGGGTGGAAAAAAAGGAGAGGTACAGCAGCAGGATTGTCCCACCACCCAATCCCATGGCAGCAACGGCGGAGGAGAGAAAAACAGCGGCAAAGGAAAAGAGACTGAAGGTCAACGAGGATACCTCCCATCACAAGCAGATTTAACCCATCACCAGCCGGAGGGCGCTGTATAAAATCAATAGGGAAAACAACAGCTTGAGCAGTGGCACCGGGATTTTTTGCAGTCCCCATGCGCCACAGGCAGAACCCAGCAGAGCAGGCAAAAAGAAAGGCAGACCCTGCAAAAGCTCCAGATTGCCGTTTAGGTAGTAAACCGCCAGACTGACCAGAGACAGCGGAAGGATGATGGCAATACTGGTGGCGTGCGCCTGACGGCTGGGCAAGCCCTGCTTTTGCAGCAGGGTGACCGCAAGGATGCCGCCGCCCGAGCCGAAAAATCCGTTGAGCAAGCCAATCAGCGCTCCGTATACTATCAGCATGACTTCACCTCCCAAGAAAAAAAGAGCCATCCTTTGTCAGTTTGATCAAAGGATGGCTCTTTTATGCAGAAAGGTTATGAAAAAGAAAAATTTTAGCTGCTGTATTTTTTCCAGACCCGGTAGGAATAAAGGATACAGAAAATTCCGTCAAGGATAAGTAGAGCAATAGGCAGGAGATTGAGCCACAGCCGATTGCCGATTAGCAGGCTGCCGGCAATGAGCAGTACACCGGTCAGCAGCAGGCTTTTTCCTCCGGCGCGCTGGCAAAGCTCCCAGCAGCGGTCGTTTGCCATGCTCCATTTGGTGCGCAGACCCAGGACACCGTTGCGTTTGACCTTTGGCATGGCAGTACCCAGCGGCAACAGCGACAGTCCCAGCAGGATATTGAGCAGCTGCGGCAGCAGGAGTCCTGTTTGCGGGACATCTGCGGCGGAGAAGGAGAAAAAGAGAATGACACAGGACAAGGCATCCAAAGCCGCCAGCAGCGAGCAACCGGCAACCAGCATCGGCTTTTGATTCTGCGGCTGTGTAAGGGACATCTTTTGAATGAGTCTCTTCCAGATTAGACCGCCGACCAGACAGCACAGCGGCAGCAGCAAAACCTCCAACCTACTTCCCCAGCGGTCCACCTGACCGTACAGATTGTAGTGGGCAGGGATGCGCTCGGGCAGCAGCGGCAACAGCAGCAGGCTGAGAACAACAGGAAAACAGGTCAGCACCCCAAAGATGCGATGCAAAGCTTTCATCGGGCGCGCTCCTTTCTCAAAGACAGATGTCGTTTAGCGGATCATCCCCAGCAGCTGGCGGATGCCGACGCTTGCCAGCAGATAACCGGCAGCAGGCGGGACAAAGGCGCAGCTGGCAGGGCTGTGTCGACCGTTTTCTGCCTCGCCGACGGTGGTCTTAGCAGGCAGCTCCACCGAATAAACGACCGTCTGCCGCTGGACGCCGCGTTTTTTTAGCTCGCGGCGCATCACACGGGCAAGCGGACAGCCGCAGCCGGAGGTCTGGGAGATGTCTCCCCAGCGCAGCAGGGAAGGGTCCAGACGGTTTCCGGTGCCAAGGCAGCTGACCAGAAGGGTGCCGCGCTGGCTGCACTGCTGGGCAAGGTAGAGCTTGGAGGTCACCGTGTCGATGGCATCCAAAATCAAATCCGGCTGCTGCTCGAACAGAAAGTCGTAATTTTCGGGGAGAAAAAACTGCTGATGGCAAATAAGCTCCAAATCCGGGTTGATGGAGAGCAACCGCTCCTTTGCGGCAAGGCACTTGCTCTGCCCGACCGTTTGGGCGGTGGCAAACAACTGCCGGTTGCAGTTGGTGCTGTCGATGCTGTCGTTATCTATCAAAATCATCCGTCCCACACCCATGCGGCAGACCGCTTCGGCGGCAGCGCCTCCCACGCCGCCCAGTCCAAGGACGGCGACGGTGGCGTTTTGCAGTTGTTCCATCGCAGGGTCGCCCAGCAGGGTGCGGGTCCGCATCAGCCATTGATTATTCATTGGTTTCCTCCTTTTGATATTTTTGCCGGGAAAAAGGTCCGGCAAAAGAAGAGAATCGGTTTTCTGTAAAAAAATCAGGCGCACCTTGCTCAGACAAAGTGCGCCATTGTTTTTATAGATACCCCACCGTGCCGTCGCCATGGCAAGTAAAACCCGTCGTATGGACAGGTGGGTTGCTGCCCAGTACCTTCACGCTCCCTTCGTCCGCAAAAGCGGGAGGTCTGCAATCCAGTGCCGGAGCGGGGCGTCCCTTTTGAAAAGTGTTGGATTATAAAAACCATACTTTCTCGAACACGGCAGGAGTACAAGCAATAGGATTTACAAAAGCAGAGGGATTATTCCTCGTCGATTACGTCGTAGTCTTCTTCCAGACGTTCCATGAAGATGTCGGCGATTTCATCCATCTCGTCCTCGTCTTCGATGGTTTCCAGGAATTCCTCGCCATCAACGGTGACCACCTTGAGGATGACCAGCTCGCCGCTGTCCTCCAAAGTCTGCTGTGGGTCATCATAGACAGGAGAAAGAGCCATATAACGGTTTTCGCCGTTGTCGATGGCATCCAGGACTTCAAATGTATGTTCTACGCCATCATCGTCCTCCAGGGTGAGGATGTCGTTGCCAAATTCGTTGTCGATCATAGCGGTCATGCTCCTTTCTTTCCAGCTACGATTATATTATAGCATTCTGCCGGTAAAGTCAATCTCCATTTAGAATTTTATAAATTGTTCAATAAAAATAATTCTTTTTGTTGAAAATTTATATTGAAAAAATGCAAAAGATGGGATATAATGAAATCACAACAAAGGTAATATTAAATATAAAACAGAAAGGGTGATTCCTCATGAAGATGGAAAATGAACCAGTTATAATCCTTTCTGAGGAGTCGAAAGGTTCCTCAGAACTGACCCACAACCGATAACACAATCCATTTACAAAGCGATTGGAATACCTGATGAGTAGGAAAACTCAAATGAGATTTCCAAAAGTAGGATAAAACAAAAATCGACAGAATGAAGCAAAGATAAAAAATGGAACAGGTTATCAAAGGGTTTTATATTTAATAAGTTTCCGGCGGATGTAGCGGCTGGAAGAAAAGGAAAAAACCTTTTAAAAAAATAATCAAAACTGAATATGGAAAACAAGGACAAAAAGTCCAGAGCAAAATGAAAATTTCCGATGATTCGATTTGTCGAGTCGGATTATCAAAAATAAATAATATTACCTTTTCATTGTTAATATAGATTTTGAGAAAAACCTGATTAACATTGATACCAAAAAATTTGTAAAGGTGATACCAATGAAAACTTCCGAATAAGATTTCCTGAAAACAGAAAATCGTCTGAATAAGAAGGAAATCAAAGAAAACAGAGAGTAAGCATCAGGGTAATTTCCAAAGGAACCATTCCTGATTTTCAAAAAGATAACCCAAACCCAAAAGGCAAACGAAAGCAAGTTCAAAAAGGAAATGTGATAGGAAATGAAAACATTCCCCCAAAAACCTGAAATCGTAAGTTATCTGAAAGAATATTAAGAAAATGAGGGAACTACCAATGTACTAATCTGAATCGTTCGGAAAAACTTATCATCTGAAAACAATGCAAGATGAAACAAAAGAACCCTAACAAAACCAAAAAAGTGAACATTACATAATAATAGAAAAAGGAATCGTGGAAACACGGTTCCTTTTTCTTGTGCTGTTTTTGCAGCAGGAAAAGTTGTGAGTTCACAGACTGTATGTAGAAACGATAAAAAGAGTATGCTATAATAAACAACAGAGTGTGAACATCACTAAAAATTTTATCCATTCTTTTCAGAATGGTTTTGGGAGATGAACCTATGAACTATCCGCTTGTGAGAGAAAGTATTGCGCCCGGCGTTTATTTTTCCTCCATCACGGACAAAAAATTTAAACATAATCGAATGTCGGTCAATCTGATTGTCAAATTGGACCGCCAGAAGGTGACCGATCGTGCGGTCGTTCCGTTTATCCTGCGCCAGGGCAGTAAAAGCTGCCCGGATTTTGCTGTGCTCAACCAGCGGCTGTGCGATTTGTACGGCGCTTCTTTGGATGCAGGCATCGACAAATTCGGCGATTATCAAATCATTGCGCTGGGTATCGTGGGTATCGACAGCCGCTTTGCTTTGGAAAATGAGGAGATGGTGCAGCAGTGCGCCGCTCTGCTGGCAGAGATTCTGCTGGACCCGGATATTACAGATGGTAAATTCAATGAAAAAAATACCGAATTGGAAAAACAGTATCTGTTGGATACCATCGACGCGGAAATCAATGACAAAAGAACCTATGCCACCATCCGCTGCAAGGATGTGATGTGTGCCGAGGAGCTTTGCTCCATCAAAAAATACGGCTACCGCGAGGACGCCATGAAGATTACACCGGAGTCGGCGGCAAAGGCGTATGAGGAGCTGCTGCGCACCGCGCGGGTGGAAATCATGTTTGAAGGCTGCGGCGACCCGACCTTGGCAAAGGATATTTTTGCACAGAAATTTGCGGGTAGAAAGCGGGAACCAATTGAACTGAGCAAAAGCCTTGTAAAGGTACAGCAGGGAGCGGTGAAGGAAGAAACCGAGCGGATGGAGGTCAAGCAGGGCAAGCTGGTCATGGGCTTTCGGGTGGAAGGAATCGAAGATTACCGCCGAATGAACATGGCGCGCATCACCTTTGCCCTGTTTGGGGGAACTGCCAATTCTTTGCTCTTTAAAAATGTGCGGGAAAAGATGAGCCTGTGCTACTACTGCTCTTCCGGCTACGACCGCAGCAACAGCATCATGATGGTTTCCAGCGGAGTGGAGGCAGAAAATGCGCAGAAGGCGCGCGACGAGGTGCTGCATCAGCTGGAAATGCTGAAAAACGGAGAGTTCACCGACCGGGAGCTGGAAGAAACCAAGCTGTTTATCCGCACCGCGCTGATGGCGACCGGCGATTCTTTGGGAGCAATGGACAGCTGGTATCTGGCGCAAACAGTTGGCGGCAGCGCAGTCTCGCCGGAGATGGAGATTGAATTGTCCGCACAGGTCAGCCGCGAGGATGTCATCTGGGTGGCAAACCACACCCATCTGGACACCGTCTATATGCTGATGCCAAATGAAAATCAAAAGGAGGCAGAATAGCCATGAACAGCCAGATCATCAAGGACAGCCGACTGGCGGAAGAATACCTGCGGGTGGAGCATCCCTCGGGCTTGACTATGCTGCTGTATCCGATGAAGGGATTTTCTACTGCATACGCCATGTTTTCGACCAAGTACGGCTCCATCGACACCTGCTTTCAGCGCGGGGAGGATCCGGACTTTGTCAAGGTACCGGAGGGGATTGCCCACTATCTGGAGCATAAGATGTTTGAAAGCGAAGAGGGCGATGCCTTTGAAAAATATGCACAGACGGGCGCTTCTGCCAACGCTTTCACCAGCTTTGACAAGACCTGTTACCTCTTTGCCTGCACCGACCGATTCCAGGAGTCGCTGGAAATCCTGCTGGATTGTGTGACCCATCCGTATTTCACCAAGGAAACGGTGGAGAAGGAACAGGGCATCATCGGGCAGGAAATCAGAATGTACGAGGACGACCCGGGCTGGCGGGTGATGTTCAACCTTCTGCAGAGCCTGTACCAGAACAACAGTGTGAAAGTGGATATCGCAGGCAGTATCGAATCGATTGCACAGATCGACGCCGAGCTGCTTTACCGCTGCTATCACACCTTCTATAATCTGCACAACATGGTGCTGACCGTTGCCGGAAACTTTGACCCACAGCAGGTCATCGAATCGGCAGACAAAATTCTCAAACCGGCAGAGCCGTTCTGCGTACAGCGCAAGACAGAGGACGAGCCGGCACAGGTGTGCAGAAAGCGTTTTGTACAGCATCTGCCGGTGGCGGTGCCGATGTTCTACATTGGCTTTAAGGGTCCAAACGAGGGCGAACGCCAAAACTTCTGCAATGTGCTGATGGATGAGATGATTTTGGACATCGTGACCGGTGAAACCACCGAGCTGTATAAGCAGCTGTACAACGATGGACTGATCAACGGCGGCATCATCGGAGAAACGATGCCGGGCAGGGATTACCTGTGCTCGATGATTTCCGGCGAATCCCGCGACCCCGATCAGGTGTATGAGCGCATCTGTGCAGAGTTTGAGCGGGTCAAGCGGGATGGAATCGACCAGAAGACCTTTGAGCGGGTCAAAAAGTCGACCTATGGGCGGTATTTGGGACTGTTCAGCAAACCGGAATCGCTGGCAAGTGCAATGAATAACTGCTATTTCGCAGGGCTGGACGTCTATGAGCTGGTGGAGATGGTCGCATCGACCACCAAGGAGCAGCTGGAGCAGAGATTGAAACGGGATTTCTGCACCGAATACAGCAGTCTTTCGATTGTAATGGCATAAAAGATAAGGAGCAACATGGTTATGGAACAGACAGCAAATATCGTTTCTTTCCCAGGATTGGGATGGGAGTTTGAAATCGACAGGGTCGCTTTTCACATCGGAAGCCTGCCGGTCTATTGGTACGGCATCCTGATTGCGCTGGGATTTATTCTGGCAATCCTGTATGTCACCAAACGCGCCAAGGAATTTGGCGTCGACCCGGACCGGATGCTGGATGTGGTGCTGGGCGGCGCCATCGGCGGCATCGTCGGCGCAAGAGCCTATTTTGTGCTGCTGCGCTGGGACTACTACGGACAGAACTTAGATCAAATTTTTAACACCCGCAGCGGCGGCATGGCAATCTACGGCGGTCTGATCGGCGGCTTGCTGGTGGGACTGCTGATGTGCAAGCTGCGCAAGGTCAAGGCAAAACCGGCGCTCGACCTGGTGGTCGGCGGCTTCTTCATCGGTCAGTGCATCGGACGTTGGGGCAACTTCATCAACGTCGAAGCCTTTGGCGGCAATACAGGGCTTCCGTGGGGAATGTCCTCGCCGGCAATCGTCTCCTATCTGACCCAGCACGAGGCGGAGCTGGAAGCCATTGGAATGAACATCGACCCGAATATGCCGGTTCATCCGACCTTCCTGTATGAATCGCTGTGGTGCCTGCTGGGCTTTGTGCTGATTGCATGGTACACCAAGCGCCGCCGCTTTGACGGTGAGCTGACCCTGCTGTACACCGCCTGGTACGGTGCAGGCAGAGCAGTCATCGAGGGACTGCGCACCGACAGCCTGATGATTCCGGGTACTTCTCTGCGTGCTTCGCAGGTGCTGGCATTGGTTCTGGTGATTACAGCGGTCATCCTGTGGGTGGTCAAGAGTGTCCAGTTAAAGAAGAGCGGCAAGACCCAGCTGTATGTCGATACCGAAGAGGGTCAGTTGGTGGTCAGCGGTCAGTTCTATCAGAAGAAGGGTGCGCAGGCAGAACAGCCGGCAACTGCGGAGGAAAATTTCTCGGGAAATAGCGAGCAGGCGGAAGTTTTGTCCGAACAAGCAGAAAACGCCGAGGAATCCCAACAGACACAGGCGGCAGAGGTGTTAGCGGAAGAACCGGCAGACAGCGAGGATGAACAGCAGTAGAATAAGGGGAAATGAGGATGCGTCCCTCCCCTTATAAATAGATACCGTGAGGTAAGGAGGAATCCCGTATGGCAACAATCATGGATGGAAAGGCACTTTCTCTCAAGCTTAAAGAGCAGATGAAGCAGCGCATCGCACAGCTCAAACAGCAGGGCATCAACCCGAAGCTGGTGGTTGTGCTGGTGGGGGATAACAGTGCATCACAGGTATATGTGCGCAACAAGCACAAGTCCTGCGGCGAGGTAGGCATCGAGTCGGAGGTTATCACCATGCCCGAGCAGACCACCCAGCAGGAGCTGCTGGAGGTGGTAGAGCGGCTCAATCAGGACGAAACGGTGGACGGAATCCTGGTGCAGCTGCCGCTGCCAAAGCAGATTGATGAAAAGACGGTTCTGCGCTCGATTCTGCCGGAAAAGGACGTGGACGGCTTCCATCCGGTCAACGTCGGACTTTTGAGCATCGGTGACGAGTGCTTTGCACCGGCAACTCCGAGCGGAATCATCGCGATGTTCCAGGAATACGGCATCGACATCGCAGGAAAGAACTGCGTTATCATCGGCAGAAGCAACATTGTAGGGAAACCAATGGCAGCGCTGCTGTTGAAAAATCATGCGACAGTTACCATCTGCCACTCCAAGACAGAGGATTTGGCAAGCTATACCCGCCGTGCCGATGTGGTCATCGTTGCCACCGGTCACCGCCACACCTTGACAGCGGATATGGTCAAAGAGGGTGCAGTGGTTGTCGATGTCGGCATGAACCGCAACGAGCAGGGCAAGCTGTGCGGCGATGTGGATTATGAGGAAGTCAAGGAGAAAGCTTCCTTCATCACACCGGTTCCGGGCGGCGTGGGTCCGATGACCATTACCGAACTGCTGGAAAATACCATCCAGGCGGCACAACGCCATCATCGGGCAGCAAAATAGAGCAGTTGTCCCTGTAAAACAGAGGGATTAGCGAAAAGCAATAAAAGAGGCAGAATTTTGTTGAAAAAATTCTGCCTCTTTTTTCTGTTTATTCTGAAAAAAGGGTGTTGACCTTTAGCGGATTGTATAGTATAATGATTTTGTTAAAAAAATAACGTTAATAAAATAACAATACAAAGAAGAGAAATACAAAGCAGGGTGACCAAAGGAGGATGCACCAGATGGCAACCGAAAACACACAGATGATGATTGATAATGTGGATGCTTTGCAGGAACGCATGAAAGAGATGCGCAAGGCACAGCAGGTATTTGCTACTTATACACAGGAGCAGGTGGACAAAATCTTTTTTGCTGCCGCAATGGCTGCCAATAAAGCCAGAATCCCGCTGGCAAAGATGGCAGTTCAGGAAACCGGCATGGGCGTGGTGGAGGACAAGGTCATCAAAAACCACTATGCTTCCGAGTACATCTACAATGCTTACCGTGACACCAAAACCTGTGGAGTCATCGAGGAGGACAAAGCGTACGGCATCAAAAAGATTGCAGAGCCAATCGGTCTGATTGCAGCGGTCATCCCGACCACCAATCCGACCTCCACCGCAATCTTTAAGACCCTCCTTTGCTTAAAGACCAGAAACGCTATCATCATCAGCCCACATCCGCGCGCAAAGGAATCCACCATTGCAGCGGCAAAGGTGGTCTATGAGGCAGCAGTGGCAGCAGGTGCGCCGGAAAACATCATCAGCTGGATCGATGTTCCAAGCTTGGAGCTGACCAATGAGGTCATGCGCGAATCGGACACCATCCTGGCAACCGGTGGTCCCGGCATGGTCAAGGCAGCCTACTCTTCCGGTAAACCGGCACTGGGCGTCGGCGCAGGCAACACACCGGTCATCATCGACGACACCGCAGACATTCGTCTGGCAGTCAACTCAATCATCCATTCCAAAACCTTTGACAACGGCATGATCTGTGCCTCGGAGCAGTCGGTCACCATAGTCGGCGATGCGTATCAGGCAGTCAAGGACGAATTTGCTTACCGCGGCTGCTACTTCCTCAAGGAGGATGAGCTGGACAAGGTGCGCCACACCATCATGATCAATGGCGCGCTCAATGCCAAAATCGTTGGACAGTCGGCGTTCACCATCGCACAGATGGCAGGAGTAACCGTGCCGGAACAGACCAAAATCCTGATCGGTGAGGTCGAGTCGGTGGATATCTCGGAGGAATTTGCTCACGAGAAGCTCTCTCCGGTGCTGGCAATGTACCATGCCAAGGATTTTGACGAGGCTTTGCAGAAGGCAGAACGTCTGGTGGAGGACGGCGGCTATGGACACACCGCAGCGCTGTATGTCCATCCGGCACAGCAGGAGAAAATCAGCAAGCACGCCGCTGCTATGAAAGCCTGCCGTATTTTAATCAACACTCCTTCCTCCCACGGCGGAATCGGAGACCTGTACAACTTTAAACTGACACCGTCGCTGACACTGGGATGCGGCTCCTGGGGTGGAAACTCCGTTTCGGAAAACGTAGGAGTCAAACATCTGCTGAACATCAAAACGGTTGCCGAGAGGAGAGAGAATATGCTGTGGTTCCGCGCTCCACAGAAAGTATATCTGAAGAAGGGCTGTATGCCGGTCGCATTGGATGAACTGGGTCATGTAATGGGCAAGAAGAAATGCTTCATCGTCACCGACTCCTTCCTGTACCAGAACGGATATGTCAAACCAATCGAGGAAAAGCTGGATGAGATGGGAATTCAGCACACCTGCTTCTATGATGTTGCACCGGACCCGAGCCTGAGCTGCGCACAGGAGGGTGCAAAAGCGATGACCTCCTTTGCACCGGATTGCATCATCGCGCTGGGCGGCGGCTCTGCCATGGACGCTGCCAAAATCATGTGGGTGATGTACGAGCATCCTGAGGTGGACTTCCTGGATATGGCAATGCGCTTTATGGATATTCGCAAGAGAATCTACACCTTCCCGAAGATGGGTGAAAAAGCATATTTTGTTGCCATCCCAACCTCTTCCGGTACCGGCTCGGAGGTTACTCCGTTTGCCGTTATCACCGATGAGCGCACCGGCACCAAATATCCGCTGGCAGACTATGAGCTGCTGCCGAACATGGCAATCATCGACGCAGACAACATGATGACCCAGCCAAAGGGACTGACCAGCGCCTCCGGTATCGACGCTCTGACCCATGCACTGGAAGCTTATGCTTCGATCATGGCGACCGATTATACCGACGGTCTGGCACTCAAGGCGATGAAGAACATCTTCCGCTTCCTGCCAAGCGCGTATGAAAACGGCGCAAACGACCCGATTGCCCGCGAAAAGATGGCGGATGCTTCCTGCATGGCAGGTATGGCATTTGCAAACGCTTTCCTCGGGGTCTGCCATTCGATGGCGCACAAGCTGGGCGCTTACCACCACCTGCCGCACGGCGTAGCAAATGCGCTGCTGATTTGCGAGGTGATGCGCTTCAATGCCGAGGAGGTTCCGACCAAGATGGGCACCTTCTCCCAGTATCAGTATCCACACACCCTGGAGCGTTATGCCGAGTGCGCACACTTCTGCGGCGTATGCGGCAAGGATGACAGCGAAACTTTGGAACTGTTCATCCAGAAAATCGAGCAGCTCAAACAGGCAGTAGGCATCAAAAAAACCATCCGTGACTACGGCGTGGACGAAAAATACTTCCTGGAAACACTGGACCAGATGGTAGAGGATGCCTTTGACGACCAGTGTACCGGAGCCAACCCGCGTTACCCGCTGCTCAGCGAAATCAAGCAGATGTACCTCAAGGCTTACTACGGCGAATAAACCGAAGGACAGCGACAGGAAGGAGAAGAGATATGCAGGAAAATAAAACAGTCCTCTTCACAAGAGAGCACAAGACCCTGTATGCGCAGGGTGACAAGGTCATCAAGGTATTTGACAGCAACTATAAAAAATCGGATGTCCTCAACGAGGCGCGCAATGAGGCGCTGGTACAGGAAAACAGCAACCTGAACGTTCCGTCCCTGTCTTCGGTGTCTGAAAGCGAGGAGGGCTGGTGCCTGATCCGCAACAAGGTGGAGGGCGTAACCTTAGCCGAGCTGATGCAGCAGCATCCAGAGAAGATGGAGGAATACATGGAGCTGTTTGTAGACCTGCAGCTTGAGGTTCACAAGCAGCGTGTGCCTTCCATCAAGACACTGCGCCACAAGCTGATGGACCAAATCAACAGCCTCAAGGAGATCGACGCCACCGCTCGCTATGAGCTGGCAAGCAGATTGCAGGGAATGCCGCGTCACACCAAGCTCTGCCACGGGGACTTTAATCCAAGCAATGTAATTGTTGCACCGGACGGCAAGCTGTGGGTCATCGACTGGGCGCACGCTGCACAGGGGAATGCTTCGGCAGATGCTGCCATGACCTACCTGCTGTTTGCACTGGAGAGCAGCGAGCAGGCGGAACAGTACATCCGACTGTTCTGCAAAAAGGCGGACATCGCCAGACAGTATGTCAACCGCTGGCTGCCGATTGTTGCCGCAGCGCAGCTGACCAAAAAGAAAGAGCAGGAAAAAGAAATCCTGATGCGCTGGATCGACGTCATCGAATATCAGTAAACCAAAGGATTTTATATCCCTGATTGTGGAGATTGAACGCTCCCTCAACCTGTTTAGGTTGAGGGAGCGTTTTTTTTGTTTTTTGAAAAAGGGAGAGAGATGGAGAGCTTTATAAAGTAAATACATTTGTATTATTGAAAAATGTATAGATAATAAATAATTTTTTATAATTAGTTCATAAAATTTTATTGAATATGTTGACAATAGCTATTGTATTTGATATTATTTAGGAGCAAAAACAATACTTATACTTTTTAAATGTTTTGTATAGAAAAATAAAGCAGGACTCAGCTTATGAGGGTAATAAGAATTTTTCTGTAAAAACATGAAAAATAAGGAGGAGCAGGTATGAAAAAAGTATTATCAAGATTGTTGGCTTTAGCGTTGACCGCTTCCTTGCTTCTGACCGGTTGCGGCGGTGGAGCAGCTCCTGAGGAGAAGGAAAATGCAGAAGCTTCTACTCAGAAGACAGAGCAGACCGAAGAAGGTAAAAAGGAAGAGACCAAGGAAGAAGCAAAAGAAGAGAAAAAGGGAGAACCAATTAAAGACCTGGTTATCCCGAAGGTAGCCAGCAAAGAAATTTCCGGCTTTAACCTCCTGTATACTCAGAAAGGTGAGGACTTTGAGGGCTTGAGCAGCCTGATGGACGGTCTGTTGGAAATTGATACAAGCGGTAAGCTGGTTCCTGCCATTGCAGAGGAATGGGGGACCGAGGACGAAGGTCATACCTGGACCTTTAAGGTAAGACAGGGTGTCAAATGGGTCAATGTCAACGGCGAAGAGGTTGCCGAGTGCAACGCACAGGACTTTGCGACCGGTCTGGAGTGGATTCTCAACTTCCACAAGAACGATTCTACCAACACCTCTATGCCTTTGGAAATGATCGAAGGTGCAAATGAATATTACGAATACACCAAGACCCTGAGCAAAGAGGAAGCCTACGCGCTGACCGCAGGGGAAGGCAGCAAATTCCGCGAGATGGTTGGACTGGATACTCCGGACGACTACACACTGGTGTACACCTGTATCGAGAAAAAACCATACTTTGATACACTGGCTCCTTACGTTTCCCTCTATCCGGCTTCTCAGAAGCTGATCGACGAGGTGGGCGTAGATGGATTTAGAGCCATCAACAACGAAAATATGTGGTACAACGGCTGCTACACCATGACCTCCTATATTCAGGGCAATGAAAAGGTGTACACCAAAAACCCACTCTACTGGGACACCGACTGCACCCTGTTCGACACCGTCACCGTGAAGATGGTCGAGTCGAACGACGTAGCTTTCCAGCTTTATCAGGCAGGAGAGGTAGACTATGTCGGTCTGGGCGAAGCGCAGATCAATACGATTGCAAAGAACCCGGATAATGAGTTCTATAATTATCTGGTTCCAGATGTTCCGGCAAAATACTGCTACCAGTTCCAGCTGAACTACCACAAGCTGTTTGATGACGGCAGCGAAGACGTAAACTGGAACACAGCGGCAGCAAACGAAGCCTTCCGCCTGTCCTGGTATTACGGTCTGGATTTGAAGGAATACTACAAGAGAACCAATGCGGTAAACCCAATGGCTTGCGAAAACAACTTCTACACCATGAAGGGTCTGGTCTACACCTCCGACGGTACCGATTACACCGAGCTGGTTAGACAGGAAATGGGTCTGCCGGAGCCAAACGGCGAGACAATGGTCCGTCTGGATGCAGAAAAAGCAGCAGCCTACAAACAGCAGGCAATCGAAGAGCTGACCGCTCTGGGCGTTACCTTCCCGGTCACCATCGACTACTTTATCTCCGGCTCCAACCAGAACGCACTGGACAGCGCAAATGTTCTCAAACAAGTATTCAGCAATTCTTTGGGCGACGATTATGTTCAGCTGAACATCAAGACCTATGTATCCAGCCTGAGAAAAGAAGTTACCCAGGCACACCGCCATTCCTTCATCCTCAATGGCTGGGGTGCAGACTACGGCGACCCACAGAACTACCTGGGTCAGCAGCGGTACGGCTATGACAACGCTTACTACTGCACTACCTACAACTATGTCAACGATCTGACCGAAGAGACCCCTGCCAACAAAGATCTGATTGCCACCTACAAAGAGTTTGCTAAAATGGTAGATGAAGCGGATGCTATTACCGATAACATGGATGAGCGTTATAAAGCGTTTGCAAAAGCAGAGGCATACTTCCTCCAGCACGCGCTGACCATTCCATGTAACTACGGCATTGGCTGGTGTCTGACCAAGATTGACAATGACAGCAAGGTACAGGCTCAGTATGGTATCCAGAATGAGAAGATGAAGAACTGGGAAACCAATACCGAAGGCTATACCAGCGAAGAAAAAGGCGTAGCAAAACAGATTGCAGAATTTGCAGCAACAAAAGAATAGTGGCATTGTCCTACCTTCCAAAAGACCTTCTCATCCGAGAAGGTCTTTTTTTGCGATTGGATAACGGCTGGCGGAAAGAGAAGTTGCACAGCAGGAGGACAGATTTTCCCTTGTCCTGCATAGAATGGTAGCATAGAACAAAATGGACAGGGGAGGGAAGCGTGTGAAAGGCTTACCGGAGGAGCGTGCCATTCAGCTGGCTCAATATATCATCGAACAGGATGCAACTGTGCGCCAGGCGGCAGGACGATTTGCCATATCGAAAAGCACCGTGCACAAGGATATTAGCCAGCGTTTGGAGAAGTTGAGCCCGTCGCTGCATCAGCAGGTCAGAAAGGTGCTTGAACGCAACAAGCAGGAGCGGCACATCCGCGGAGGAATGGCGACCAAGGAAAAGTATGAGCAGCTGCGCAGAGCGAACGAAGAAAAATAAGGAGTAAAACAAGGCAAACAGGGAAGGACGTTTTAACAAGTTAAATCATAAAAATCCATAAAAAAAGGTATGTTTAAGCAGTTTAAATGGTTTAAATATACGAAAAGTGAGGTAGATTGCATAAGAACCGCATAAAACTATTGATTTTGTCCTCAGAAATCAATATACTATATAACGTAATAACTTTTCATACTTCTGCATTGTACTTTTTCTGTGATGAGCTGTCCATATAATCCGACTGATTGGAGTGGGAGTATCTACGAGGCGACCGCAATCGCCCTACACTATGGAAAGCAGCTTTTTTTAGGCAGAAGGGTTGTTACCTTTCGAATGATATTTTCTTAAGATTGTCTTTTTCCCGTATAAAGCAAAAAGCGTCGGTCTTGTGACCGGCGCTTTTTGTGTTCTGTTCTATTTTGATTCAAGAGATGAAAAAAGCACCCGCATCACAAGGATGCAGGTGCTTAAAAATTCTATCGACAGACAAAAGCTGATTAGCAGAATTTGGAAGGGTTAACCTTAACGCCAGGGCCCATGGTGGTAGCCAGAACGCAGGATCTTACATACTGACCCTTTGCTGCTGCTGGTTTTGCTTTTACGATAGCGCCCATCAGGGTGTCAAAGTTCTCCTGAAGTTTCTCAACACCAAAGGAAGCTTTGCCGATTGGGCAGTGGATGATGTTGGTCTTGTCCAGACGGTACTCGATCTTACCAGCTTTTGCTTCCTGAACAGCTTTTACAACGTCAGGAGTTACAGTGCCGGCTTTTGGAGAAGGCATCAAGCCTCTTGGACCGAGAACTTTACCCAGACGACCAACAACGCCCATCATGTCAGGGCTAGCGATGACAACGTCGAAATCCATCCAGCCGCCCTGGATTTTCTGCATGTACTCGTCAGAGCCAGCGTAGTCTGCACCAGCTGCCAGAGCTGCGTCAACCTTGTCGCCTTTGCAGAATACCATAACGCGAACGGTTTTGCCGGTGCCGTTTGGCAGAACGACCGCGCCACGAACCTGCTGCTCAGCGTGACGGGAGTCAACGCCCAGTCTTACATGGATCTCTACGGTTTCGTCAAATTTAGCCTTTGCGGTTTTCAGGCAGTTTTCAATAGCTTCGGTGGTATCGTACAGAACAGCGGTATCAACCAGTTTGGTGCTGTCCTGATATTTCTTTCCGTGTTTCATCTTTAATTACTCCTCCCTTAAATCTGAGTGGTAAATGCGGAAATCTCCTCCCACCCGGGGAGTACTAGTCAACTACCTCGACGCCCATTGCGCGAGCAGAACCAGCGATCATGCTCATAGCAGATTCGAGGTTTGCAGCATTGAGGTCTGGCATTTTGATCTCAGCGATTTTCTGCAACTGTGCTTTTGTGATTTTTGCAACTTTGGTTTTGTTTGGTACACCAGAACCGGATTCGATTTTGCACTCTTTTTTGATGAGTACAGCAGCCGGAGGGGTCTTGGTGACAAAGGTGAAGGATCTGTCAGCATATACAGTGATGATGACAGGGATGATCATGCCAACGTCATTTTTGGTTCTTTCGTTGAATTCCTTGGTGAATGCCATGATGTTGACACCATGCTGACCAAGAGCAGGACCAACCGGTGGCGCCGGAGTAGCCTTTCCGGCAGGGATCTGCAGCTTAATGTAGCCGGTAACTTTCTGAGCCATTAGTAAATTGCACCTCCATAACATGTGGTCAACCGGAACAGATGATTTGTTCCTCCCACTGGGCTGCCCATGCCCCATGCAAAGGCAGCAAGAAAAGCCCTTTTCGGGCAAGACCTAAAACGGGTTATGGTTTTAAGTCACCTCATAAAGACGATATTATTCTATGGTCTGTACCTGATCCAGTTCAAGCTCTACGGGTGTCTCTCTTCCAAACATGGAAACGACGACCTTGACCATGTTGCGTTCGGTGTCAAGTTCTTCAACCACACCGATGAACCCGTCAAGATAACCGTCGATGATTTTGACAGAGTCGCCAACCTCGAAGTTGACTTCGACCTGTTTTTTCTCCACACCAAGGGCAGCTACCTCTTCATCGGACAGCGGGACCGGTTTGGAGCCTGGTCCGACAAAGCCGGTCACTCCACGGATGTTGCGGACGACATACCAGGAATCGTCTGTCATGATCATGTTGACAAGCACATAGCCTGGGAAAATTTTGCGCTCCACTTCACGTTTTTTGTTGTCCTTGATCTCGACAACCTTCTCAGTAGGAACCATAACGCCTGCAATCAAATCATGCAGCTTGCGGTTTTCTACTGCGTTTTCGATATCTGTTGCAACCTTGTTCTCATACCCTGAGTAGGTGTGCACCACATACCATTTTGGAGTTTCAGACATACAGTTATCCCTCCGATGGTGTAGATCGTTTCGGTAAGCTTTTGATTAGTGGAACAAACCGACAAGAGCATTGAAAACAAAGTCGATGATTCCAATGCTGACGCTGGAAAGCACGAGCACGATGATGACGATACCGGTATTGTTAAGCACCGTCTTCTTGCTTGGCCATACCACCTTTTTCAGTTCACTTTTGGTGTCCTTGAAAAAGCGCTTGATTCCAGAGGCGATACGCTTAAAAAAGCCTGGTTTTTTTTCATCAGCCACTTTAACAGCCCGCCTTTCGCCTACTTGGTTTCTTTGTGAAGTGTGTGTTTGCGGCAGAACTTGCAGTATTTGTTCATCTCAAGTCTGTCAGGATCGTTCTTTTTGTTTTTCTTTGTGTTGTAATTACGCTGTTTGCACTCTGTGCAAGCTAAGGTAATTTTAGTCCTCATATCGGCACCTCCTGATAAAACGGATTTTTTTGCCTCCCTCGTAAAGGAAACGCTTGAATCTCCAACCTGACATAGCCGAGGCTGCTGTCTGTTGGCGGGTGGATGGTTCATTTTTGGACATAAAAAAATAACCCTTTTAGAGGTAACGTTAGTTTATCACATCCGGGTCCTCTTCGTCAACGCCTTTTTGCCGTTTTCAAGCGATTTTTTTGAAGTTTAGGTATTCTGCTTACAATCGCCGCCCTGCTGACGGCTGCACTTGTTCTTTTTTGCCCGACAGCGCACTTGCAGCTGTGCGATTGCCGGTGCAGGGAATGGCAAAGGACAGGATAAAAGACAGCATATTTTATAGGAAAGAAAGAATCGGGCAAATCTGACAAGCCGACAGGGATTAAAACATACAAAATGATACAATGAACCCATTGAAACAATGCGCTTTGATGTGATACAATGAATAGACACTGTAAACCGGCTGAATTTTTCTGCATGGCGCTTGTGCACAGCAGAGGAAAACATAATGCAGCCGGCAGTTGTATATAGTATGAAATAAAGATAGAATCATCTGCTGATAAAAAGGGAGTGTATTGGATGACAGGCAAACGCATCAGGGTCGCTGTGCTGTTTGGCGGCGTATCGAGTGAGCATGAGGTTTCGCTGATGTCGGTGGAATCGGTGCTGGCAAACCTGCCGCAGGAATATGAGGTGCTGCGAATCGGCATCACAAGGGACGGACGCTGGGTGGAATACACCGGCAAAAATGATGAAATCACCAGCAAAGCCTGGGAGCAGGACAGAAGTCTGCGCACCGCTGTCCTGTCGCCGGACCGCTCCCACAAAGGATTTCTGCTGCTGGGCAGCGACGGCTGGGAGCTGGCGCCGGTGGACATCTGCTTCCCGGTGCTGCACGGCAAGCACGGCGAGGACGGCACCATTCAGGGACTGTTCCAGCTGGCAGACATCCCGTTTGTAGGATGCGACGCTATCTCCAGTGCAAACTGCATGGACAAGGAGATGACCCACACCATCCTGGAGGCACATGGCATTCAGATGGCAAAATGGCTGCGGGTGGACAACGAAAAGATGCAGGACTTTGATGCCTTTGCAGAACAGGCGGAGCAGAAGCTGGGCTACCCAATGTTTGTAAAACCGGCAAACGCAGGCTCCTCGGTGGGCGTAGGCAAGGCACACGACCGCGCAGAGCTGAAAACTGCCTGTCTGCACGCTTTGCAGGAGGACTACAAAGCGGTGGTCGAGGAATGTATCGAGATGCAGGAAGTGGAGACTGCCGTTTTGGGCAACAGCAATCCGCAGGCGGCAGGCGTGGTCGGCGAGCTGGTGCCGGTGGTGGAATTTTACACCTACGAAGCCAAATATATCGACGGCACGACCGCGCTGCATATCCCGGGCAGGGTGGATGAGGAGATTTCGCAGCAGCTGCGCCGCACCGCAGAAAAGGCGTTTGCTGCCATCGGCTGCCAGGGCTTTGCACGCATCGACTTCTTTGTGCGCAAGGGCGACCATGCGGTCATCCTCAATGAAATCAACACCATTCCGGGCTTTACCTCCATCAGTATGTACCCGAAGCTGTGGGCACACTGCGGGCTTTCCTATCCGCAGCTGTTGGACCGCCTGATCCAGCTGGGACTGGAGCGCAGCGCACAATAACCAAACCATAAGGAAGGGACCAGACGTTTATGGATAACAGGGCAATCGGGGTGTTTGATTCGGGACTGGGCGGCTTGACCACCGTCAAGGAGCTGCACCGCATCCTGCCGCAGGAGGACATCATCTATCTGGGAGATACCGGAAGGGTACCTTATGGTTCCCGCAGCAGAGAAACGATCATCAAGTATGCCAGACAGGACATTGCCTTTCTGCTGCAAAAGGACATCAAGATGGTGGTAGCTGCCTGTGGAACGGTCAGCAGCACGTTGCCAAAGGAAATCTCCGCCAATCTTCCGGTGCCGTATCTGGACATCGTACTGCCGGCGGCACAGCAGGCGTGCGCTATGACCAGCCGCGGACGCATCGGCGTGGTGGGAACCAGTGCGACGCTGCGCAGCAACGCCTTTGGCAAAGCAATCCACAACATCCGCGCGGATGTGCAGGTGTACGGCAACCCTTGTCCGCTGCTGGTGCATCTGGTGGAAAACGGGCTGGTGCAGCAGGATAATCCCATCACCCGCCTGACGGTGCAGATGTATCTGGAGCCTTTGATCAAGGAGCAGATTGACACGCTGATTTTAGGATGCACCCACTACCCGCTGCTGTACGATATTTTTAACGAGCTGCTGGAGTATCAGGTCACACTGATCGACCCCGGGCGCTGCGCGGCAGGCTCGGTGCGCGACCTGCTGATGAAGAACGGTCAGCTGGCACAGCGGCAGCGGCAGGGCATCACCGAATACAATGTCACCGACGAAACAGAATCCTTCAACAGGACCGCCTCCATCTTTTTGGGAGAACAGGTCAAAGGAGCTGTCAACCGCATTGAGCTGGGTTAAGCAGGCGATGGGAAAAGGAGAAGGATAGTAAGATGGAAATTGCAAAGGATATGAAAAAGGACGTCCTCATCACCATCAAAGGCACCCAGAAGGTGGGGGGAGAGAGCGACGTCATCGAGATGATGACCACCGGCAGGTTCTACCGCAAGAACAAGCTGTACTACATCAGCTATGAGGAGACCGAAGCCACCGGCTATGAGGGGTGCAGGACCACATTGAAGGTGGGACCGAACGACAAGGTGACCATGACCCGCTTTGGACCGTCGCGCTCGCAGCTGATTGTTGAGCAGGGCGTGCGCCATCAGTGCCAGTACGACACCGGATACGGCGCCATGACCATCGGGGTGATGGGCGACAGCTTTGAAAGTACCTTGAACGACCGCGGCGGGCTGCTGCGCTTTGGCTACACGCTGGACATCGAGGCAACAGTAGCCAGCGAGAACACAGTGAGCATCACCGTCAAGGAAATTTTGGCAAAATGATGCAAACGAACTAAAACAGTATCCAATCATTTTCAATAGACAAAATCAGGAAAGGAAAGAACAAGAATGAATAAAAACTTTGTGCTGGATGCGAAAACAGAGGTAGAAGCTCTGATTCGGGACGCCTTTGCTGCGGCAGAAGCTCAGGGCAAATTGCAGGGCGGTCAGCCGCTGCCTGCCTTTACCGTGGAGATTCCGGCGGACAGCTCCCACGGCGATTTTGCGACCAACGCAGCGATGGTTTCTGCAAAGACCTTCCGCAGCGCACCGGTCAAGATTGCAGGAGCGCTGGTGGAGTGCATGGACTTTTCCAAAGCGCGCTACATCGACCGCGCAGAGATTGCAGGTCCGGGATTCATCAACTTTTTTGTAAGCCCGGTTTGGTTTGCAGACATCGTAGCGGGTGTGCTGGAAGCCGGAGATGACTACGGCAGAAGCGACTACGGCAAGGGTGAAAAGGTGATGGTGGAATTTGTTTCTGCAAACCCCACCGGTCCGATGCACATGGGCAACGCCCGCGGCGGCGCTATCGGCGACTGTCTGGCAGCGGCAATGGATGCCTGCGGCTACGACGTGACCAGAGAGTTTTACATCAACGATGCCGGCAACCAGATTGAAAAGTTCGGTCTGTCGCTGGAAGCAAGATATTTGCAGATTTTTAAAGGCGAAGAGGCAGTTCCGTTCCCGGAGGACGGCTACCACGGCGAGGACATCAAGGAAAGAGCGCAGCAGTATGCCGACATCCACGGGGACAACCTGCTCAACTGCTCGGAGCAGGAGCGCAGACAGGCACTGGTGGACTTTGCCCTGCCAAAAAATATCGAGAAGCTGCGCACCGACCTGGAAAAATACCGCATCACCTATGATGTATGGTTCCCGGAAAGCACCCTGCATCAGTCGGGTGCGGTCAAGGCAGTGGTGGACGAGCTGACCCAGCGCGGCATGACCTATGAAAAGGACGGCGCAGTCTGGTACAAGGCAACCGAATTTGGCGGAGAAAAGGACGAGGTACTGGTGCGTGCCAACGGCAACCCAACCTACTTTACCGCAGACATCGCTTACCACAGAAACAAATTTGTGGACCGTCACTTTGACAGAGTCATCAACGTATGGGGCGCTGACCACCACGGTCATGTAGCACGTCTGAAGGGTGCGATGGATGCCATCGGTTTAGACGGCAGCAAGCTGGACATCGTGCTGATGCAGCTGGTTCGCCTGATGAAGGACGGCGAGCCATACCGCATGAGCAAACGTACCGGCAAGTCGATCACCCTGTCCGATTTGACCGACCTGGTTCCAATCGACGCAGCCAGATTCTTCTTTAACATGCGCGAGCCAAACTCCACCCTCGACTTTGATTTGGACTTGGCTGTGGAGGAATCCTCTCAGAACCCGGTATACTATGTACAGTATGCCCATGCAAGAATCTGCTCGATCTTAAAGAATTTGCAGGCTCAGAACATCCAGCCAAAGGACTGTGACAGCCAGCAGCTGATGCTGCTGAACAGCTCGGAGGAAAAGGAGCTGATCCGCAAGCTGGCACAGTGCCCGCAGGAAATCATCAATGCTGCCAAGAACTATGACCCGGCACGCATGACCCACTACCTGATGGATGTAGCAACCCTGTTCCATAAGTTCTACAACGCTTGCCGTGTACAGGGCGAGGACGAGGCTTTGATGCAGGCAAGAATTTCGCTGTGCCTGGCAACCCGCGTGGTGCTGGCAAACCTGCTCAAGCTGCTGAAGATCAACGCTCCGCAGAGTATGTAAGAAAAACGATGCGGGCGATGGGCGACCATCCGGTCGGATAAAAAGGAGTATGAAATGGAAATCCCGTTATCACAGCCGCTGCTGATGGATGGCGCGGCAAGAACAAATCTGTGGTTGGAAGGAATGCCGATGTACAGCTGTCCGGCACAGTGGATGCTGGAACACCCCGAGCGGGTGCAGAAGCTGCAAAGGGAGTTTTTACAGGCGGGCAGCCGGATGCTGTGTACCCCGACGGCGCAGGCAGACAGCGTGACGCTGCAAAAATGGGATGCACAGGAGCAGATGGAGCAGTACAACGAGCAGCTGGCAAGACTGACGGTGGAAAGCTGCCGCAGGGCAGAGCAGAAAACGCTGGCAGCCGGCGTGATTGCGCCGCTGGAACTGCTGGCAGAGCCGTTTGGTGAAACGCCGTTCTTTGAGCTGGTGAACATCTATGCGCATCAGGCGTTTGCTTTGCAGCGCGGTGGGGTGGACCTGCTGATTGCAGACACGATGACCACCTTGTCGCAGAGCCGGGCAGCAATTTTGGGCTGTCGACAGACCGGTCTTCCGGTGATGGTCACCCTGAATGTGGAAGAGGACGGCGAAACCTGCATGGGCAGCGATTTGGTTTCTGCATTGATTGTCTGTCAGAAGCTGGGTGCGGCGGCATTTGGACTTTCCTGCTGCGACCGACCGGAAAAGCTGTACCGCCACATCGAGGAGATTGCACCCTATGCCAAGGTGCCAATCATCGTGCGACCAAGGGCAGGGGAGGATTTTGACAACCTGCTTTCGCCCGAGCAGATGGCGCAGCAGATGAAGGGACTTTTGCAGCGGGGAGCCACCCTGGTGGGAGGCTGCTGCTACACCACGCCGCAGCACATCCGCGCCATTGGGCAGATGATGGCTGACTTTGATTTTGCCGGTGTCAAGCTCCGCAAGGAGGACAGCGACACCATCCTGATGGCGGGAGCGACCGAGCCGTACTTCCTGGATGAATACTTCGACCAGACCGAGCCGGTGTATTGTCGGGTGGATATGTCCGATGAGCTGCTGGAGCTGGAACACAGCGGAGCAGATGTGGCAACCATCCGCATCGAAACGGTGGATGACGCATACAACTTTGCACTCAACGCCCATATGCTGCATATGCCGGTGTCCTTTTTGTCGGACAGCGAGGAAGCGCTGGAGATGGCACTGCTGATGTACAACGGCTGTGCGTTTGTGGATTCCCGCAGCGACCTGGATGAAACGATACTGGAACGCCTTGCCAAAGGGTATGGCGCGACGGTGCGATAACAGAAAATTTGAGAATAAAAAGAGAGGCAGCGCCTGTTTTTACACAGGTGCTGCCTCTCTTTTTGCGTTGTGATGGATGGTTTTAAAAATAGAAAGTCAATTTCGTAAAAGGAGCTTATTCTGAAAAGCTGTATTCTCCGCAGGAGATAAGGGTCGGATAATCGTCGATGACCTCGACCTGCTCCCAGCGCAGCAGCTCGACCGAGCCGTCGGCAGCAAGGGTTAAAACAGCGGTGACGGTGCCGTCGATTTTTTGCTCGAACAGCTGCTTGAGGGCAGAGGGGGTGAACACCGCTTCGATTTGGCTGCTGCCGCCCTCCTGGGTCAGCGAAAGGGAGGAAAAGTTTTTCAGCGCAAATCCTTCTGCCAGCAGAGGAGTTTGCAGCCATTGAAGCGTTTGGATGTATTCGTCGTAGCTTTTGTAGGTTTCGCGGCTGCCCTGACCGTAGTTGATGCCCGTCTGCAACGTTTCGGCAATCTTCATCTCCGCTTCGATGGCAGCTTTTTTATTTAGGTTGCCTTTTTCGTCGTAGGCATTGGTCAGGTCAAACTCCAGCTCATAGGCGCCTTCGGTCCCATCGTAATTTAAACGGTAGACATTTAAGACACCGGTCTTTCGGGAGAAATTTTGTTCGAGGACATTTTTAAACACCGCATACAGGCGGGTGTCCAGCTTTTGCGGGTTGTCCTTTAACTCGGAAGCAGGGCGGGTTTGCAGCTCCTTGGAAAAGTTGGGGAGCAGCGCTGTCGGCGCCGGACTCTGCTCGGTCGCCTGCGGCTGGCTCTGGGCAGAAGGGTCGGCGGGCTTTTCCGCTTCGGGTTTGGTGTCGGCAGCAGATTCATTTTCTTTTGACTGGTTGCTGTTTTCCGTTTGCGGCTGGTCCTGTTTTTCATCTTCCTTCGATTCCTCCGGTTGTGGGTCGGAAGAAGGAAGGGTGTCCTCGGCGGGTGGGAGCAGCGGGTCTGCGGGTGGGTCGGGCTGCGGGTCGCGGCTGCATCCGGCAAACGCCAGAGAAAGCAGCAGAGCCAGCAGACAAAGGATGGTGGTGTATTTCATAGATGTACCTCCGTTAGTATCGGGTTTGGGTGTTGGTTTGTCTTTATTGTAGCACAGGACAGGCAAAGCCGCCAGAGAAAAAGGGAAACTGTAAACAATCAATTTATTTTTGTAATAATATGGACTCTTTCCGCTTCATAACATCAGTGTCCGCAGAAAGAGGATTTGATGCAAAATCTGTCGAACAAATTTATAAAAGCAGCGACAGAGAGTGACAAACTTTTTGGCGGAGAGAAGGTATGATAAAGCTGTACCCAACAAGCGGACAAGCCGGGACAGGGAGGAGGAGTGAGGCGATGGCTGTGCAAATCCAAATCAGAGAGGAAACGGTACAGGCGTGCCTGTCAGGGGAAATCGACCATCACAGCGCAGCACAGATGCGGGAAAAGATTGATGAAAGTGTCATCCAATCCGGTGCAAAGACCCTGGTCCTTGACTTTTCTCTGGTCACCTTTATGGATTCTTCCGGTATCGGGCTGGTGATGGGACGGTTTCGACTGATGCAGGAAAATCAGGGCGAACTGGTCCTTCAAAACCTGCCTGCACCGCTGCGCAAGGTGATGAAGCTGGCAGGATTGGACAAGCTGGCAAAATTCCAGTAGTTTTTCACAGAGCAAACAGCGGTATGTGGAAAACAAGCCGTACCAATGGAGGTTTTGTGATGAAGGCAATGAATACGATGCGTTTGTGCTTCGATTCGCGCTCCTGCAACGAGGCATTTGCGAGGACAGCGGTGGCAGCATTTCTGTGTGGGCTGGACCCGACGGTGGAGGAGCTGAGCGATGTAAAGACGGCGGTTTCGGAAGCGGTGACTAACTGCATCGTTCACGGATACCGCAGCAGGATCGACAAGGTGTATCTTACGGCAACCATCGGCACAAAGCCAAAGGACAGCGCTCCATGGGTGGTTATCCGTATCCGGGACAAAGGCTGCGGAATCGAGGATGTACATAAGGCGATGGAGCCGCTGTTTACCACAGCGCCCGAGGAGGAGCGCGCCGGTCTGGGCTTTGCCGTGATGGAAAGCCTGATGGACCGGGTGAAGGTCATTTCCCACCCAGGCAAGGGGACGACGGTGACACTGGAAAAACGGATTGTATCCAAGACAGGAGAAGGTGATGCCGATCGTTGAGCAGCTGCAAGCCGACAGGGAAAAACAGCCGGACCGACAGAAAACCATTGAGGAAAACATCGGGTTGGTACACGCCTGCGCCCATCGGTTTAAGGGAAAGGGCATCGAGTACGACGATTTGTTCCAGGCGGGGTGCATGGGTCTGGTGAAGGCGACCGATGCCTTTGACACCGGGCGAGGGGTGCGGTTTTCCACCTATGCTGTGCCGGTAATCTTAGGGGAGATGCGCCGGCTGTTCCGGGATGGCGGGACGGTCAAGGTCAGCCGCAGCCTGAAGGAGCTGGGAATGAAGCTCAACCGCAGCCGCGAACAGTTTGCCCGGGAACACGGGCGGGAAGCGACCATCACAGAGCTGGCAGAACAGCTGCAGGTGACACAGGAGGCGGTGGTGGAGGCACTGGGAGCCAACAGCCCGCCGGTTTCTCTGACCAGCAGCGAGGACAGCTCGGAGCTGGACCTGCCGGTTTCTTCGCCGGAGGAGCTGTTGTCGGACATCCTTTCGCTGCGGCAGATGCTCGAGCGTCTGGAGGAGCGGGACCGAAAGCTCATTCAGTTTCGGTATTTTCAGAATATGACTCAGGTGCAGGTGGCGCAGCGGCTGGATATGACCCAGGTGCAGGTTTCCCGCAGAGAAAAGAAGATTTTGCTGTGGCTGCGCGGTCAGCTGGTGTAAAATGCCTGCGGCAGTCAGATAATCCCCCAAAATCATTTTGACATTCTGTTCCATTGCAAAAGGAGATTCATCCACCCTTTTAAAATGGCATGATTCTGATACTCTCAAGACAAAAGGAGGAAGGCAAACGCATTGCGATGCCTTCCTCCTTTTGTCTTGTTATTGTTTTATTTTGCATCCAGCCAGCTTTTGCCGCAGCCGACGTCGGCTTTGAGCAGCACCGAAAGCTGGACTGCGTTTTGCATCTCCTCCACCAGCAGGCGTTTGACCTGTTCAAGCTCGTGCAGAGGCGCTTCTACAATCAGCTCATCGTGTACCTGCAAAATCAGGCGGGCAGAAAGCTGCTCAGCCTTCAGCCGCCGATAGACCTTGATCATGGCAATCTTGATGATGTCGGCAGCGGTGCCCTGAATCGGGGTATTCATAGCGACACGCTTGCCGAAATTGACGATGTTTTTGTTGGTCGAGTGGATTTCCGGCAGCGCACGGCGGCGTCCGAACATCGTTTCGATGTAGCCGTTCTGCTGGGCAAATTCCACCGTTTCTTCCATATAGCGGCGCACACCGCTGAAGGTGTCCAGATAGTTCTTGATGTAACGGTCCGCTTCTGCGACACTGACACCGATGTCCTGTGAAAGAGAGAAGGCGCCGATGCCGTAGACGATGCCGAAGTTGACCGCCTTTGCCTTGCGGCGCATCTCCGGGGTGACGAACAGCGGCGGCATATCGAACACCTGTGCGGCGGTGTTGGTGTGGATATCCTCGTCGGAGTTGAATGCCGAAATCATATTCTCGTCCTGCGAGATGTGCGCCAGCACCCGCAGCTCAATCTGGGAGTAGTCGGCATCGACCAGCTCGCAGCCCGACTGTGCTCTAAAGAAGGCGCGCAGGCGGCTGCCCAGCTCGGTGCGGACCGGGATATTTTGCAGGTTCGGCTCGGTGGAACTGAGTCTGCCGGTGCGGGTATCGGTCTGGTTGAAGTGGGTGTGGATGCGTCCGTCCTCGGCAACCACCTTGAGAAGACCGTCCACATAGGTGGATTTGAGCTTGGCAAGCTTGCGGTACTCCAGAATTTCGTCGATGATTTCGTGCTTGCCGCGCAGGCTTTCCAGCACCTCGGCGCTGGTGGAGTAGCCGGTCTTGGTCTTTTTGCGGGTGGGCAGACCCAGCTTTTCAAAGAGGATTTCACCAAGCTGCTTGGGCGAATTGATGTTGAATTCCTCTCCGGCAAGCTGATGGATGCGCTGCTCAAGCTGCTTAATCTGTTCATCGAGCATTTTGCCGTAGTCGGTCAGGGCATCGGTGTCCACCTCAAAGCCGCACAGCTCCATGGCTGCCAGCACCTCGGACAGCGGCAGCTCGATTTCTTCGAGCAGCTTGAGCTGGTTGTTCTGCTCGATTTGCTCACGCAGCACCCGATGCAGCGGTTCGATGCAGGCGCAGCGGTGCAGCAGGGCGATTTCCGGCTCGTCCATCCCTTCGGGCAAATTGGTGATGTCGCAGTGCAGGTGGTATTCCTCGCACAGCCGCTCGAGGGTGTAGTCGGAGCTGTCGGCAGAGAGCAGATAAGCCGAGAGCATCACATCATCCCGCAGGCAGGCGATACTGCTGCCGTGCGGCAGCGTCCAGTGGTAGAGCGATTTGCAGTCGTGGGTCAGCTTCGGGTTTGGGCGGTTGAACAGCTCGAGCAGCTGCGCTTTTACAGTTTCTTCCTCAGACGGCATACGGCACAGGGCAATTCGGTCCCCAAAAGAGAACGCCAGAGCGGTCATCCGGTGGTGGCTGTCAAAGCAGGGCAGCAGACTGATGGGTGCCTCCTGCGGCAGGGTGTCGAGCAGGGTGGGGAGCGGGTCGGCACAAAAGTGCAGGGCAGGCAGATCGGGCGAAGCGGCGTCCGAAGTTTGAATCGGGTGATATTCTCCGTGCAGACCCAGCTTTTTGATCATGCTGTTCATCTCCAGTTGGGAGAGCAGCTGGAACATCGCCTGCTCGTCGCGCGGTTTGGGCAGACAGTCAGCCAGCGAAAGACCCAGCGGGACGCTGCGGTCGATGGTGGCAAGGGTGCGGCTCAGGTAAGCCGATTCCTTGCCCTGTTCGAGCTTGGCGCGGATGGATTTGCTGACATCCAGCGCATCCAAATCGGCATAGATGTGGTCGATGTCGCCGTACTGTCCCACCAGCTTGAGGGCAGTTTTTTCCCCGATGCCTGCAACGCCGGGGATGTTGTCCGAGCTGTCGCCCATCAAAGCCTTGATGTCCACCAGCCGCTGCGGGGTGGTGCCGTATTTTTGGAAGAAATAGTCCTCGTCGCACAGCAGCGTTTCGTTTTTACCCATGCGGGAGCTTGCCAGCAGAACGACGGTGTTTTTGCCGATGAGCTGCAGGCTGTCGCGGTCGCCGGTGGCAATAAAGCACTGGTCGCCGCTTTGTTCACACAGGGCAGACAGGGTGCCGAGGATGTCGTCCGCTTCATAGCCCTCGCGGGTGATGATTGGGTAACCCATATTTTCGAGCAGCTGTTTGACCAGCGGCAGCTGCTGGGCAAGCTCCTCGGGCATTCCCTTGCGCTGCGCTTTGTAGCCGTCGAACATCTTGTGGCGGAAGGTGGGCGCTTTTAAGTCAAAGGCGCAGACCACCGCATCCGGCTGCACGTCGGCAAGCAGCTTGAGCAGGATGTTCAGAAAACCGACGACGGCATTGGTGTAGGTGCCGTCCTTGGTGGTGAGTATCTTGACGCCGTAGAAGGCGCGGTTGATGATGCTGTTGGAGTCCAGACACAACAGTTTCATGGGGCAATCTCCTTTGTTGTTTATTCGTGGGTGGTTGAGCCGAATCTGCCCTTCATGGCAAACCACAGCTGTACAAGCTGCGGATAGTAGGGGACGAATTTGTCCTCCTTGAGCAGCTGCAAAATCTGCGGCAGGGTCGCCCAGTTTGCATCCATCACCTCCTGCGTTTGCAGGCGAAGGTCGGAAAGGGCGATGTCAGGCGTTTGGATGAGGTAGACGTCGTCAAAGCCGTCGGGAAAGTTGACGGTGAAGGCAGGGCGTTCGCCTGTAAAATCGTGGCGAATCCCCATCTCCTCAAACAGCTCCCGGGCAGCTGCCTGCGCGCTGTTTTCTCCGGCAAGGGCGCTGCCGGCGGCGCTGACATCCCACAGCCCGGGATAGCCGGCTTTGTCCAGCTGTCTGCGCTGGATGAGCAGCTGACCCTGCGGGTTAAACAGGCAGATGTGTACGACCAGATGGTAGTCGTGGTCGGCAAGGGCTTTGCCGTCGACACGCTGGCAAATTTCGCCGGTTTTCTGGCGGTCGATGTCGTAGATGTCCCAAAGTTCCATGGTACTTCCTCCTTTACTGCGCCGAGCAGATTTCCTTGCATTATTATAGCACACTTTGTGCGGGATGGCTTGTCGAGGGCAAAATTTTCTGCTAGAATAATGGGTGGTTTTTCGGCAAAAGCCGATGGATGGGAAACAATAGGGATTTGATTTGAGAGAAAACAGAAAGGACGAGCCTGAAATTGAAGATAGGAAACATCACCATCCCAAAGACAGCAGGTCTGGCTCCGATGGCAGGCGTGGGGGACCGCGCCTTCCGCGAAATCTGCAAGGAGTTTGACTGCGCCTATGTGGTCAGCGAGATGGCAAGCTCCAAAGGGCTGAGCTTTCAGGGAAATAAAACCGAGGAGCTGCTGCTGCTTTCCGAGAAGGAACGACCGGCAGCCATCCAGATTTTTGGGGACGACCCGCAGATCATGGCACAGGCAGCGCAGCTGACGATGAAGTTTCAGCCGGACATCATCGACATCAACATGGGATGCCCGGCGCCGAAGGTGGCAGGCAACGGCGGTGGCAGCGCACTGATGAAGGACCCGCAGCTGGCAGGTCGAATCGTCAAGGCGGTCAGCGCGGCGGTGCCGGTGCCGGTGACGGTGAAATTCCGCAAGGGCTGGGATGAAAATTCGGTCAATGCGGTGGAATTTGCGCAGATCATGGAGGAGAACGGCGCGGCTGCTTTGTGCATCCACGGAAGGACCCGCCAGCAGATGTATGCGCCCAGCGCAGACTGGGACATCATCCGGCGGGTCAAGGAGGCAGTGTCCATCCCGGTGATGGGAAACGGGGATGTGACCGATGCCATCTCCTGCAAACAGATGTATGAGCAGACCGGCGTGGACTTTGTGATGATTGGCAGAGGCGCACAGGGCAGACCCTGGGTGTTTAAACAGATTGACCATTACCTGCGCACCGGTCAGCTGCTGCCCGACCCGAGCCTTGCAGAGAAGATGGAAATTTTGCTGCGGCACATCCGCCTGCTGTGCGACTACAAGGGCGAAAAGATTGGAATGCGCGAGGCGCGCAAGCACGCAGCGTGGTATTTTAAAGGGGAGTACGGCAGCGCAGATTTTCGCCGCAGGGCAGGTCAGCTTTCCACCTATGCACAGCTGGAGCAGCTGGTGCAGGAAATGCTGTGGCAGCGCGGGTAAGCAGAAGAAAAACAGTTGCCCGCGCCGATGGAATCTGCTATACTGTATAGAACCGTGAATCAACCGGAATGTTTGGAAAGGAAGATCAGAATCAACATGGATGAACAAGGGCGAAGTTTGTGCATCGTACCGATGCAGCCGCAGCATATCGACCAGCTGGAGCGGCTGGAAAAGGAGTGTTTCAGCGCACCGTGGAGCTATGACGCGCTGGTGTCGGAGCTGTCCAACCCGCTGGCAGTATTTCGGGTGGCACAGCAGCCGGACGGCTCGGTGGCAGGATATGCCGGGATGCACCACATCGTCGACGAAGGCTTTATCTGCAACATTGCGGTATTTTCGCAGTACCGCCGGCAGGGAGTGGCAACAGCGCTGATGCAGGAGCTGGACGATTATGCCAAAGAAAACGAGATGGCGTCGGTGTCGCTGGAGGTGCGCCAGTCGAACCTCTCTGCCCAGCAGCTGTACGGGAAATGCGGCTTTGAAGTGGTGGGAAAGCGCAAGGATTTTTATGCCAATCCCACCGAGGATGCCCTGATCATGACCAAAACCTATGGCGGGTTGTTTTAGCCCGGAAAGTAAGGAGCGTGTTGTTTGTATGAAGATACTGGCGATTGAATCCTCCTGCGACGAAACCGCTGCCGCAGTGGTAGAGGACGGCAGGAAGATCATCAGCTCGGTCATCAACTCTCAGGTGGACGAGCACAAGCTGTACGGCGGGGTTGTGCCGGAAATTGCCTCCCGCCGCCATGTGGAGAACATCTGTGCGGTGGTGCAGCAGGCGCTCGAGCAGGCAGGGGAGAGCTTTGAAAGTATCGACGCGGTCGCAGTGACCTATGCGCCGGGACTGATTGGTGCGCTGCTGGTGGGCTTAAACTATGCCAAGGGGGTGGCGCTGGCTTCGGGCAAGCCGCTGATTCCGGTCCATCACATCCGCGGGCACATTGCAGCCAACTACCTGACCCATCCGCAGCTGGAGCCGCCATTTTTGTGCCTGGTGGCTTCGGGCGGACACAGCCACATCCTGTTAGCGCGCGACTACACCCACTTTGAGGTGATCGGTCGCACCCGCGACGATGCAGCAGGCGAGGCGTTTGACAAGGCAGCCAGAGTGCTGGGCTTTCCTTATCCGGGCGGCATCTACATCGACAAGGCAGCTCAGTTGGGTCAGCGCGGACACTACAAGCTGCCCAAGCCAAAGGTGAACGGCTCGGATTTTGATTTTAGCTTCTCGGGCTTAAAGACAGCGGTCATCAATCTTTCTCATCATGCTCAGCAAAAGGGCGAGCAGCTGTCGGTCAACGATTTGGCAGCCGATTTTCAGGGGACGGTAGCGGACATTCTGACTGACCACCTGATGCGTGCTGCTCAATTTACCGGACAGAAGAAGATTGTCATTGCAGGCGGAGTCAGTGCCAACAGCGGACTGCGCCAGGCGCTGCAAGCGGCGTGTGCGGACAGAGGGTATGAGCTGTATCTGCCGCAGCTGAGCCTGTGCGGAGACAACGCAGCGATGATTGGCTCGCAGGCGTACTATGAATTTTTGGCAGGGGTGCGAGGAGACCTTTCCCTAAACGGAATCGCCTCGCTGCCCGCTTAAAACAGCAAGAAAAAGAAAAACCTCGGTGAAGAATTCACCGAGGTTTTTTATGCTGCAAAGCAATGATTAGAGTGCGAAGGCATCGTGGATAGCGTTGACTGCCTTTTTGCCCTGCTCTTTTTCAATCAGAACCGAAATTTTGATTTCACTGGTAGAAATCATGCTGATGTTGATGTTGTTTTCGCCCAGTGCTTCGAACATGGTGGCGGCTACACCCGGGTTGGAGAGCATACCTGCACCTACAATGGAAACCTTGGCAACATTGTCGTTAAAGTTGACCTCTTTGCCGCCTACCGTCTGGCAGAAGGCTTCGGCAATCTGCATGGCAGCATCCTTGTGTGCAGTGGAAACGGTAAAGCTGATGTCCTTGGTGCCCTCACGTCCGACCGACTGCAGGATGATGTCTACGTTGATTTTGCTGGCAGCCAGCGCGGAGAAAATTCTGAAAGCGATGCCCGGCTGGTCAGGAACCTCGATGACCGAGATGCGGGTGACGTCGTTGTCGAGAGCGACCCCTTTGATAAGCATTTTTTCCACTTTGCAAACCTCCTTGACAATGGTGCCCGGCACATCGCTGTGGATGCTCGAGCGCACTTCCATCTTAACAGAATATTTTTTCGCCATTTCCACCGAGCGGTTGTGCAAAACATTGGCGCCGCAGGTGGCAAGCTCGAGCATCTCGTCGTAGGTAATCTCGTCGAGCTTGTGGGCATTGGGGACGATGCGCGGGTCGGTGGTGTATACGCCGTCCACATCGGTGTAGATTTCACATTTATCTGCCTTGAGCGCAGCTGCAATAGCGACTGCACTGGTATCGCTGCCGCCGCGTCCGAGGGTGGTGATGTCATCGTAGCGGTTTAAGCCCTGGAAGCCTGCGACGATGACGATGTTTTTCTTGTCCAATTCATTTTGCAGACGCTCGGTGTTAATCTTTTTGATGCGAGCGTTGCGGTGGGTGGATTCGGTCAGGAAGCCTGCCTGCCAGCCGGTCAGAGAGATGACCGGGTAACCCATCTGCTCGATTGCCATTGCCAGCAGCGACATGGAAATCTGCTCGCCGGTGGAAAGCAGGACATCCATCTCCCGGCTGGAGGGTTTGTCGGTGATCTCTTTGGCTTTGGCAATCAGGTCATCGGTGGTGTCACCCTGTGCGGAAACGACCGCAATGACAGAGTTGCCCTTTGCATAGGTGTCGGTGATGATCTGTGCAACGTGACGCACCCGCTCGACGTTAGCAACAGAGGAACCACCAAATTTTTGAACGATCAGATTCATATCGTTACCTCCGTTTCTGTTCCCTTGTTTGTTTGATTATAATACAAAAAAGCGCATAAATACACCCTTTTGCCGATATTTTTATGGAAATCTACCTTTCGCAGAAAAATATTCGCATTAACAGGAAGATTTTGTGCGGTTTGCTTAAACACGTTACCACAGCAAAGCACAAAAGGGTGCAGAATGCTGCCTTCTCATCCTATGCACCAAGGGCACATAGGGTGGCAGGGCGGGAAAGGGTAAGGGAAAAACAGAGAGTTTATTGCAGCACAAACAGAGTGTTTAATGGGATGATTCCCTCTGCTTGCAGCTGTGCAAGGTTTTCTTGCAAACAGCGCCGGGTCATGGTGGATGTAATCAGGGCAACCTCGGTTTTGGGCTGGTCGGGTCGGGAGAGTAGCTTGTATTCATCCAATAGCAGGGAAATATATGCCAGCTGCTGCGGGTCGGACAGACGCAGGCGCAGGTAGAAACGAGCGGGAATCTGCTGCCAGTCGAGCAGCTGGCGGTTGCATGCCTCGACACTGCCTGCCTGCCAGAACAGGGTGTCGATGGTGCCGGAGGCTTTGGTGCAGTCGATGACATCGGAGATGACCGCCGAGGCGGTAGGCAGCTTGCCTGCGCCCTTGCCATAAAACAGCACCTGCCCGGTAGCATCGCCATCTACCAGGATGCCATTGAAAACATCATCCACAGTGGAAAGCTGGCTGTCGTGTGGGACAAACATCGGAGCGACCAATGCAGACAGCTGTTGGGTGTCCGGGTCGCGGTGGGCGCGGGCAATCAGCTTGATGACGCCACCCCAGCTGCGGGCGTATTCGACATCCTCGCAGCTTACCTCGGTGATGCCCTGACAGTGTACCAGCTGCGGGTACAGCTGTCTGCCAAAGGCAAGGGATGCCAGAATGCAGATTTTGCGGCAGGCATCCAACCCCTGCACATCGGCAGTGGGGTCTGCTTCAGCGTAGCCCAGCTGCTGTGCCATCTGCAGCGCTTGGGAAAAGCTCATCCCTTCGCGGCTCATCTTAGTTAGGATAAAGTTGGTGGTGCCGTTGAGGATTCCCTGGATGTCATCAAGCTCATTGGCGCCCAGACACTGATGCAGCGGGCGGATGATGGGGATGCCGCCGCCGACGCTGGCTTCAAACAGCAGATTGACCTGGTGCTGGCGGGCAAGTGCGAGCAGCTGAGCGCCCTGTGCGGCAATCAATTCCTTGTTGGCGGTGACCACGCTCTTGTTGTTCTTTAAGCAGGCGGCAATCCACTCGCCCGCAGGATGAAGCCCGCCCATCACCTCCACAACGATGGAGATTTCCGGGTCGTGCAGGATGGTGTCAAAGTCATAGCAGAGCTTGTCCTGCCAGGGCAGTTCGGGACGAGGACGACGCAGGTAAATATATTTGATGTCCAGCGGGCAACCTGCCTTGCGCTGGATGCTCTGACGGTTTTTGTAAAAGACCTCGACCACGCCGGAACCGACCGTTCCGCAGCCAAGTACTGCTATTTTTTTCATAGGGGATGCTCCTTTTAAATTTGAGTGGACCGATAGAGGAATCAGGAAACCTTGCTGACCTGTACGACGCCGTGCAGGTCGCGCAGGCGCTGCATCAGCGGCTGCTCCTCCAAGGTGACATCGGTCATGCGGATGGACACGGTGACAGCGGCGATGCCGTCGGAGGGGATGTTCTGATTGATGGTCAGGATGTTGGCACCGTACTCCGCCAGGTGGTTGATGACCGAGGACAGCACACCGGGGATGTCCTCCATGGTCAGGTAGAAGGTGACGATGTTGCCCGAGGCATTGGAGTTATATTCCATCACCCGGTCCTTGTACTTGTAAAAAGCGCTGCGGGAGATGTCGGCAAGGCGTACCGCCTCGGAGGAATTGCGCGCTTTGCCGGTGGCAAGATATTTTTTGGCTTCCAGCACCTTTTTAAAGATGTCGGGTGCGATGCTTTCTTCGACCAGCAGATATTTTTCTTCGTTGGACATGATAAGACCTTCCTTTCCGTATAGAGTTCTTAGGACCGGCAGATTGTTTTTTTCCCGAAAACAACTGTTTAAACTATACAGAAAATATACCACTTTGCAGCCTGCCCTGCAAGCCCTGTTTTGTAGGGTTTTGCAAAGAATGGGATTTTTGCCCGCAAGAGTGTATGTCATAGGTGTACAAACCATCTTTTTGAAAGTGGGAAAAGCCTTTGCAAGCCCATACAAAAAAAGGAGGACGGCAGGACGGAAAGTTGTGAAGAAAACGGTATTTTTATGCGCAGAACACTTTTTTTACAATCCTGCCTTGCCATGCAGGGAGAGAGTTTGCTATAATGTGCTTGGAAAGAAACAGAAAACACCCTTTTGTCCCTAAAGCCCTGCGGGGCATTTGTTTTTTTATGGGACAAGAGAGGAAAAAGAAGATAACAGGGAGGAATTGTTGATGGGTGGATTTTTTGGCGTAGCAGCAAAGAAGGACTGTGTGTTCGACCTGTTCTTTGGCATCGACTACCATTCTCATTTGGGTACACGCCGCGCAGGTATGGCAGTATACGACCGGGAAAAGGGGTTTGACCGCGCAATCCATAACATTGAAAACGCACCCTTTCGCACCAAGTTTGACCGGGAAGTCAATTCGATGCAGGGCAGCGTAGGAATTGGTTGTATCTCCGACTTTGAACCACAGCCGCTGATCGTTCGTTCCCATCACGGGACCTATGCCATCACCACGGTGGGACGCATCAACAATACCGAGGAGCTGGTGCAGGAAATTTACAGCAAGGGGCACACCCATTTTCTGGAGATGAGCGGAGGCGACACCAACCCCACCGAGCTGGTGGCTGCTCTGATCAACCAGAAGGATAACCTGATTGATGGTTTGGCGTACGCGCAGCAGAGAATCGAAGGTTCGATGACCGTTTTACTGATGACACCAAAGGGCATTTATGCGGCAAGAGACAGACTGGGACGCACACCGGTCAGCGTGGGCAAAAAGGAAGATGCCTGCTGCGTATCGCTGGAAAGCTTTGCCTACCGCAACCTGGGTTACCAGGAGGAGCGTGAGCTGGGTCCGGGAGAGATTGCGGTTGTTACGCCGGAAGGCGCACAGACCTTGGTGAAGCCCGGAAAGAAAATGAAGATCTGCACCTTTATGTGGATTTACTATGGATACCCGTCCTCTTCCTATGAGGGAATCGGGGTAGAGGAGATGCGCTACCGCTGCGGAGCGATGCTTGCTCGCCGCGACAAGGGCACAATCCAGGTGGATACAGTAGCGGGCGTACCGGATTCCGGTACAGCACACGCCATCGGCTATGCAAACGAGTCGGGGATTCCGTTCTCCCGTCCGTTCATCAAATACACGCCGACCTGGCCGCGTTCCTTTATGCCAAGCATCCAGAGCCAGCGCAACCTGATTGCACGCATGAAGCTGATTGCGGTGCAGGAACTGATTCGAGATAAGAGCCTGCTGCTCATCGATGACTCCATCGTCCGTGGCACACAGCTGCGGGAAACCGGTGAATTTTTGTACGCCAGCGGAGCCAAGGAGGTTCACGTCCGTCCTGCCTGCCCGCCGCTGTTCTATGGCTGCAAGTACTTAAACTTCTCCCGTTCGCGCTCGGATATGGATTTGATTACCCGACGCGTCATGATGGAACTGGAAAACCAGATCACCCCGGAACTGCTGGAGCGCTACACCGATCCAAATACCGAGGAATATCAGCGGATGCTGGATGTCATCTGCCACAAGCTCAATGTGACCAGCCTGCGCTATCACCGACTGGACGACATGATTGAGTCGGTCGGTCTGCCGCGCGAACAGCTTTGCACCTACTGCTGGGACGGCAAAGAGGACTAACATCTTTACAATACAGAACAGACAACAGGGTCAATGCCGCGGCTGCCAAACACAGGTCGAAGGGCTTGACCCTGTTTTGCATTGACGGCAGGATTTTGGAGAAGTTTAGAGAGATAGACATGAAATGTTTACAAATATCCTTTATGATTATCATAGAATGATTTTTCTGATTAACACCTTTGCATGAAAGGTTTAGGACAGGCAGATTTTCTGTAGAACAGAAAGGGATGGTCAAATGAAACAGCGCAGTGCAGAGATTCTGTGCATCGGCACCGAACTTCTGATGGGCGATATTATCAATACAAATGCCGCTTATCTGGCAAAGGAGCTGGCAGGGTTGGGAATCAATCTCTACCACCAGAGTGTGGTGGGGGATAACCCCGAACGGCTGCGTCAGTCGTTGCAGCTGGCGTTGAGCCGGGCAGACATCGTTATCACCACCGGCGGTCTGGGTCCGACCTATGACGACCTGAGCAAGGAGACCATCGCAGCCTGCTTTGGCAGAACGCTGGTGATGGACGAGGATTCGCTGGCGCGCATCCAGGCGCATTTTCTGCGTTTAGGAAGGGAAATGACCGACAATAATAAAAAGCAGGCGATGATGCCGCAGGGCTGTGTGATTTTCCAAAACGAAAACGGAACGGCACCCGGCTGTGCGATAGAGGGAAGCGGGGAGCTGGAAGGCAAGACTGCCATCATGCTGCCGGGTCCGCCGCGGGAGATGAAGCCGATGTTTGAACAGCAGGTCAAGCCCTATCTGCTCAAGGACAGCGATACGCATTTGGTTTCCCACACCATGCACTTTTTCGGAATCGGAGAGTCGATGCTGGAGGACAGGCTGCGCAGTCTGATGGAAAAGAGCCTGAATCCCACAGTGGCGCCCTATGCCAAGACCGGCGAGGTACAGCTGCGGGTGACCGCAAGGGTCAAAAACGGGGAGGACCCGAATGCCCTGCTGGAGCCGGTGATGGAGCAGATTCGGCAGATGGTGGGAGAATTTTTGTATGGGGTGGACGTCGGTGACCTGCAAACGGCGGTGGTACGGCTGCTGACCGAAAAAGGGCTGAAGGTAGCAGTGGCAGAAAGCTGCACAGGCGGCTACCTTGCCAAACGCATCACCGATGTCAGCGGTTCGTCGAAGGTGTTTGAGTGCGGGGTGTGCAGCTATTCCAACCGCATCAAGCACCAACTGCTGGGTGTCAGCGAACAGACGTTGGAGGAGTGCGGAGCCATCTCGGAGCAGACGGCAGCAGAGATGGCATCGGGTGTGCGGAATCTGTCAGGAGCAGACATCGGCATCTCGGTGACCGGCAATGCAGGACCGACAGCCGACGAGGGCAAAGAGGTGGGTCTTGTGTATATCGGGGTGGACAGCCCGAAGCTGACCCGTGTTTTTACTCTGAACGTCAACCGCAGGGACCAGGATGCCAGAGAGACCATCCGCTATCTTGCATCCTCGCACGCACTGAGTCTGATTTTGAAAGCCGCAGAACGGCTGTAAAGGAACCACAGTCAAATTTGCAGCTGTGAGCAAACGGGCAAATCAAAACAAGGGCAGAGGGGGGAAGGAATGAAACCGATCTCAAGACCGGTGAGAAGAGGACTGATCCTCTTCTTTCTGACGGTGGCGCTGGCAAGCATTGTCCACCTTACTTTGTGGGCGATGCAGTCCTATCAAAGCGGCAAGGTGCAGGACGGGCTGGAGCAGCTGTACCACCAGGGTGGGCTGACCATCGGACAATCCGACCCGAATCAGGAGGTACAGGGGGAGGCAGCACCCGAAGGTACAGAAGAAAATGCGGAAAATCCCCCGACAACAGGCGATAATGCAGGGACCTCCTTTGAGCCGGTGATGCTGCCGGAGTACCGCAAGCTGTATGAGATAAACAGCGACATCGTGGGGTGGCTGAACATCGGGGACGGACTGTTGAGCACACCGGTGATGCAGCGGGACAACGAGTACTACCTGACCCACGACTTTTACGGCGAAGAGGATAAGCACGGGCAGGTGTTTTTGGACAAGAGCAATTCCCCGCAGCTGACCGACGACAACACCGTCCTGTACGGACACAACATCACCAGCGACCGCAGTATGTTCAACATTCTGACCCGCTATAAAGACACCGGGTTTGCCGCGGAGCATCCGGTCATTCAACTGAACACCCTGTACAATCGCCGCCAATATGCGGTGGCAGCGGTGTATATCGTTTCCACCCGACCGGAGCACGGGGAGCTGTTTGACTACATCAGCTATTTAAAGTTCAGCACCCGCGATGCAAAGCAGGCGTATATCTCCCAAATTCAAAAGCGGTCGCTGATTGATACCGGGGTCAAGATGACAGCCGATGACCGTCTGCTGACCCTGTCCACCTGCACCTATGAATTTGCCGATGCGCGGCTGGTGGTGGTGGCACGACAGCTGCGGGAAGGGGAAACTGCCGAGGATTTCGGCAAGAAGGTGGTCAAAAGGGAAAATCCGGTGATGCCGGAAATCTGGGACAAGCTGTTTGGATAAAAAAGAGGAATAAAAGAGGATTTGACAGCAAGATGGAACCGCTTTGCTGTTCAATCTGAAAAGGAGAGAAGGTTATGAGCAGACTTTGTTATCAAGGAGAGCAGTTTTTGCTGGACCAAAAGCCGTTTCGGTTTTTGTCCGGCACCATCCACTATTTTCGGGTGACACCCGACTACTGGGAGGACCGCTTAAAGAAGCTGCGTGCCTGCGGCTTCAATGCAGTGGAGACCTACACCTGCTGGAACCTGCACGAGCGGCAGGAGGGCAAGTTTGATTTTTCCGGCGGACTGGATGTGGCGCGCTTTGTGCAGACAGCGCAGCAGCTGGGATTGTATGTTATCCTGCGCCCGGGACCGTACATCTGTGCGGAGATGGACTTTGGCGGGCTGCCGTCCTGGCTGTTGAATCGACCGGGTCTTGCCCTGCGCTGCAACAACCCGATGTTTTTGCAGAAGGTGTCAGCCTACTACAAGCAGCTGTTTGACCGCCTGCGCCCCTATCTGGGAGAAAACGGCGGCAACATCATCGCTGTACAGGTGGAAAACGAGTACGGCAGCTACGGCAACGACAAGGATTACCTGCGGGCGGTGGCGCAGATCTATCGGGACAACGGGGTCAACGAGTTCTTCTTTACCTCCGACGGACCCAATCAGCTGATGCTGGGCGGAGGAAGTCTGCCGGAGTATCTGGCAACAGCAAACTTTGGCAGCCGCGGCAAGGAACATTTTGATACTCTGCGCCGGTTTGCACCCGAACGACCGGTGATGTGTACCGAGTTTTGGAACGGGTGGTTTGACCACTGCTACGAGCAGCATCACCGCAGAGAAAGTGACGAGACAGCAGACCAGCTGGAGCAGATGCTGCGCGATGGAGGGTCGGTCAACCTGTATATGTTCCACGGCGGGACCAACTTTGGCTTTACCAACGGAGCCAACCACGACGGCTGCTATCAGCCGACGGTGACCAGCTATGACTACGACTGCCCGGTGAGCGAGTGCGGAGATTTGACCGAAAAATATTTTGCAATCAAACGGGTGGCAGAGCAATATATGGGCAAGGCACCTGATTTACAGGTGGGAAATCTGCCGAAAAAGGACTATGGCATCGTGAAGCTGACCCGGCAGACGCCGCTGTTTGTCCACCTGCCGCAGCCGGTGGAGAGTGCAAACACGCTGACGATGGAGCAGCTGGAACAGGACTTTGGATTTGTGCTGTATGAAACGGTGCTGCACGGACCCTTTGAGCGCAGCGAGCTGACCATCGACGGGCTGCACGACCGGGCGATGATCTATATAGACGGCAAGCTGGCAGGGATTCAGGAGAGGACCGGACGCAGGAATGATGCAATCTACCTGGAGCTGGAGCCGGGACAGACAGCAGTGCTGCGCATCTTAGTAGAGAATATGGGACGCATCAACTACGGACCCAAGCTGCTTGACTGCAAGGGAATCCTGCGGGGGGTCAAGCTGGGATGTCAGTATCAGTTTGGCTGGAAGCACTATCCACTGCCCTGCGACTGCCCGCCGCAGCAGGGATATGAACCTGTACCGGAAAAATGTAAGATGGATTTTAAGGAAAGCGGTCCGCTCTTTTTAAAGGGCAGCTTTACAGTCCGGCAGCGGCAGGACACCTTTGTGCGGCTGGACGGCTTTACCAAGGGGAACGTGTACATCAACGGCTTTAACCTGGGCAGATACTGGAATCCGGCAGGTCCGCAGAAGACACTCTATCTGCCGGCTCCGCTGCTGCATGAGGGTGAAAATGAACTGGTGGTGCTGGAACTGGAAGGAATCGACGGTCCGGCACAGGTGCATTTGACCGATTGCGAGGATTTAGGATAAAAAAATTAAAAAAACTTTCCAAAAACCCTTGACAAAACTTTTTTTAGATGTTATTATAGTAAAGCTGATTGCAGTACAGATTCAATCAGTACGACAATAGCATCTGCGCTTGTAGCTCAGCTGGATAGAGTGACTGGCTACGAACCAGTAGGTCGGGGGAGCACTTAGAT